>CAYLYE010000015.1:0-45799 GCA_964387325.1 uncultured Planctomycetaceae bacterium
GATTTCGGGCTCGCTAAGGCGTTCGACGCAGCGGGCCTCAGCGGTTAAACGGCCACGGGCCTGCTGGCCGGCAAGCCGTACTACATGCCTCGGCAGCAGGTGTTAAACTTTCTGTATAACCAGCCCGACGTCGATCTGTGGGCCTTGGCCGCCTCGCTCTATCACATGCTAACGGGACGTTTCGTGCCGCGCGACTTCCCCGGAGATCAAGACCCGTGGCAGGTCGTGTTGAACACGCAGGCCATTCCGATTCGGCATCGCGATCCGAGTATCCCCGCGCGGCTCTCCGAGGTTATTGACACGGTTTTGGTCGACAAGCCGGCGATGCGAGTCAAGTCAGCTGCCGATTTCAAACGCTTGCTGCAAGCGGCGATGAGCGGTTAAAAGGCGTAGCGCAGCTCGACTCGGAACAGATCGCGATACCAGGCCGCACTGGCCACGCTGTGAACATAACCGCTGTAGACACTGGTGCGTTCGCCGAGATTCATGCGTCCGCCGACGGCGACGTTGAGAATCGTTTGTCCGGCCGCGCTCTGCGTGTGAAAGAGTCCGCCCCCGTCGTTGATCGTCACGTCGCCGCCGGTTAACGTCCAGCCGACGAACTCGACGACGCTGCGGATATTGTAGATGCCGTCCTCGGCAATCGTGTAGGTCATGCCGGTGCCGTAGCGAACAACATTCGCCTGAAAGCCGGGGGTTCCGCCCAGGGGCACGCAGTCGCGAAGCTCCCCTTCCCAGGCCAGGGCTTTACCCAGGCGATAGAACCCCAACAGTGCCGGCTCGATGCTCACGTGTTGAGTGCCGAGCCCCCGAGTCCCCGAGCCACTCGGAAAGTACGTGCGGAACTGCACTGTGACGACGCTGTCGGGCGATTGCAGCAGCGCCCACTTTAAGGCCAGGTTGCCATCGGCGAGCCCGGCATGATTGGGGTTCATCTCGGGATTAACGAACCGCACGGGCAACTCGCCGGCGATGCTCCAGCGACCGCCGCTGGGCGCGTACTCGCCGTAGATCGAGATGTCCTGATAGTCGACGCTCGTCTCGAGCAACGCGGGACCACGGCCGAGCGGCGAGCGGGCCCAGAAATATTCTCCCCGATCAGGCTGCGTGATCTGATAACCATGATCGTAACGGAGTCGAATGTTGGTCTGCACCATCGATGGATCCATCAAGCTCACGCCGCTATCGCGCAGCGTGACCGGCTTGCGAACCCGATTGTAGAGCAAGTCGAGGGTCGATTGAAAATCGGGGGCGGTCGAGGGGAGCGCATTGAGTGGCTGAGTCGGCAGCGGCATGGTCGGCGGCTGCGCGCGCAGCTCCCCCGCGGCTGTGAACAGCCCGATCGCCAGCAACGCTATCAGGTAGATGGATCGATTCACGCTCAGCATATCGGCCGGGTGAACGCTGCTAGCATGCAGAAAAATCCACTTAATCGTTAAACTCGCGTTCAGTGATCGGTGACCGGAAGTTTCATCACTTCGCGCCAGGTGAACGCGAGGCCGGCGTGATCTTTGCGGCCGAGCAGCAAGCTGACCACCGCGCCGACAATGAGCCCGAACACACACGGAGCCGCGACGGCGAGCATCACGCTCGGTCCTTTGGGAGTACCGTCGGCATTGGCGCCCAGGATAGCGGTGAACAGCTCGGCCCCGTGGGTCATTCCCAAGCGATTGAGCAATCCCGGCACTTCGCTCCACCACGACCAGAGGCTCGAAAACGCCTGCGTGATCGCGATCGTGACCAAGATCACGCGCGGCGTGGCGCGGCGCGAGAACATGCCGATGATAAACATCACGGCGAGCGGGCCGAGGAACATGTTGAACATCCGCGGCAGCATGTCGAAGATCGTTTTGCCCAAGTTCATCGCAATGCTCGCCGCCACGAGGGCGAGCAGGGTCGACACCAGCCCCACCGTAATCGTTGTCCAGCGGGCGAGCTTCAGCTTGTCGAGCTTGATACCGCTCGTGCGGCGGTCGGTCACATCCTGCGTGATGATCGCGGCGATGCTATTCACCCCCGACACGAGTGTCTGCATCGCATCGCACAAAAAGCTGACCAAGATCAAGCCGCCAAAGCCGGCTGGAAGCTGATTGGCATAAAAGAACGGCATCAACTTGTCCGCGCTGCTCTCGGGTGACAGATCGGAGGGGAGTTGAGTGGGGTTTTCGAGATAAAAATATCGCAAAGCCAGCCCGGCCACGGCGAGCAGCAGGCCAATGGTCGCCGAACTGCAAATGCTCACTAAGAAACTACGCCGCGCCGACCGCAACGAATTGGTCGTGAAATATCGTTGCAGGGCGACTTGGTCGCAGCAGTGGGTCAAGCTGTTCCAGAAAATGATGTTGGCCATCGTCCAACCGACGGTCGTTCGCACCGAGATATCCCAGGTAAACCACTCGACCTGCGGCGGCGAGGCGCTGTCGGCGACGATGCGTGTCCACCAAGCGGTTACGCCCGTCCCTTGCATGATCCACACGTAGCCAATGATCAGCACGACGCCGCCGAACAGCATCACGGCTTGGAGCACGTCGGTCCAGATTACGGCCCGCATCCCGCCCAGCGAGGCGTACACGGTCGAGGCCAGTCCAACGGCCAGAATCACCGGATAAATCGCGTGCGGAGCGCCGACCCAATCGGCCAACATCTGTAACGGGCCAGGGACCATCGCGACCATCGCCATCGACGCCGTGTACACGACCATCGACATCCAACCCAACCGCAGACCCAAAAACAGCAGTCCGCCCACGAGTCGCGCGCGGTAATCAAAGCGCCGTTCGAGATACTCATACGCGCTGGTCATCCGCAATCGCATAAAAAACGGAATCCAGAGCGTCGTGACGATCAGGATCGGGATCGGGTAGGCCAAGAAGCCGAACACGTAGGCCGGCCCGTACTTGATCATCTCGCCCGGCGCGCCCAGGTAGGTGTTCGTCGATAGCAGCGTGGCCATGATCGACAGCCCGACGGCGAGCCAAGGCATGCTGCGGCCACCCAAGAAGAACTCGTCCGTGTCGCTCTGCTGCTGACTCGAGCGCTTCACGATCCACATCGTGACCGCAAGATACGCGGCGACGGCCAGATAATCGAGCGTACCGAGACCGTTCATAGCCGCCTCATGTCAGGGGATTCTAAGGATGTGAGCAAGTCGAAGGTCGTGAATCGTGATCGGAATGAGTGAAACGAGCCGAGTGTTTATCCATTGCCACGCTGGGTCCGCGCGGCGAGTTTGGCGAGCAACTGAGCCGCAGCGCCGCTGTCGATCGCGTTGGCCACGCGCTCAGCAGCTTGTTGCGGGGTTGCTTCGGCACCGACGGTCCAGACCGCGGCGGCGGAGTTGAGCACCACGATATCGCGTGCCGCGCCGCGCTCGCCGGCCAGAATCTTACGAATCATCGCGGCGCTCTCGGCAGGCGTTTCGACTTGCAAGCCGGCCAAGCTTTGCGAGACAAGGCCAAACACCGCAGGACTCCAGGTAAACGAGCGTACGCCGGCGCTCGACGCTTCGCTGACTTGCGAGCTCGTGGCGAGCGTCACCTCGTCGAGCCCATCATCGCCACTGACGACCAATGCGCGGCGAGTACCGAGTTGCGCGAGGGCTTCGGCCAGCAGCGGACGTAGCGACGCGCGGCCGACGCCCAAGAGCTGATACGGGGCAAGGGCCGGATTCGAGAGCGGTCCCAAGATATTGAAGATCGTCGGAAAGGCGAGTTGCCGCCGTACTTGGGCGACGCGCTTCATCGCCGGGTGAAACAAAGGCGCGAAGCAGAAGCCAATCCCTAACTCATCGAGGCACGCTTCGACACACGTCACGCTGGCCTCGATATTCACCCCCAACTCGGTGAGCACGTCGGCCGAACCCGTCCGGCTGGTAATTTTGCGATTGCCATGCTTGGCGACCGGCACACCGGCCGCAGCCGTGACAAGAGCGGCAGCCGTGCTGATGTTGAAAGTCCCCGACGCGTCGCCTCCCGTGCCGCAGGTGTCGATCAAATCCGGGCGAGCCGTGCGGATGGGGGTCATGTGTCGCCGCAAAGCCTCGGCCGCCCCGGCCACCTCGGCCACCGTCTCGCCTTTGTGATGCAGCGCCGTGAGTAACAACGCCAACTCATGGTCGGGCCAATCGCCTCGCATCACCTGGTCGAGCGTGTCGGCCATTTCCTGACGCGAGAGATGTTCGCCGCCGCTGACGCGGCCCAAAAGATCGTGACGAGTTTGCATATCGATCGCACGGGGGAATTGAGGTTCAGATCATTCAGCGAACAGAACGACCATCGGGAGTCCGAACATACCGGCCTCGCGTTGCTCACCTAGGCTCGATTGCTACGCATACTTCAATCAGTTCATTATCGGAGGATCAATCATACTCGGAGAGCCGCTCATCATACCGTCTGCGAGAGCAACACTCTATTGGTCCGCGATGAAGTACAGGCGGATTGCGAAGGGCTCCGTCACCGGAGTTGGCAAAGGTCAACCAGCGGAGCGCGCGGCTCAGGATACGGCCGCTCGAATGACCTGCGTCTGGTGTTGCCACAGGGATCGATAAACGTGTTCGAGCCGCTGGACGAAGCTGCGACCGTCGCAGAGCGGCGATTGCATGCATCGAGTGCGAAGCTGTTGCCGCGCGACGCGCAATTCTTCCGGCGCGGCGGCGAGTTGCGCGGCAATTTCGACATATTCCTCGATATTCGCGGCGGCCCACGGTCGGCAGCCGATCACGTCGAGCACGCTGGTCACCATCCGTCCGCTGGCTCGATTTCCTGTCAGGGTCACCACCGGCACTCCCATCCACAGGGCCTCGCAGGCAGTCGTATGACCGCTCCAGGGAAAGGCGTCGAGCGAAATGTCGATGTGCTCGTAGGCGTGCAGGTACGGCAGACGACCGGGCAGTTCGTGCCACATGTCGACGCGCTGGGGGTCGATCCCGCGGCGAGCGAATTGTTCGCGAAACCAAGCCTGCGCCAGGTCGTGAACGTTGTCGCGATACATGAGCAAGCGGGCGCTAGGCACGCGCAGCAAGACTCGAGCCCAGGCGTCGAGCACCTGAGTGTTGATTTTGGCCAGTCGATGCAAGGAGCCGAACGTGACATAGCCGCGTTCGAGACACGGGGGCGCGATCGGAGTGGGTGCGTGCGCCCAGGGATGGTACGTCGCAAAAGGCGGCGGCATCTGCACGAGCGTCTCGCTCCCCAGCCACGCTTCACCCGGCGGATCGCAAATCGCATCGCTGATACGGAAGTCGATCGTCGGCACGCCGGTCGTCGTCGAGTAACCCAGATAAGTAATCTGCAACGGAGCGGGGCGATGAGCGAAGACGGTCAAGCGGTGATGGCTCGTGTGACCCGACAGATCGACCAGGATATCGATCTCGTCGGCCACGATTTGCTGAACCACGCGCTCGTCGTTCCAGCCCCAGACATCGTGCCATTGCGTGGCTAATTGGCGCAACTGGGCGGTGGTCCCATCGGGGCGCGCGATGTTCGAGTAGGCAAAGAGTTGGTATTGATTGCGATCGAAAAATTGAAACAGCGACAGCGCGAACGAGGCCACTGCGTGGGCGCAAAAGTCGGGAGATAAATACCCGATGCGCAAGGGTCGATCGCCGCGAATATCAAGTGTTCGGCGACGCCAGGCCACGCCGCGCGAAGCCGCGAACCGCTCGCCCCAACGCCGATGCTCGGCCACCAGCGTCTCGTGGTTCATCTGGGGCAAATAATGCAAAAACACCAACCGATTGCTGGCCAGCACCGGATCATTCGGGGCGAGTGTCACGCAGCGATCAAACCACTCGGCTGCATCATCGAGCCGACCTTGCTGTTGATACCAGCGGGCCAAGTTGCTGCAAGCGGGTGCAAAGTTCGGATCGTTCGCTAACGCCCGGCGGTAACACGACTCGGCAGCACTCGGATCGCGCAGCTCCTCGTGGGCCACGCCCAGGGCGTTCCAGTACAGTGCCGTTCGCGGATCCAACTCGACGGCGCGTTGCAGGCAACGACGCGCGTCGAGGTAACGATGTCGCTCGAGATTGAAGTTGCCCAACTGAAACCATAGTGGGGCGTTGTCGGGCGCGCGGCGACAAAAATCCTCCAACAGCGACTGGACCTCGTCGAGACGTCCTTGGCCGCGCAACAGCCGCTCCAGATTCGTGGCCGCGTCGAGGTTGAGCGGTTCGAGGGCGATCGCCTGGCGGAAACACTGCTCCGCGTCGCTGAGCATATTCTGCGCGGCGAGCACCGCGCCCAGATTGCTGAGCAAAAAGGGGTGCTCGGGCAACCGCTGCTGAGCCCGACGCATCCAACCGATCGCCGCGAACGTTTGCCCGCGATGATATTGAAGCAGGCCGAACATATGCCACACGTCGGGCGAGTCCGGAAACGATTGGAGTAGTTCCTGATAGAGTCGCTCGGCCGTGTCCAGATCGCCCGCCTGATGCAAATCCACCGCACGAGCATATTTCTCGGCAAAATCAGTCACGGCGAGAGTCTCGATACAGCATTCGACGCGATGGTACGCAGGGCTTAGATGGCGCGTGGGCCCAAGGGCACAATCCGCTCTTTGCCCATGAACGGACGCAAGACCTCGGGCACGATAATCGTGCCATCGGCCTGTTGGTAGTTTTCAAGCACAGCAATGATGCCGCGACTAATAGCGACCGCGGTGCCATTAAGCGTGTGGACGAAATGCGTCCCTTTTTCACCCTTCTTGCGATAGCGAATGCCGAGCCGGCGCGCTTGGTAGTCGGTGCAATTACTGGTGCTCGTGACCTCGCCGAACTCGCCGCCATCGCCACGGCCGGGCATCCAGGCTTCGAGATCGAACTTGCGATACGCGGGGCCACCTAGGTCACCCGTGGCGGTGTCGACGACGCGATACGGAATCCCCAGGCCGTCGAACAGCCGCGACTCGAGCTGGCAGAAGTAATCGAGCATCGCATCGCTTTGTTCCGGGGTCGTGAAGGCGAACATTTCGACCTTGGTGAACTGATGCACGCGATAGAGTCCGCGGGTCGCCTTGCCGTGGGCACCGGCCTCGGTGCGGTAACAGTGGCTGATGCCGCACACTTTGATCGGCAGTTGCTCCTCGTCGAGGATCGTGTCGCTCAGCAGGCCGCCGAGCGTGATCTCGGCCGTCGCGACCAAGCTCAGATCGCTGTCGGCGATGCTGTAGATCTGCGTCTCGGGTCCGCGTGGGATGTAGCCGGTCCCATGCAGAATTTCGTTCCGCGCCAGGTCGGGGGTCAGCGTCGGAGTGAACCCTTCGGCGATCAGCAGGTCGAGCGCGTAGCGTTGCAGCGCCAACTCGAGCAGCACGGCGTCGTTCTTGAGGAAGTAAAAGCCGTGGCCGGTGACCTTCGCTCCGGCGTGAAAGTCGAACAGCCCGAGCTTTTCGCCAAGTTCGACATGGTCGAGCGCCTTGAACGGGAGTTTCGCGGCGGGGACTCGTCCGCGGCGGACCTCGAGGTTCGCCTGGTCGTCGCTCCCATGCGGGGCGTCGGGATGCGAGAGATTGGGAATCGAACGATGGATCGTGTCCATCTCGGCGAGCAGCGCGTCGAGCTCTTGCTGGACGATCGAGATGCGATCGCGGAGTTGGCGACCCTCGGCCTTGCGGGCTTCGCGTTCGGCTTCGTCCTTGGCCTTGCCGATCGTTTTCGATACGTCGTTGGCTTGACGATTGAGCTCTTCGACGAGCGTTTGTTTTTCGCGCCGCTGGGCATCGAGCGCGACAAACTTCATGACCTCGGCCGGATTGTTACGGCGGGTGCAGTTGGCTTGAACCAACTCAGCGTTTTCGATAATGAACTTGCGGTCGAGCATGGTGTTTGGAAAGCGGCGAGCGGGAAGCCGAAAGCGGATGAGCCACAGTCACCATGACCCGGCTTTCGCTTTCCCCTTTCCGCTCTCCGCGATCGTGAATCTCCTGAATATCGGGCGTGACAGCTTACGGTCGCGGGAGTTGTCCGAGCTTGCCCCACAGGTGCGCGCTGGCTTTGATCCCGCGATGGAAATCGGCGAGGCAGAACTTTTCGTTGGGGCTATGGGTATTATCGTCATCGAGTCCCCAGCCCAGCAGTAGGGTATCGATTCCGAGCGATTTTTTGAAGGTCGCCACGACGGGAATCGAGCCCCCCTCGCGAATATAGACGGGTGATTTGCCGAAACCTTGCTCGATGGCCGCCGCGGCCGCGGCCACGAACGGGCTGTCGAGCGGCACGACCACGCCTGGCGCCCCGCCTCGATGGAGCAGTTCCAGCGTGATCCCCGGCGGGCAAAGTTTCCGCAGCATCGCTTCGAGCGCGGCGCCAATCTTGGCCGGGTCTTGCTTGGGTACCAGACGAAACGTGAGCTTGGCGCTGGCCGTCGAGGGGAGCACGGTCTTCGAGCCTTCGCCCTGATAGCCGCTGGTGAGGCCATTGATATCGCAGGTGGGGCGCGTCCAGCGCCGCTCCAAGGTCGAGTAGCCCGACTCGCCGAACAGTTCGCGAACGCCGACTTGCGCGCAGAAATCGGCCTCGCGGAAGGCGAGCCGCTCGAACTCGGCCTTCTCGCGCGCGCTGATCGGTTCAACATCATCGTAGAAGCCGGGGACCTGCACCTCGCCGCGATCGTTGTGCAACGCGCTCAGCAAACGCACCAAGGCATTGGCCGGGTTGGCCACGGCTCCGCCGAAGGTTCCCGAGTGCAAGTCGCGCTTGGGTCCGGTGAGACGCAACTCGAAACCGACAATGCCGCGCAAGCCATAGGTGATGGCCGGCTGACCTTTGGCGAACTGGCTCGTGTCGCTCACCACGACCACGTCAGCCTTGAGCAGCTCACGGTGCGCGTCGATGAACGGCTCCAGATTGTGACTGCCGACTTCCTCTTCTCCCTCGATCAGAAACTTGAGCTGGATGGGCAATTGGCCGACGGACTTGAGCCAGGCCTCGGCGCTCTTCACATGGGTAAAGACTTGCCCTTTGTCGTCGGTCGCGCCTCGGGCGTAAATGTTACCGTCGCGGCGTGTCGGCTCGAAGGCCGGAGTGGTCCAGAGGTTGAGTGGGTCGGGGGGCTGCACATCGTAGTGACCGTAGACCAGCACGGTCGGCGCGCCCGGTATGGCCGGTGACTCGGCGTAGACAATCGGGTGGCCGGCCGTCTCGTGCGTTTGAGTTTTGAGGCCCATCGTCTGAAACTGCCCGGCGATCCAGTCGGCGGCGCGGCGAACGTCCTTTTGGTAGGCAGCGTCGGCACTGACGCTCGCCATGCGCAGCCAGTCGCACAGTTCGTCTTCGAAACGCGTGGCGTGCTGCTGCAAATAGGGGTCGATCGTCGAGCTGTTCACGAAAACCTCACCACTGTCGTAGAATGGGTCGTGTAGAATCGATTTGTCACGACTGAAGAAGCAAATATAATGCACGCTTCTGTCGAGGGCTATGTCCGTTCCCGCGTGTTTGCATCATTGCCAAGGGTTTTCTGTATGTCAGACACTGCTGCCGCGACGGCCGAACCGGTTGTTGTCACCAAGACCGAAACGGATCAGCGCAAGAAGCCACGGCATGTGCCCCGCTATCATGTGTTGCTGTGGAACGACGAGGACCATTCGTTCGAGTATGTGATCGCAATGTTGCAGGAGCTGTTTGGTCATCCGGTCGAAAAAGGGTTCAAGATGGCCGAGGAGGTGCATCTCAAAGGCAAGGTGATCGTGCTGACGACAACCAAGGAACATGCCGAGTTGAAGCGCGACCAGATCCATGCCTACGGCAAAGACGCGCTCGTGGCCACGTGCCAAGGTTCGATGTCGGCGACCCTCGAACCGGCGCCCGGTGATTAATACAACATGACAGCCGCTGATCCACGAGCAACCTTGATGCGCGCACCGACTCTGCGAGCGGTCACGCTCGGCTGTAAGGTCAATCAGTACGAGACCGAGTATGTGCGGCAAGGCTTGGAACGGGTCGGCTACCGTGACGCCACCGAGGGTGAGCCGGCCGACCTGTGCATCGTCAACACCTGCACGGTCACGAACGAAGGGGATGCTAAAAGCCGACAAACGATTCGGCATCTGGCGCTGCACAACCCCGACGCGCGGATCATCGTGATGGGTTGCTACGCTACGCGAGCGCCACAGGAACTGGCCGCCTTGCCGGGCGTGGTCGAGGTACTCACGGACAAACGCGAGCTGCCCGACTTGCTCGGCCGCGCCGGTGTAGTCGACGTGCCTACCGGAATCGCCCGGTTCAACGGTCGGCAGCGGGCGTTTATCAAAGTGCAGGACGGTTGCTTGCTGCGCTGTAGCTTCTGCATTATTCCCCATGTGCGGCCAAATATGTACAGCCGGCCCCTCGAACAGATCGTCGACGAGGCGCGGCGACTCATCGACAACGGGTACCGCGAACTGATCCTGACCGGCATTCACCTGGGGCATTATGGGGTGGACTTCAATCGAGGTCGGCCCAAGGCAGACTGGCTGCGGCTCTCGCACCTGGTCGATCAATTGGCGCGGCTGAGCGGCGAGTTTCGTATTCGACTATCGAGCATCGAAGCCACCGAGGTGACGCGCGAGTTGATCGACGTGATGGGCGAGCACGCGGCGAAAGTTTGTCCTCATTTGCATGTCTGCTTGCAGAGCGGCTCGGACACCGTGCTACATCGCATGCAGCGGCGCGGCGGCGCGCAGCGGTTTGTCGATCGTTGCCGACTCGTGCAATCACGACTCGAGTTGCCCGCGCTCACGACCGATGTGATCGTCGGCTTTCCGGGTGAAACGGATGCCGAATTTGCCGAGACGCTCGGGGTCTGCGAGCAGCTCGAGTTCTCGAAGATGCACGTGTTTTCGTACAGCCGGCGTCGCGGCACACCGGCGGCCGACATGCCCGATCAGGTCAGCGAGCCGTTGAAGGCCGAGCGTCATGCGCGGCTCACCGAGCTGGCGTCATCATTGTCGCGCCGCTATTACGAGCGGCTGCTAGGCCGGCGTTTGCAAGTGCTCATCGAACCCAGCCGCGAAGCGCGTCCGGGGACCGTTCGCGGCACGAGTTGCCGCTACGCGCCGGTCGAGTTGAGCGACGAAGGAGCGTCGTACGGGCAGTTTGTCGAGGTAACGGCGCGACGCGTCGCCGACGGGTATCTCGAGGCCGAGCGAGTCGAGTCAATGGCGACAGCCCGCTAGCCTCGCTAGCACGGGTCGCAATTTGTCGATCGGGTACGCGCCAGCGGCAATCCTCAATTGTCTCACCGAGGCCCTTTTGTTAGAGTCCGCCTCCCCATCCGGGCTCCCGGTTCTCGCACGGTCGTTCGTACTCGCCTACTCGACAAGGTTGGCATGATGTTAACGCGCTCTGTCGGTTTGGTGGTGTTGACCTCGATTTTCATTGGCCTCGTGTCTCCCGTCCCGCTCTGCGCGCAACAGCCGTGGCGTGGCGTGAGCCTATTCAAACGGATCGAAGTCAATCCGGACAAGCCGTTCACACTGACGGAGAACGAAGGTCCGTACCTGATTATGTGTACGACCTTCAGCGGCGAAGAGGCTGAGAAACAAGCCCGCGAATTGACCCACGAACTGCGCAGCGTCTATAAGCTGCCGGCTTACACCTACCGCATGACCTTCGATTACACACAAGGAACGACCGGGCGGACCATCGATCGCTACGGCGCGCCACAGCGGATGCGCTATCGCAACGACAAGATCAACGAAATCGCGGTGCTCGTGGGTGACTACCCGACCATCACCGACGCGCAGGCCAAAAAGACCCTCGATCGCATCAAGCACATGGAGCCCGACTGCTTGAACCTGGAAAAGCTCAAGCAAGCCAACAAGAGCACGAACCGCACCTTGGCGGCGTATCGATTGGCTATTCAAGACATCTTGCCCGAGAATCATGCGAATCGCAAAAAGGGCCCGATGGGGCACGCGTTCATCGTCGGCAACCCGATGCTGCCGCGCGAGTATTTTGTCCCCAAGGGGATCGACAAGGTTGTGTATGAAATGAATCAGCCGCTGCCGCATAGCTTGCTTCACTGTCCGGGCAAGTTCTCGGTCAAGGTTGCCACGTTTGCTGGGCGCGTCGTGATCGATCCGAAGGCGATTCGCGAGATCGAAGAAGGTAAGCAGAGCCTCTCGGGCGGCGGACTCCAACAGGCGGCCGAGAACGCGCACAAGTTGTGCGAAGCGCTCCGCGCCAAGGGTTACGAGGCCTACGAGTTTCACGACCGACATTCGAGCATCGTCTGCGTCGGGAGCTTCGATGCCGTGGGGACGCCCCGCACCGACGGCAAGATCGAGATCGATCCGCAGATTCACAAGCTGATCGAGACCTTCAGTGCCGAGTCGGTGATGCGGCCCGGGCAAGGGATGGTGCGTGAAAGGCCGCGCAACATTGCGGGCATCGCCTGCGATTTGCAGGCCTTGCCGGTGCAGGTCCCCAAGGCCACGATGATCGTCGACTACGATCGCGGCGCCGTGACCCAGCGGTAAGGAGTGTGCTGCGGTCAGGCACTCGATCTCGCGGGGCTTGCACCCGCGCGGCCTGAACGTCATCCTAGGCAGCACGCTCATTTCGCTTGGCGCGCCGCGGGGGACTCATGCTGCTGGTGATCGGAACACATAATCGCAAAAAAGGGCTGGAAATGGCCGCTCTGGCCCAGTCTTGGGGGATCGAGGTTCGCACCCTCGCCGACTTTAACCACACGGACGAAGTCGATGAGCACGGCGAGACGTTTGCAGCCAACGCGGCGCTCAAGGCTCTTGGCTATGCCCGGCAGCTCGGTCAATGGGTGCTGGCCGACGACAGTGGCTTGGCGGTCGACGCGCTCGGCGGCCGGCCCGGTGTGTACTCGGCCCGCTATGCTGGCGAGCAGGCCACCGATGCCGACAACAATCGCAAGCTGCTCGACGAGTTGCGCGGCGTGCCGCTCGACAAGCGCACGGCTCATTACGTTTGTCACGTGGCGCTGGCCGATCCGCAGGGAAACATTCGCGCGCAGGCCGAAGATGTCTGCCGGGGCCGCATTCTGCTCGAAGAACAAGGCTCAGGTGGGTTCGGCTACGACCCGATGTTCGAGGTGATCGAGTATCATCAGACGTTCGGGGTCTTGTCGCCGGCGGTGAAGTCCTGTCTGAGCCATCGCGCCCGAGCGATGCGCGCCATTTTGCCGCAGGTGGTCGCTTGGCTGAGCAAGTCGAGTGCTTTATAGCGCGGGATTGACGGTCGCAGCGGCTTGAGCGCGCATCCGTTCACGAGCCCGGCTCAGTACCGGTCCGACGCTGTTCTCGGCGATGCCAATCGACGTGGCGATCTCTTGATACGACTTGCCTTCGAGATGATAGAGGCGGACGACTTGTGCTTCGGGCCCGCTCAGGCCGCTGAGTAGTCGTTCGACTTCATCACGATTGGCTAACCGCTGTTCGTGGCCATCCATCACGATCGTGTCGTGCGGGGTGGGCGTGAGTCGAGCCGGCGTCTTGTTCTTGAGCAACTCATGCACCACGACGCGACGTGCCACCACGGCCAGATAGGTCGCCAAGCTGCTTTGACCGCGAAAGTGACGCAGCACGGCAAAGCTATCGCGACAGACGGCGAGAAACACCTCGGCACAGAGATCATCGCGGTCGGCCTCGCTGAGCCGCACCGACTTGGCCTTGGCCGAGTGATTGACCACGTGCAAGACCAACCCTAGAAATCGGTCGACGAAGTCTTCCCACGCGCGTGGTTTGCGCGCTAAACAGCGTTCAAGAACATTGCGATCGATTTCCGAGAGAGCCACGACGCGACGCCTTGCAAAGGAAAGCAAACTGCAGTCGGGCAGTCCGTGCCATCACGAGCACCCTGCCAAAGGGGTGTCCAACCATCGATTTTAGATTAACCTCTGCTCATAAAGCAAGGCTAGCATGGGGAGCGAAATTCCTGACAACGTGTCAAACGGCTGGCAATCTCATTCGGCCGAGTCGGGCCCCCACTAAACGACGACCGGGGTTGACTTTGCAGCTACGGACGAGAACCGCGTCAACGCCGCTTGACACCCTTCTAAGCAATGTGTTGAATGACCGAGGATGATGAAAAGCTCGAAATTGCCTCAACCCGTGGTCGAGACCGGGCGATCTACTTTTTACGATCGGCACCCTGGCGATTGATCCTATCTTGCGTTGCGAAGGAGATGCATTCCATGGCCCATGTCGTTGCCGAACCGTGCTTTGCCTGCAAATACACGGACTGCGTGGTCGTTTGCCCCGTCGAGTGCTTCTACGAAGGGGAGAAGATGGTCTACATCCATCCCGACGAGTGCATCGACTGTGAGGCCTGCGTGCCCGAATGCCCGGTCGAGGCCATCTTCCATCAGGACAACCTGCCCGAGCAGTGGAAGGACTTCACCGCACTCAACGCCGAAATGGCGACCCAGTGCCCGGTGATCACCGAGAAGAAAGACCCGCTCGTCGGCGAGTAGTGTCTGCTTCGGTCCTGAGTTACCGACTCGTTGTTGACGCCCGTGGCGATTTTGTCGATCGTCACGGGCTTTTTTGCTCTGGTATTCATCTCGGCCTAGCGACGAATCGCGAGTTGCATCGTGACGGTCATCACGCAAGTTCATGCCCGTGAGGTTCTCGATAGCCGCGGCGACCCGACGGTCGAAGTCGACATGCGCTGCGCCGATGGCTCGCTGGGCCGCGCGATTGTCCCCTCGGGCGCGAGCACCGGTCAGGCCGAGGCGCTCGAGCTGCGCGACAGCGCGCTCGAGCGTTACGATGGTCGCGGCGTGCGACAAGCGGTCGCGAACGTCAATGGCCCCTTGGCCCAGGCCGTACAGGGGCTCGACCCCGGCGATCAATTCGTGCTCGATCAACGGCTCTGCGAACTCGACGGCACGCCGCGCAAGACGCGACTCGGAGCCAACGCCGTTTTGGGTGTCTCGCTCGCCGCTGCGCAGGCCGCCGCCGCCTCACAGAAAGTGCCCCTCTACCGTCACATCCAGCGACTGTGGAGCACGCTTGCATCGAATCCCGGTAGTATGATCGCGCCCCGCATTCCGCTGCCGATGACCAATCTCATCTCGGGTGGCCTGCACGCCGGACGCAATCTCGATTTCCAAGACTTCCTGATGATGCCCATCGGAGCGACCAGCTATAGCTTGGCGCTCGAGTGGATTGTGCGCGTTACGCGCCGCCTGGGCCGAGTGCTGAGCGATGCTGGCTACGAAGGGCGGCTCGTCGGCGACGAAGGGGGCTACGGTCCCCGACTGCCCGACAGCCAGACCGCGGCTCAACTGATCGTCCGCGCGATTGAAGCCGCTCAGCTTCGGCCAGGCGAGGATGTGACGCTCGCCATCGACGTCGCCAGCACCCATTTCTACGACGGCTCGCACTATCGGCTGAGTGAACATGGCGGACAACGGCTCAGCAGCGCGCAAATGATCGACCGACTCGAGCAACTGGTCGACGAATTTCCGATCACGAGCATCGAAGATGGTCTGGCCGAAGACGACTGGGAGGGCTGGGAACTGCTCACCCGGCGGCTCGGCAGCCGCGTGCGGCTTGTCGGCGACGATCTGTTCGCCACGCGCGAAGACCGTCTGCGCCGCGGCGTGGCTCAGAAAGTCGGCAACAGCATCCTGATTAAAGTCAATCAGATCGGCACGCTCAGCGAGACCTTCAAGACGATGCGCCTCGCTCAGGCCTCGAACTACGGGCGCGTGGTGAGCGCTCGCAGCGGCGAGACGGAAGACACGACGATGGTCGATCTGGCCGTCGGCACCGCGACCAAGTTCATCAAGATCGGCGCGATCCAGCGCAGCGAACGGCTCGCCAAGTACAACGCGCTATTGCGCGTCGAGGAAGAACTCGGCCCGGATGCCATCAACTGGTAGCGGCCACTACAGTGACCGGCCGACCGCCTCGGCCACCTTGCGGCAGGCCTTCATCGTCTCGCTGAACTGCTCCAGGTTGAGTGTCTGGTAACCGTCGCTCATCGCATGGGCCGGATCTGGATGCACCTCGAGGAGCAACGCATCGGCGCCGGCCGCGATGCTCGCCACCGCCATCTTGGGCACCAGCCACGTGTGTCCGGTGCCGTGGCTAGGATCGACCGCCACGGGCAAGTGGGTCTTGCCATGCAAATAGGGGACCGACGTTAGCGGTAGCGTGAAGCGCGTATGGTTCTCGAACGTGCGGATCCCCCGCTCGCACAAGATCACGTTCGGATTGCCGGCGTCGAGCACATACTCGGCCGCGAGCAGCAGTTCTTCCATCGTGGCGCTTGGCCCGCGCTTAAGCAGCACGGCACGATCGGTTTTACCGACGGCTTCGAGCAGGCGATAGTTTTGCATGTTGCGCGCGCCAATCTGCAAGACGTCGGCATACTTGGCCACGAGATCCACGTCCTCGGTGGCTAATACCTCGGTGACGACAGCCAGTCCGGTGGCGTCGCGCGCCGTGGCGAGCATCTTGAGGCCGTCCTCCTTCAAACCCTGGAAGCTATAGGGACTCGTACGCGGCTTGAATGCTCCGCCGCGCAGCGCGGTCGCGCCGGCATCTTTGATGGCCGCGGCGATCGACACGATTTGGTCTTCGTTCTCGACCGAGCAGGGGCCCGCGATCACCGCCACGCGATTGCCGCCGACCTTGAGGCTGCCGGCCTTGATGAGCGAGGTTTCTTTTTTGATCTCGCGGCTTGCCAACTTGTAAGGAGCCAGAATCGGCAGCACCTCGGCGACTCCCGCGCCGGTCTCGAGCAGTTCCTTGAGTCCATCGCGTTCGGCTCCCACCGCCGCCACGACGGTCCGTTCGACCCCCGTGATTACATGGGCTTTGAAGCCCAGCTCCTCGACGCGCGTGACCATGTGTTGGATCTCCTGGCTCGTGGCCCCTTTTTGCATGACGACAATCACGTGGATGCTCCTGTGCTAATGACCTGGAATTGGGGGGCACCTTCGATCAGGTCGAACGTTTAACCGTTCGCAAGGTCTCGGGATAACAAAAAAACCCCGAGAACCGATCAACCGGATCTCGGGGCCTGAGTTTGTTTCTATCTCGCGTTGGATGAGCGACTACGCAACTCCTCCGGCCCCGCGATCGGTCGGGGTAAAGTAAAACGAAAACCAAAAGGAGGCTAGAGCAGTCTTCATAAACCCTATTGTGATTGCCCTGGATCGAACTGGCAAGTCGAAAATAAATCCTCAATGCACCTCTGCTGGTTTGACCTGTTACAAATTGGGCCCCAGAATAGGTCGTTTTCTCTATCACAGTTTTCCAGTACGCCATGTCCCTCAGCCCACTCTGGTCACCGTCACCCGAGCAGATCGCCAACGCTCGGGTGACCGCCTTCCGTCAATATGTCGCCGAGCGCTGGAGCGAGCCGCTCGCCGACTTCGAGGACCTGTACCAGTGGTCCATTCGCGAGCCCGCGCGGTTTTGGGAATCGGTCTGGGATTTTTGTCACCTCGTGGCGCAACGCCGTTTCGACTCCGTCCTCACAGCGGGCGATAAACTGTCTGGCGCGAGTTGGTTCAACGGTGCTCAACTCAATTTTGCCGAGAATCTGCTCGCGCGCGACGATGCGGGGCCCGCGATCATCTTTCGCAACGAACAAGGCACGCGCCGCGAGATCAGTTGGGCCGAATTGCGCCGTCAGGTGGCTCAATTTGCCGCGAGCTTGCGACGTTGGGGTGTTCAGCCGGGCGATCGCGTCGCGGGCTGGCTCCCCAACATTCCCGAGGCGGTGGTCGCCATGCTCGCCTCGGCCAGCATCGGCGCGGTCTGGTCGAGTTGCTCGCCCGACTTTGGCGTGCAAGGGGTGCTCGATCGGTTCGGTCAGATCGCGCCGCGCGTCTTGATCGCGGTCGACGGTTACGTCTACGGCGGCAAGTCGTTCGAGGTGCTCGATAAGTTGTACGCCGTCAGCCAAGCACTGCCCAGCGTCGAGCGGTTGGTCATCGTCCCTTATCTGAGCGACGAGCCTGACCTGACTTTGTTCCCCGACGCGGCCTTCTGGCAAGAATCGCTCGAAACATCCGCCGAGTGCATCGAGTTCATGCCGCTAACGTTCGCGCATCCGCTGTACATTTTGTACTCGTCGGGCACGACGGGGGTACCCAAGTGCATCGTGCATGGCGCTGGTGGCACGCTACTCAAACACCTCAGCGAATTGGTGTTGCACACCGATCTCCGCCGCGACGAACGCATTCTGTACTACACGACCACCGGTTGGATGATGTGGAACTGGTTGGTGAGCAGCCTGGCCGTGGGGGCCACGATCGTCTTGTATGACGGTTCACCGGCCGCGCCTCATGCCGGCGTGTTATTCGATCTGGTCGATCAGGAGCAGATCAACGTGTTGGGCACGAGCGCCAAGTATCTTGCCTCGATCGACAAGGCAGAGGTCAAGCCCATCGAGTCCCATCAGCTCACATCCTTGCGCGCCATACTCTCGACCGGTTCGCCCCTCATGAGCGAGAGCTTCGACTACGTCTATCAGTCGATCAAGGCCGAGGTGCTGTTGTCGAGCATCTCGGGTGGAACCGATCTGATTGGTTGCTTTGCGCTGGGTTGCCCCGTGCTGAGTGTGTTTCGTGGCGAGCTACAGACGCGAGCGCTCGGCTGTCGTGTCGAAGTCTTCGACGACGCGGGGCACGCCTTGCCCCAAGGCGCGGGCGAATTGGTATGCTCCGCGCCGTTCCCGAGTGTCCCAGTGAGTTTTTGGAACGACCCGGGGGACGAAAAGTTTCGTCAGGCGTATTTCGATCGCTGGCCGAACGTCTGGCGACACGGAGACTGGGCTGAGCTGACCCCGCGCGGCGGCATGGTTATCTATGGTCGTAGCGATGCGGTGCTCAACCCGGGGGGCGTTCGTATTGGCACCGCCGAGATTTATCGCCAAGTGGAACAACTGCCCGAGGTGCTCGAAAGCCTAGCCATCGGTCAGCAATGGGAAGGTGATGTGCGCGTCGTGCTGTTCGTCAAACTGCGGCCGGGCGTAGCGCTCGACGACTCGTTGCGGCAACGGATCGTTCGACAGATTCGTCTCAACACGACGCCCCGGCATGTGCCCTCAAAGATCATTGCCGTGCCAGACATCCCGCGCACCAAGAGCGGCAAGATCGTCGAGCTCGCCGTGCGCGACGTGGTCCACGATCGCCCGATCAAAAATGCCGAGGCGCTTTTGAACCCCGAGGCGCTCGAGTACTTTCGGAATCGACCTGAACTGGCCACTTGATGGATCAGAACGCGATGGCCATGACCGCCAGAAAAACGATCCAGGCGATCAATGCCGCGGTGCTTGTGTAGAACCGCAGACGTTGCGCGCGTGTGAGGCGGGTGAGGTTCATTCGTTGCGCTCGCTTGGCGCCATTTTGATTTGAAACTGTTCAACTAGCGCCACGTCGAAGTTGTAGACGTTGGTGAAATCCTCGCGTCGATCATGCTCGGTTTTGCTGAACTCGCCGATGCGAATCAGATTGAACACGATCTCGCCCCAATCGTCGGTCGTTTGCACACCCCAACTACCGAGCACCGTTTTGGCCATGTATCCGTATTGCTCAAGCGCCAGCTGGCGGCAGGCTTCGCACAGCTCTTGGCCGGTCAGATGCTTCTCCTCGCTGGGAGGCTCGTCGCCGGAGGGTTTCTCGCTGGCCTTTTTCTTCTTGCCGCGAGTCGCCTTGGTCGAAGGGAACACGGTTCCCATGCCGAGAATGTCGTGCCCGTACCGCAGCGCCTCGAAGATAAACACATAGGCGTCGAACTTATAACGCGGGTCGTCTTCAATGAGCTGGTGAATCGAACGCAACGTATTGGACATGATGGTCAGTAGCGGGAAAAAACGTGACGAGAGCGGAACATGCCTTACCGCGACGACAGCACGGTCAGAATATCGCTGGCGGCGACGAGCACGCGGCGATGATCTTCCATTTCAACCAACAGTTGACCGGCCAGAATTTCCTGGGCCAACACTCGGCCTCGCCCCGCCTGGGTCACCACCTGGGCACCAATGTTCGGCAGTTCCTTCTGCAGGTCTTCGTAAGTGTCGTATTCGTATCGCAAGCAACACTTGAGCCGTCCGCAGCGACCACTGATCTTCGTGGGGTCGAGCGTCGCCTTCTGAATTTTTGCCATCTTCATCGACACCGGCGGCATCTCATTCAAATGGGTGTTGCAACACACGGGCTTGCCGCAGTCACCGTAGTCGGCCAGTAACTTGGCTTCGTCGCGGACGCCGATCTGCCGCATCTCGATCCGCGTCTGAAAATCGGCCGCCAATAGTTTGACCAACTCGCGAAAGTCGACCCGATCTTCCGACAGGTAGTAAATGACGATCCGTTCGCCGCCATAGATGTGCTCGATGTCGATCAGCTGCATCGGCAACTTGAGCTGCGCAATCTTTTGCTCGACGACCTCGAATTCGTTCCGTTCGCGCTCGCGCAAATGGTTCAACTGTCGCTGGTCGTCCTCACTGAGCGTGCGGAGAATTTGTCCCCGCCGCGGGTCGGGGACCTTTTGGGCCACCTCGTCCGTAGCCTCGCACAGCACTTCGCCTAACTCCAACCCACGCTCGGTTCGCGAGATCACCTGGGTCCCTCGGCGCAGCACATCACCCTGGCTGGTCGAGAACAACCCCAGCATGCGCATGACACCAAAACGGACAACGTAGCGCGGCATAGCGGATCGTGGAGGGCAATAATGGTAATTGATCGAAGGATGCGCACCGAACGGGCCTAGGCGAGCAACGCGAAGCCGGGAAAGACCGGGCTTCCGATGGTCGCCCTGGTTCATTATCAGCGCAGTCGTCAATAACGAGTATATCGCTCCGCACACCACACGACTAGCCAGGGGACACGACTTACGCCAACGAGCGGAAGAACGCGGCGAGTTCCTGCGGGTAGCCAGGGTTGTGCAGCAATTTATCCCGCGCGGCGAGAATTTTCTGCCGCATCTGCTCTCGCCAGCGTGGGTCGAGTCCCAGCCGCACGGCGAGCTTCACATAACGATCGCGGTCGGAAGCATAAAGTTCCGAGATCTGCATTCGCAGATAACAACCCAGTGTCGTACGGGTCCGCAAGTACGGACCCGGCAAGGTCACCACCGGGGCACCAACCGATAACGCATCAATGGTTGTCGTGCCGCCATTGAAGCGGGGCGTGTCGAGCACCGCCGCGGCATGCGACAAGATTTGCAAAAACTCGTGCGTCTTAACCCGCGGATGAAACACGATCCGCGGTGCGACGTCGCCCATCGTGGAGGCGAATCGCGCACGCATGATCTGGGTCCAGTTCGCATGCCGCCCGTCGAACATCACGAGCCAGCCTTGTGGATCGGCCCGCAAGATTTGTGCGAACAACTCGTCGTCCGCCGGATGATACTTGAACAACGTTTGGGCGCTGATGTACAAGTTGCCCGTCGCCGGCAGACCCAAGGCCTCGCGCGGGGCGACCGGCGTGGTCAATTCGGGCGGAGTGTACAAACTCGGCAGCGTCTCAAGTTGCACCAGCTTTTCCGTGTAATGCTCTTCGGCCCCACGAAACTCCATCAACCGACTCGAGATGAAATAGTCGATCGTCGAGAGCCCGGTCGTGACCGGGTGCCCCGTGAACACGCACTGCACCGGTGCCAATCGAGCATACGCCAGAAACGTGCTCCACGGATCCATACCGATGTCCGTGTAATTGAGCACGTCGAGCTTAAGGTCGGCGAGCTGTCGTCGAGCCACATGAAAATCATGATGCAACGTGACCGATTGATGACAGCTCTGCGCGATGCGGCGCGAGACGTCGTCGGCCTGATGGGCCGGTCGAGCCACGATCAACTCGAACTCGTCACGCGGCAACTGCTCAAACAGCGTCGCGTTGTGCTTGCCCACCGGATGATCGAACAAATACTTCGAGACGAAGCCGATCCGCAACGGTCGCTTTCCCTGGAGCGAGACGGGGGCGCGACAGTGCTCGGCAACGAAATTCAAATCGGGGCTCGCACGGCGCAACAACGTCGACAATCGTTCCAAGAACGGTCGTTCGTCGAGCCCTTGAAAGGCCAGATAGAACGGTAGCGTGCCGACCTGCTCGGTCGCGTTGCGAATCATGGGCGGCTTCAACAACAGCTCGTCGACTGCATCCTCGATCCGTTGCCGTGACCATTGCGCCTCGACCGCGCTCGAAGCCACGACCGGCATCTGCAATGCCAGCCGCAGTCGTAAGCCCGGATCGTCTCGCATAGTTAACGCCTGTTGGTACGCTGCGCGGGACTCAGTAACCTTGCTCTGCGTAGCCAGTGTGGTCCCCAAGCCGACGAACGACTCGAACGAGCGGGGGTCCAGCTGAGTCGCGCGCTGATACGATGCGAGCGCTTCGTCGAGCTGCGACCGATCGAAGAGCAAGCTGGCCAAATTGTGGTGCGCCAAGGCATAGTTCGGATCGATCTCGATGGTTCGCCGATAGACGGCCTCGGCCTGGGCATACTGGTGCGTTTTTTGAAAGTACATGCCGAGGTTCGACAGCGCCCGGACATGCCGCGGATCGATCTGCAAGCACCGTTCGAGCATCGTGGCGGCTTCATTCAGATCGCCGTGATCGATCAACAAGCTGGCCAGATTATTGAGGGCCGCGGTGTACCGGGGGTCATGGTGAATGGCCGTGCGCAGATGCGAGGCCGCCCCAGCCAGGTCTCCGCTGTCTTTCAACAAGCAAGCTTTGTTGTAGTACGACGCGGCATGGGTGGGCGCGAGCTGGATCGCGCGATCGAAACACGAGAGCGCCTGGGGCGGCTGCTGGGCATGGACATAAGCGGCCCCCAGATTGTTGAGCAGCTCGGCGGTCAGGAGTCCGAGCGCGATCGCGCGTTGCATCAGCTCGATGCCCCGCGCAGGGTTGCCATTCAACAGCGCCAACACACCGCTGAGATAGATGGCATCGCGCTGGTTCGGATCCGCCCGGAGGATCGCTTGATAGACTTGGTCAGCTTCGCGCAATCGACCAGCGTTCTGCAGTGCGATCCCCTGATTCAGTGCTTCGTTGAGCGTGGCCATGACGCAGTTTTACCAACTCCAAACAATCCTCATAGAGGGCAGCGGGCCGTTTAGTGCGATGGGGCTCGCCGACGTGCGAGCGCGGCGCGAATTTCGGCCGGATACTGGGTGGCGATCTTGAGTATCGAGCTGATCGCGGCCACCGCTTCGAGACCGATCGCCGTGCCAGTCGGCAGCAACATGACTCGCGCCGCGACGGCCTCGGTCTGCTCTAATAACAGATGCGCATGCGGGAAGTACGATCGATACGGTTCCATGCGATGACAGCCGGGCCAGAAGTAACGTCGCGCCCGGATGTTCTCCGAGAAGCACAGCTCGACGAGTTCGTCACGCGAGAGTTTCGTGACCGCCTCGTCGACCTCCAATACGACGTACTGATAGTTGGGCTGATCCTGGGGCTCGTACTGAATCACACTCAGACCCTTGATCGCGTCGAGTGCGCTGCGATAGGCCAGATAATTTCGCCGGTTGATCGAGACAAATTCCTCGCGACTTTCGAGCGAGGTGAGTCCCATGGCCGCGGCCATCTCACTCATTTTGCCGTTGGTACCGACATGCATGACCTTATCGAAGTCGACGAAGCCGAAGTTGCGCATCAGTCGCATCTTTTCCGCGAGTTGATCGTCATTCGTGACGACCGCGCCCCCCTCGCCACAGTTGATGTACTTGGTGGCATGGAAGCTGAGCACCTCGGCTCGACCGAAGCCTCCCACGACTCGACCATCACGTTGACAGCCCAGAGCATGGGCCGCGTCGTACAGCACGGCCAGATTGTGTCGCCGAGCCACGGCGTCTATCGCCTCGATATTGCAGACTCGCCCCCAGAGATGCACGCCGATGATGCCTGTCGTGTCGGGCGTGACCATCTGTTCGAGCTTGTTCGGGTCGAGCGTGTGCGTTTGCGGATCGATATCGCAAAAGACCGGGGTAATTTCTTGCCATTGCAGGGCATGGGCCGTGGCGATGAACGTGTAGCTGGGCAGGATCACCTCGCCGCTGAGCCCCAGCGCGCGGATGGCAATCTCGAGCGCCACGGTACCGTTGCACATGGCGATACAGTGCTTGACCTGGCACAGTTCGGCGATGCGGCGCTCGAACTCGCGCCCCATCGGTCCATCGTTCGAGAGCCAACGATTATCCAAGATCGTTTGCACGCGCTCGAGCATGCGTTGCGAGTCACCAATGTTGGGGCGACCCACGTGCAGCGGCTCGTTAAATGCGCGTGGGGCGCCAAACAGTGCCAATTCGGCCAGCGACGATTTGATATTCATGCTCATAGGATAACCAAGTCGCTCGAGGGGTGATTCTCAACGGGAAGCAGCCGTTCGAGGCGAGGCATCGGGACGCAAGCAACCCATCACGAGCATGTCCACGAACTGACCTTGTTTGAATGCGTGGCGACGTAACATCCCTTCCGGCTCAAAACCACACCGCTCGTAGGCGCGAATCGCGGGCAGATTGTTGGCCAACACGTGCAAGTACACCCGTTGCAAGTCGAGCTGCTCGAATGCTGCCGCGAGTAACAACCGTGTCGCCGCTTGACCGTAACCTCGGCCACGGTTGTGAGCGTCGCCGATGAACAAATGCAGTTCGGCCTTGCGTGCAGCGGGGTCGATGTCGCGCAGATACGCGTTTCCGATGTGCTCGTGCGAGTCCCGTAGGCAGACGGCCCGATTCCATTCATCAGGTGACGTGGTCATTTTTCGTTGCAACCAGTCGGCGACCGTTTCCCGACTGACGCAGCGGTAGGTTCCACCCAACGTGGCGTACAGGCTCTCATCGTTGTGCCAACGCCAAATGCGATCGAGGTCGTTGGCCTCGAAGGCCCGCAAATAAACGGCATCCACGTCGGAACTCCTCAGTCAGCCGGGTCACCCAAACTCGCCGGCTCGATAAGCGGGGAAGTAGTTTGTCTCGCCCGCGCCACGCTGCCGCACGCATTCATCATATCGCGCGCGATCCAAAACCTTACCACAAAAATAAACCGGCCGGACGTCGTTGCTCCAGCCGCGCTTGAATTGGCTCAGGCCGTCGTTGCCGCTGGGGTCGAGCCCCGCCCCCGCGCCAAGATCGAGCCAGCGGACCTGAGAGCGCCACCAACGCAGCGCGTGGTCGTAGAGTGCATAACTCGCGTTGAGTCGGTACCCCTCAGCCGCGCTGGCGGCGAGGTGATTGTAGGCTATGTCCCCCTGTTGATACCAAAGCTGCGCCGCGACGATCTGTCCTGTCTGATCGCGGGCCTGAAAGGCAATTAGCCCCGGCACGGCGAGTTGCTGGGAAAAGCTTGCCCGCGAGAACCTTTTAATGCCGTGCAGGTCGTGTCGCCGTGCGAGTTCGTCGTACAACGCGACCCAGGTGTCTAGGAATGTCGAACCATTCTCGACGGATTCGATGGTCACGCTACGCAACGCGACCCGCGCGTAGTAACGATGATGGTTGCTGATCCACTCGTCGAGCGGCTGTGCGAGGTCGACGACAAAGTGCGTCTTGAAGGGGATGAGTCGGTCAGGAAATAAACGTTGCAGCAAAGCTTCGGTCCAGTTGCCGAACGGATCGGTGACGAGCGACACACACAGCGGGCCATTGTCTTGTTGGGACAACTCGTCGAGGTCCGGCGCCAAAGCCAGCCAATCGCGACACACGAACCGCGGGTAAACCCCCATCGCATCATGCCAGTCGGTACCGGCAATGGGCCTTTCGAGGATCGAGCCCGTGCAGTGCGTCAATCGGCGCGGCTGACCGAACTCGGTCAGCGATTGCGCATACTGCGAACTCAGGTAGCCGGTCACGACGACAACTCCCGGCGAACGACGCTCGCCATGCGGCGCATGTCATCGCCCGAGTAACGTTGATCGCACGGGAGCGTGAGCAACTCGGTCGATAATCGCCGACAGTCGACATACCGTTCGGCGATACACGCCTCTAATCGCCAATGCACCGGGGGATAGATGCTCTCCGCGAAGAGCGCTTGCTGCACACGGTCACGCGCGGCAAGCCGGATCGGAAAGCCCAGTGGGATGACCTCGGCCGGCAATTCACGAAACAACGCGACGTCCGCCAACGCTTCGAGCAGCAACGCATAGTTGTTGCGCCGCTGGGTGCTGATCGACACCTCATTGATGCTCGTTTCCAGGATGGTCGCGGCGATCGGGCTCATCGCGAAGGGGCCGATCGGCTGCTCCGCCTCCGATTGCTGAAACAGCTGGAACCAAGCTCGGGCGACACCATCTCGATCGAACTCGGCGCGTTGCCGAGCGGCGTCGAGCGTGCGCTGCGACCAAGCGGCCGGTGGGGATTGCAATGCGACACAAGGGAGCCGCTGCGCCTCGCTGCTCACCAACAAGCCACCATCGGGGACCCCCACGAACTTGCGCGGGCTGGCGATCACGTAATCGAACCGACTCCAGTCGGGCGATACGAACAACGCTTGGCACGCGTCCAAGACGATCGTCGCGCCCCGTTCACGAAGTGCTCGCAGCCAATCTCGTTGGACACCGAAACCAAAATAGTCAATCACCACCACCAAGTCGCCCGCTGTGACGTCAGCGAGCAACGTCGAGGCGGTGCAGTCGAGTTGAGCGCCGGGATCGAAGAAGTGAATCCGCTCGCGGTGCTCGATCACATCGAGCAGCACCGGACACAAATACGCCGGCAGCCAGATTCTCGTCGGCTGAAGATGTTCGATAAGCAACCGTAGCGCGGAACGGGCATTGGCCAGCCGCAGGTGTGGCTGCTGCATCAAAGAGAGCGGCGGATACGGTCTCGCCGCGGGCTCCGCGAGTCCCAGCATGCCACCGATGATGTGCGGCTTCGCGCTCACGCTCAAGGCCTCGCCTATGAAGAGCCAGCAATGCAGTAAATGCTCGCGCAGAGCTGCGGATACTCGAAACCCAACTGATAACAGGCCTCCATAAAGGCGTCGCTAATCAGCTCTCCGCCGGCCAGGGCATCGAACTGAAAGTTGGCGAGGGCCTTGAGAAACACGCCTCCGCTCGTCTCGATGTTCAGCCCCGCGGCGCGGACGTCGCGCTGCAACGTGTCCATCACGTACACGCGCCGATGCCCGCCCCGATGATCGGCCGGTGCAAAGTCGGTTAGCTCCTTGAGGAGCCCCATCTTCACGGCGATCTGCCGTGAGATGGCGTTGCCGTTGGGGACGACCAGAAAGGCTCGACCCTGCGGAGCTAACAGCGACCGGGCTTTTTGCAGCACCGCGACCGGGTCGATCAGATGCTCTAATACGTGCATCAAGAAGATGTTGTCAAAACGCTCGTCGGTCGCATACTCCTCGAAGAGGGCCTGCTGAAATTTAACCCGCTCGCTGACACGTTGGCGCGTGCGTTCCAAGAACTCGGTCGCCGCGTCGACCACGGTCAGATCGTCGAACCGCTGGGACAACAGCACGGTGAACTCACCTTCGTGGCAGCCGAGTTCGAGCGTCTTGCCAGGTCGAAAAAAGGGCGCAAAGCTGCGGAGCATCCAATGTCGCATGCGACGATCGAACGGCGAGTCATCGTAGCCGCTCACGAGTGCGTTGAGGCGTCGGGTTTCTTCGTCGAGGCTGGACATGGCGGGTCTCCGCGAAGGGCGTGTTCGATTAGATTTGGTCGGCGCGGAAGAACCGCTGCTCGCGCGGTTGATACCATTCTTCGAGACTGGCCGGTGTGCGCGAGTAGTACCCCAACAGCTCGCGCGTCGGTTCGTCGCATTGAGCTAAGGCCGCCTCGCCGAGCATCCGCGGATAGTCGGCCTGGGCCTTGAAGTGTGGGCGCGTGAAGGTGAGTGTCATTGCCCGGCGCGGTAGCGGCGTGCGATTCATGCCCGCCGCGTGCCAGATACATGAGTCGAAGAGCGCGATGCTCCCGGCCGGAGCGATCAACTGCTCGGAGTGGGTTCGCAGCGCCTCGTCGCTCGGGCGGTCCTCGACGAGGTGCGAGCCGCTGGCGAGCCAGGTGCCACCATTGTCGGACGTGAACGCATCGACGGCCACGATCATGGTGACCATCGTCGGGTAGCCGGGAATGAAGATTCGTACGTCGCGATGAAAGTTCTGATAGTACGCCGCGGTCGTCGGCTGCATGAAGTTCGCACCATACGAGTTCAGAATCAACTTGCCACGCAGGTATTGGCTGACGATGTCGAGCAGGTAGCGTCGCTGCAGAAACTCGGTGAAGCTGTCGGACAAGCCGACGATGTGATGGGCCGCGTCGATGTTCTCGGCACACATCCCCTTATGGTGTTGAATCTCGGAGCAGTGTTCCACGGCGGCATCGATGGCCGGCGCCAAGCGGGCGACCAGGGCCGGGTCGATCACGGCCGGGAACAAGACCCAACCGCGTGTCTGGAGCAATTGCAAAGCAGCGGCGGCAGTCATGCTGGGTGCGAGTGGTTTGTGAAGGGCGCGAGAGCTACTCTCTATTTTGCCTCACCGTGCGCGCGAGGAAATCCCCAAGTTCGTCGGCAAAGCCTCGATTTTCGAACAATACCCCGCGCCGCTCGATGATTTGGTTCCGAATGTGTCGATTAAACTCGTTATCGGTCCCCAATCGCACGGCCAGCCGGACGTACTCGTCGACATCGCGGGCAACACATTCGGGCAACTTCATGCGGTCGTAGAGGGCAGCGGTCACACGGCCTCGCATGAACGCGCCTCGCAGGGTGACTGTGGGCAAACTTTGCGATAAAGCCTGCATGCTCGTCGTGCCACCACAGAACGGAAACGTGTCGAGCGCCACGTCGACGACCGCGAGCAACTCGATGAACTCCTGCATCGGCAAGGTCGGCAGCATCACGACACGCGACATCACCGTGCCTGCCGTGCGTTGCAACCGCGCGAGCAACGCCTCAGTCCAAGGCTCCTGATAACCCTCGAACAGAATGACTCGTCCGCGTGGATCGTCTCGCAGAATACGTTCGATCACCGCATCGAAGTCGCAGTGAATCTTGAACAGCATCTGCGCAACGATGTAAATGTGCTCCTCGTCGCGCAGTCCGAAGCGGGCGCGCGAGCGCGGCGTGGCGGAGCGACTGGGCGGGGTGAAGTACGACGGGATATGGTGCATCCGCACGAGTTGCTCGGAGTAATGCTCTGGCGCCTCGGCGGGCTCAAACGCGTCGCAGGAGAGATAATAGTCGACGTTGGGAATGCCGGTCGTGACCGGGTGACCCGGCAACACGCATTGCACCGGAGCCAATCGGGCGAAGGCCAAGAAGAACGTGAACGGATCCATACCGAGATCGGTGTATATGAGCGCGTCGAGTTGTTCTTGCGCGATCAACTCGCGCGCCGACTCGACCCGTAGCGGCAATACGACCGTACGATCGGCGCTGGCGATGGCCGCTTGGGTCGTGTCGTCCGAGGCGAGTGAAAAAAGAAAAAGCGTGACGTGAAAGCGTGCTCGATCGAGGTGTGCGATCAGTCCCGCGTTGTGTCGCGCCACGGAGTGGGCTGAGAAGTACTTCGAGATGAAGCCGACATGAATGCGTTCGCCGGTCCTTGATGGTCCGGTTTGGCAATGAGGGGCGACCGAGGCGAGTTGCGGCATCGCATGCAGGTATAACCGAGCGGCGGCTTGCATCAACTCACGGTCGTTGAGTCCCTGATAGGACAGATAGAAAAGGTTGATGCCGATCTCGTCTTGTGGTTCGCGAACGGACAGCGATTGATCGAGCAACGACAGGATGTTTTGTCCCAGCGCGGCGCGGAGACGGAGCATCTCATCACGCGATTGGAAAATCACGGGCATGAGCAAGGCGAGTTGGATGCGCAGACCATCGTGCCCGCCGAGGTCGATCGCCTGCTGAAGTTCCGAGCGGGCCTCGGCTGTACGACTTTGAACGCGGAGCAGTTTTCCCAAGCTCTCGTGGGGATATGCTGCCTCGGGCCGCAGCGCAACGGCTTGACGAAACATGTGCTCGGCAGCACGGTACTCGTGTTGATCCATGTAGAGGCGGCCGAGATTGTTGTGCGCGGGGGCATGGCTGGGATTGATTTGAATGGCTTGCTGATACAGGGCCTGCGCCTGGCTGGCTCGACCGCTCAATTGCCAGACTGTGGCCAGATTACAGAGCGCCTGCACGGAACGAGGATCGGATTGGATTGCCCGGCTGAGCACTCCCTCCGCATCGGTCAACCGACCCGCTCGCAGCAAGACGAGGCCGAGGTTGTTGAGGGCATCGGAAAAATTGGGATCGAGCGAGAGTGCCTGGAGATAACAGGCTTGCGCTCGATCATCTTGTTCCAAAGCTCGATAGACTTCGCCCAGGTTGCTGTAGAACTGAGGTGAGCGGGGCTCGATTGCAATCGCTGAGTGGATCAGTTCGAGGGCTCTCGGGTGTTGGCCCCGTTGGAGCGCCATGGCGCCGAGCATGTGCAGGGCATCGGCGTGTCGAGGTTCGAGGGCCAGGATTTGGCGGTAGATTTGTTCAGCCGCGGCGAATTGCCCGGCGGTATGCAATTGGACGGCCTGCTCGAAGGCCTCAGCGACGGTTGCCATGTTCGCCTCCGCCTGAATGGACGACGGCAGCGGAATTAGCTTTCAAAACGCCGGACGACCAGCGTGATGTTCTGGCCACCAAAGCCGAAGCTATTCGACACGACGGTCCGGCACGGCGCTTTACGCGCGACGTTGGGGATGTAGTCCAAGTCGCAGTTCGGGTCAGGTGTTTCGTAGTTGATCGTGGGGGGCAAGACCTGATCGCGAATGGCCAGCAGCGAGATGATCACTTCGGTCGCACCGGCCGCGGCGATCAAGTGCCCCATCATGCTCTTGGTGCTCGAGATGGGCACCTTGTAGGCTTGTGGCCCAAAGACGGTCTTGATGGCGAGCGTTTCGAGTTTGTCGTTCGCCTCGGTGCTCGTGCCGTGCGCGTTGATGTAATCGACATCGGTCACATTGAGTTGGGCGTCGTCGATGGCCATCTTTAAGCAGGCGATGGCGCCGCGCGCCTCGGGGTGCGGATCGGTGAGGCGGAACGCATCGGCTGTCGTGCCGTAGCCAATGACTTCACCGTAGATATTGGCGCCGCGCGCTTTGGCCCGCGAGAGTTCTTCGAGGATGATCATCGCGGCCCCTTCGCCGAGCACAAAGCCGTCGCGATCTAGATCGAACGGCCGCGATGCCTTGGTGGGGGCGTCGTTGCGCGTGCTCAAGGCCGTGAGCAGATTGAAGCCGGTGAGGCCAAAGGGATGAATCATGCTGTGCGCGCCGCCGCTCAACATCACGTCGGCATCACCGCGGCGGATCGCCTCGACCGCTTCGCCGATCGCTTGACTGCTGGCGGCACAGGCGGTCAGACAGTTGGCCATGGGCCCCTCGATGCCGAAGTAGCCGGCGAGATGGGCCGCGGGCATGTTCGGATCTTGCTCCAGTTCGTCGACGGGGTGGAGCAACTCCATGCCTTTATGAACGAAGCGGGGGATATCGACCGCTTCACCCTGGAGCGAGGCGGCGATCATGGTGTTGAACTTGAGGAACTGCTGGCCCCCTTCGCCGCAGCCGGTGTAGATACCCCAGCGGGTCGGATCCAGCGGTCGGTCGAGCACTCCCGAGTCGCTGACGGCTTGCTTGGCAGCCGCGATGGCGAAGCGCGTATGGCGACTGACATGGGCCCAGTCGCTGTCGTTTTCGCCGTAGTGTGACATCTCAAACTGTTTGACTTCGGCGGAGATTTGCGTGGGAAAGGTCGAGGAGTCAAAGACGGTTGTGCGGGCCACGCCCGATCGACCCGTGAGCAGCGCGTCCCACATCGCGCCCACGTCGTTGCCGACGGGTGTGACGCACCCGATGCCAGTTACCACGACACGTCGACGCATGATAGCCGTCCTCAACCAAACCCAAACGGAGCGAAATGGTCATCGCCCATGATTATTACGAGAGTTGTGATGTTAGACCAATTTGCCGGCATCGCGCAGCCGGACGAGTGCCGGCGGCTCGATGTGCCGATGGCCGTTGAGTTCGCGACCGGAGTCGAACACGCCCAGCAGTCGGAGTGTAAACACGAAACTTTGCTGCTGCGCGTCGGACTCGGGATTTTCGTCACTCAAGTGGCCGAACATGATTTCCATTTCGGCTTGGAGTCGGCCGGCGACATGGCTGGTGGCCTTGACCATCGAGCCATCGTTTTCCACGTATTCGATTTCCGTCGTATAGGTGAGTTGGTCACCTGGGCGGACGGCGAAGTGGTAGACCGCCTTGGGGATCTTAGCCAACACGACCTTGCGGCGGAACGATTGGGTTTCGCCGACGAGCAGTCCGCCGGTCTGCGCCAATCCTTCGGTGATCAGCGAGTTGGGCATGATCGGGTAGCCGGGAAAATGATCGTGCAGATGCTCCTCGGCCAGCGAGACATTCTTGATCGCCACGGCGCGCCGGCCACTCTCGAACTCGACGAAACGATCGATCCAAATCCATCGCATGGTAAGGCTGATCCTTTAGGCTGACGAAAGATGGCCGGCGATAAATGGCTTAACCCAACTTCATCTCGACGTACTTGCACATATCCTTGACGCGCATCTGGTTCGAGAAGTCCTTGACAATCGGATTGGCCGCGAACTCGGTCAAGTCGGAGAAGGGCATACGCTTCTTGAGCTGTTCGAGCCCCTCGGCGGTCACCTTTCCGTTGCTCACGTACTGGGCGTTGGTCAGGATATCTTCGGGGAACAACTCGCCGCGCGGAATCTTGATGTTGAACGTCTTTTCCAGACGGAACACGATGTCCAGAAAATCGATCGACTCGGCACCGAGATCGGTGACCAGCCGGGCATCGGGGGTCACTTCGTCGTCATCGACCCCCAGCGCGTCGACGAGGGCTTCCTTGATCTTTCCAAACACTTCTTCCGAATTTGCCATCACAAAACTCCCAGAAAACAGGAAAGCCGCGGCGGAGTGTCGAATTCGACATGGGCAACACCGCGTTGTCTAAACTCAGTTCGATCCAACGACACTTGGCGTGGATGCTTCGCCCGCCAAGGTCAATAACCTCCAAGACTCAAGCCACCGTCGACACGCAGGACCTGACCGGTCAGGTAACTGGCGTCGTCGCTGGCCAAGAACACAATCACCCGGGCCACCTCTTCAGGCAAGCCCACTCGCTTGAGCGGGATGACGTCGCTGATCCGATTGCCGAGCAGACCGCGAACGGCTTGGCTCATGTCGGTTTCGATCATTCCCGGCGCGACGCTATTCACGCGAATTTTTCGAGCGGCCAGCTCTTTGGCCAAGCAACGGGTCAGCGCGTCGATGCCCCCTTTGCTGGCCGCGTAATTGCATTGGCCGCGGGCGCCAAACTCGGCGGCCACGCTCGACACGTTAATGATCGAGCCGCAGCGCCGCGAGATCATTTCGGCCGACACGGCATGGCAATAACTGTAGGTACCAGTGAGATTGGTCTCGACGACCTCGTGCCAAGCCTCGGGTCCCATGGTGGCAAACAGGCCGTCGCGAATCACCCCGGCCGAGTTGACCAGAATGTCGATTTGCCCCCATTGCTCAATGATCGATTGCACGACTTGGATCGCCCGGGCCGTGTCGCGGACGTCGGCCTGGAGGGCCAGGAGGTCGCTTTGGAGCGGCTTGAGTTCGGCGAGCAAGTCGTTGGCCGCGGCCTGGCTATGGTTGTAGAGGAAGGCGACTTTGGCCCCCTCGGCAGCCAGCGCGCAGACGGTCGCCCGACCGATTCCCCGGCTACCGCCGGTGACCAAAGCTGTTCGACCCGCTAGACGCATCAGACCGTCGACCCGAGACTGACTAAGATTTGTACAAAACAGAAAACAATTCACGCAGGCTATGGCGGATCACGTCATCCGCGTCGGCTTTGTTCGTGTCCTCGTCGGCAAGGTTGTAGTGTTCCAGCACGAGCCGAGCCGACACCACGACGTCGCCGTTCACGGTTCCCTGAGCCTTGATTTTTGTTTCATGCTCGCCATGATCGAGAATGTCCGCCGTGATGAGCAATGTCTCGCCCGGCGAGACAAAGCTGGCGTATTTGACATTGCGTGCTTCTTTGAGCAACACCGTACTTTGGGCAAAGTCGTCGGTCGAACGAACCAGCCATGCACCGGCTTGAGTCATGGCTTCGAGCATGAGCACGCCGGGCATCACCGGAAAGCCGGGGAAGTGGTCGGCCAAGTATTCCTCGGCCAGCGACAAGTTCTTGACCGCCGCAATGTTCGAGGAGGGTTGAAGTTGCACAATTCGGTCGATGAGCGTGAATCGCATAGCTGCTTCCCGTGCCTAGAGTTTTTCCCACCGGCTCCATGACACGCCGGGTCAATTCGTCAAGGTGATCTCAAACGATGCGCTGCTGATCCGTAAACGGCTCGACACGTAAGCCCAGCGCAAAGCGAATCTAGGCGGGGCAGTATAGGGCTTTCGCGGCAGGGCCACAACCGCTATTTACAGCTGCCAACAATTACGTAAGCACCTTTCGGTATTCAAGTTAACAGCGATTCGCACAGTTCGATTTCTCAGCAATTCCGCAACACTTTTACGCAAAAATCACGAACATTCTCGACCCTTAACGGGTAGGTCACTTCGTTTTACGATCGGAACCAACGTGGATTCGGGAATAGGTCGTTAGTCGCAAGTTATTACAGAATAACAATTTGTTAATAATCTAATCGGCTATCTGAGTAGCGAGGTCAGCCAGCCTGCCGACGCGGACCGGGCTTAGCCTGGGTCGTCTGCCAGTGGGGACCACGCAGGATCGTCGGCACGCTCATCGCGCGGGGACCGATGGGGCCGTCCGAACGGGCGTCCCAGCGGTGAATGGCAATCCGGCTCAGAATTTCTTCGGCGAGTGCGACGACGTCGCGCCCCTGTTCGCCGGTCACCTGCGGGGCTCGGCCGGTGCGGACTCCCTCGGCAAAGTCGAGCAGTTCGGCCGTGATGGCGTCACCGCCGGCACTGTCGAGCGTTGTGAGCGGCAGATGTTCGGTGGCTAGATTCTGCTTGAGCGCGACTTTCTCGTCGGCCGAGAGCGCGTTGACGTCGAGCTCGCGCTGCAAGATCGCTTGGCTGGGATGAACGACCGCGGCGGTCTTGGCCTGAAAGTCGAGTGTGGCCCAACCGTGGGTTGTCCAGACCTGCATGGCCCGCTCGGCCGTGGGACTCACACGGCAGGCGCTCAGATTGGCGACACAACCGTTGTCGAACGACAACCGGACCTGCGCCACATCCTCATGTTCGCCGAGAATCGCGACGCCGAGGGCGTCGACCGCGCGGACGCCGTTGCCACAGAGCGCGAGCACCAAGTCGAGGTCATGGATCATCAGATCGAGTACCACCCCGACATCGGTCGAGCGGCCGCTGAACGGTCCGCGCCGCGTGGCTTCGATGTACTTGGGCTGATGCAGCGCCGAGCGTGCCGCAATGAAGGCGGGATTGAACCGCTCGACATGGCCGACCTGTAAGATGCACTGTTGACGGCGGGCCGTTTCGACCAGTTCTTGGCACTCGCGGCGCGTCGGGGCCAACGGCTTCTCGATCAATACGTGTTTGCCCTGACGCAAGGCAGCGAGTCCGAGTTGATGATGCAGCGGCGTCGGAGCCGCGATCACCAGGGCATCGACCTCGTGAATCAACTCGTCGAGCGTCGCGCAGGTGCGGGTCTGATGCGCCGCGGCGAGCGCCTCGCGGGCACTTTCGACAGGATCGATCACCCCGACGAGTTGAAATGGTTCCAGCGTGGAAAGGATGCGCGTGTGAATCCGACCCAAATGTCCGGCGCCGACGACGGCCACACGTATCGCGCTCACTCGACACTCCTTCGGCGATCACGACCCCGGCCGTGACGGCCATTTTGTTGGTACTCGACAAAAGCCAGCAAGGTGGCCACCTCGGGCACAATATGCCCGTTGCTCTGCAAAATCTCGGTCGCATGCGCCAAACCCACGCGAGCACGGTACAGCAGACGGTGTGCTTCGCTGATGCAGCGAATGGCCTCGGCCGAAAAGTTCTTACGCTTCAAGGCCACGACGTTGATGCAGCGCGGACGAGGAGGGTGTCCTTCGACCAACATGAACGGCGGCGCGTCGTGCAGGACCCGACAAATGCCGGCGACAAAAGCATAAGAGCCGATCGAGGCGTAGTGATGGACCGCCACGCCGCCGCTGAGCGAGGCATGGTCGTGAACGTGTACATGGCCGCCAAGCATCGAGCCGTTGGCAATAATGATGTGGCTGCCTAATTTGCAGTCGTGGGCTACGTGACTACACGCCATCAGGAAGTTGTGATCGCCAATCGCGGTGATGCCGTCTTCTTTTTCCGTGGCGCGATTGACCGTCACGCTCTCGCGCAGCGTGTTATGGTTGCCGATGATGACCTTGGTGTCGCTCCCCTGATAGCTCAGGTCCTGCGGTTCACCGCCGAGCACGCAGCCAGGATAGATATGGTTGTGCTCGCCGATCGTGACGTGCCCCATGATCGTGACATTGTTTTCAAGTCGCGTGCCGCGACCGATACGGGCATGCGGTCCGATAACACAATAGGGACCGATCTCGACGTCGTCGGCGATTTCAGCCCGTGAGTCGACCGTCGCATTGTCTGCCACATGGGTGGCCATGATTCCGTCTCCCACCGAACGTTGTTCAATCCTTAACCGCTCACATGCAACCGCAGTTTATTGAGTTTTCAGTTCTTTTTGCTGCCTACTGCCTACTGTCCTCTGCCAACTCTTCTTCACTATCCTGCACGTCGTCGTGTAATGACCTCGCCGCCGATCAATTGCGCCTCGGTCATCAAAGCGCGCACGAGTTCGGCATTGAGCCGATGTCCGCTACGGTAGGCAATAAAATGCCCGATGAAGTCACATTGTGCCAAGGCCAAATCTCCGATCAGGTCGAGCGCCTTGTGTCGAACACACTCGTCGCGGAAGCGGAGCTCGTTCTCGATCGGCCCATGGGCGTCGAACACGAGCAGGTCTTGCAGCGTGGCTCGGGTACCGAGTCCTTGGGCCAGCAGCCAATCGGCCTCGGCCTTGAGCATGAAGGTGCGGCAAGGGGCCAACTCGCGGCGGAACGAGTCGGGCATAACGGCGAGCGTGAGCGTTTGGCGACCAATCGCGTTGCCCGAACCGTAGTCCAGGTGGAATTTCATCGACAGGGTGCTAGCAGCCCCCGGCCGAGCTTCGATCCAACTATCGGCATTGCCCAATCGGGTGACATCGCGGACGACCAGCGTGGCGCGCGTGGCGTCTTGTGTGATCGGGTCGGCGCCCAGCAAGGCCTCGACGAACGGCAGGGAGGAACCGTCGAGGCCGGGCATTTCGGGAGCGTTGACCCAGACTTCGCAGTTGTCGATGTGCAGGCCGCCGAGTGCCGCCATGACATGCTCGATCATCTCGACACTGGCTCCGCCGTGACGCAACACCGTGCGCCGCGGTGCTTCGATCCGATTCTCGACGCGGACCGGAATGCGCACCGGTCGGGCCAAGTCGCCGCGCACAAACACGATACCCGTGTTCACCTCGGCAGGACGAAACTCGACCTGCACGTCTTGCCCGCTCCAGTAGCCAAAGCCGCTCACCGTGGCGCTGCGCGAGATGGTTCGTTGTTGTCGGGGTGTCATCATAAGAAACGTGCCGTTCATCCAGGTGCGTTTGCGGCGTCGATCGCAGGTAGAGCTCCGATCGACGCCGCTGTGCAAATTATGCCATCGACGACCGAGGACTACGGACGGAAGGGGCTTCCGCCTGGGACACCCACCGGATTACGCGGCAGTTGAGCCGGTCCCGGTTGAATAACCCCCGGCAGGCTGGTCGGGTTGCCTGGCACCGGTGGCCCGATGACCGAGCCCAACCGCTCCAGGATGACCGGCGTGATGTCGATCGAGCGATGCGAGTAGATGACCGACTTGTTGAGTTCCTTGAGCACTTCTTGCGGATCGTTGCGATCGATCGGATCGCCATTGAAACGCAAGACGAGCGAGACGCCGTTCTGTTCCGAGTAGGCTTTGACGTGGTCGAGCACTTCTTGGTAGACGGTGTAGTAGATCTTGGCTTCTTGCTCCAAGAACTGACGGCGCTGGAGCGTGACCTTGGTTTGCAATTCGGTCTGGCGCTTGATCAGTTCGTCTTCGAGCTGTTTGTACTCGGCCGAGCCGCGCTTGTAGACGGGGTTGTCTCCCTTGAGCGGTTCGGCGAGCTTTTCCATCGCGCCGCGATCGACGTTCAGTGCCTGCTCGGCCCGCTCGACGTCTTGTCGCATCGCGGCGGTCAGTTCATTGAACCGCTTGTGATGCTTGAAGATGTAGGTCAGGTCCAGAATGGCTACCGTGCCCGACGGACGCGGCGCCTGGGCTTGGACCAGCACCGGGCTTAAAGCGACGGCCAACAACAGGGCCAACAGGGTAGACTTCTTCACGCGAGCACTCCTTGCTGTATTTGACACGGGGTCATCCTTGACCAATTTGAGCGGCAGAAGTCGCGCAGCGTTGCTCGGGAGCTTTCGCCACGCAATTCGGGTACGAACCGGGGCGTATTGTGCCGAGAAATGCCCCACGGGTAAAGATCAGTCTGCGCGCCCCTCGACGATTTAAGAGCCGCCCATCTGCCAGCTCTTAATCGCCTCCGAGGGGGCGAGCAGCATCCAAATATTCAGCGTTAGATTGTCGCGAATCCATGCTAGCAACGCCAATTCCACGACCACAAACAACACGAGCGAGCGACGCATCCCCAGTCGCTGCGAGAGCCATGCTCCCGCGGCACAGCACACGATGTCGGCCAGCGAATTCGCAATCGAATCACCTTCGTAACCAATCGAGGCGGTCTCGCTGCGGTAGCGATTAATGACGAGCGGTGTATTCTCGACGATTTCCCAAAGCGACTCGAACGCGACAATCAGCGTGAGTTGCTTGGTTGTGTTGAGCGACTTGGCTACGAGCGCGAGGATGACCCAAAAACCGATGCCATGCAACAGATGGGTGAAGCTGTAAGGGTCGAGGAGATGCTGCGAGTTGTGTGCGCTCCAGATATCGCCGGCCCAAATCCATGTCTGCTCGCAATGGCACCCCCAACGTCGACCCATCGCGGCTTCCGCGAGCGTGGCGATGCCGAGCATTGCGAGCACGGAACTCCAAAACAGCATGTCGCGTCGACTCGATGGCTCAACCATATGCGAGTTACTTCACCTGCAACATTCTTTCCAGCGCCACGAGCGACCAACGCGTCGTCTCGTCGTCGACCCGAATCACATTCACCGGCGCGCCGGCCACCAGGTTCTCGATGCTCCAGCAGAGGTGCGCCAGGTCGATGCGGTACATCGTGGCGCACATGCATACGATCGGTGACAGGAAGTGAATTTCCTGCTCGGGATGTTCCTGTTTCAGACGGTTGACCAAATGCAACTCGGTACCGATCGCCCATTTGCTGCCTGGGGGCGCGGCTTCGACTACCTGAATGATTTTGCCGGTCGAGCCAAAAATATCGGCCTTGGCTACCACCTCGCGGCTACACTCGGGATGCACGAGGATTTTTACCCCCGGGATCCGCTCGCGGAACTGGTCCACGTGTTCGCTGCGGAAAATCGCATGCACGCTACAGTGACCCTGCCACAACAGCACCTTGCTCCGCTCGATCTGCTCAGGCGTGTTGCCCCCCAGCTCGTCGGCATGCGGGTTCCACACGGGCATCCGATCCAGCGGCACGCCCAGGCCGTAGGCCGTGTTGCGGCCGAGATGCTGATCGGGAAAGAACAACACGCGGCTCGTGCGCGCAAAGGCCCATTCGAGCACGGCCTTGGCATTGCTCGACGTGCAGACGATGCCATTGTGCCGGCCGCAAAATGACTTCAAGCTGGCCGCCGAGTTGATGTAGGTCACCGGCGTGATGTCGCTGGTGTCGATGTGCTCACCCAGCTCGGCCCAGGCGCTTTCGACCTGATCGATCGCGGCCATGTCGGCCATCGAGCAGCCCGCGGCCATGTCGGGCAATATGACCCTCACCCGCTCGCCGCCCCGTTGCTCGAGCCGTTCGGGTCGATTGACCAGCATGTCGGCCGTTTCGGCCATGAAATGGACGCCGCAGAACACGATCGTGCGGCACTCGGTATTCGCCGCCGCCATTTGGCTCAACTGATAGCTGTCGCCGCGCAGGTCCGAGAGTGCGATCACCTCGTCTTGCTGATAATGATGGCCGAGGATCAGCAGCTTGTTGCCCAACTGCTGGCGCGCTGCCGCGATCCGCTCGTGGAGCGTGGCGTTGTCGAGTGATTTATAGGGTTGCAGCTCGAAGGCCGGGGAGGGCGAACGACAGGTGGCGGTGCTCATGACGGTGCGATGGATCGGTAAATGAAACCAGAGAGAAGCTCACACAAAACATTATACCGTCGCTAGCATCCGCAGCCAGGAGCGGCATTTTTGCTCCCAAATGCCTGCGAACGTGCCGGATTCGTCAAGTTTTTGGCTCATCTGGTCGATCTATGCAGCGACTCCGAAGCGCGTCGATCCCGATCTGACTTGAGTGCTGAACATGGCCGAATTTGCCGCCGAAAGTGTCGAGCTGGTGTTGGCAACCTTGAAGGCCGGCGAAGGCGAGATCGCCTCGGCCCTGTCGCGCACGCTGGACAACTCGTTCACGATGAATGTCAGCGGGGCCGGTCCGTGCGACCCCGCGCAGCTCAGCGGGCCGGGCTTGGTCGCGGTGCTGCGCGTCGACGATCGTGGCGCGGTCGTCGTACTGAGCGAGTCGAGCGGATTGCTCCCGTCCTGGGTCGCCGTACCCGACGTGACCGGCAAGAGCAAGCTCGCAACGCTCGCGCAAGAACTCGGCATGCTCGTCGTGCCCGAGCCGTTTATCTCCGACGATCAACAAGCGGCGCGCGTGGTGGATGTCGCGGCGGCCTTGCAACGCGGCGCGCTCGCAAGCGACGCGCTCGACGTGAGCTGTCCGTTGAAAGCCGCCGACGGTCGCACGGCCACGCTGCATGTGATCTGGCCCGTACATAAGAGTGCTGACATCTTGCGTGAGCCGCCTGAGAGCGTGACAAAACCGACTCCGCAAGCCGCACCGGCCGTTGCGCCTCAACCCAAGATCATTCACACCGTGGGCCAGAGCGCGCCGCGAACACGAACCGCGGGAGAGCTGCCACCGTACACGCGCAGCCTGCTGCGCATCTTGGTCCCCGTGACGGTTACGCTGGCCAAAAAGCGTCAACTGGTGAGCCGAATCGTCGATCTGGGCGTGGGCTCGATCATCCACTTCGACAAATCATGCGAAGAGATGCTCGACTTGGAAATCGGCAACGAATCGATCGCGCATGGCGAGCCGGTCAAGGTCGGCGATCGCTTCGGTATTCGCATCACCGGGTTGCACATGCCGCCGGAGCGATTCAAGCCTGTCCAGGAATTGTCCTGAACGGCGTTAATGGCGCGGCCTCCAAGCCATTCACGTTCGCATGTGACGTGCCGCGCGAGGATAAACAACAAGATCATTGTGTCGGTTTACAGTAGATCGATGAACTGCTGCACGGTGAGACCGGCCTTCTCGATCAAGTCGCCTAGCAGTCCCGTTCCGACCGTCTCTCCTGCGTGAACCGGAACCGAGAGCCGGTAATAGTGCCCATCCTTGCCCATGATCCAGTGACTGCCTTTGACGCGCAGAACTGAGAACCCCGCCTTCTCGAAGGCCTTGATCGCGTCCGCTCCGCGAATTCGAGGTACCTTGGGCGGTTTGTCATTCGCCATGCACTAAAATCCACACGAGTTTTGCGGTCGCTGGAATTTTGTATTCGTCGATCCACGGGACAACGGTCTTGTCTTCTTCATAAGACTCGATCACAGCCAATACAGCTTCCTTGGCATGGGCGATCGCCTCGGCTTCGGTCTTTCCGCAACTTCCAGTTCCGGGAAGATTCAAGACGAGAACAGAAAAACCACCCTCTTCGTCTGGCAGAATGGCGAGATGACAACGATAGGCTTTGGGAGAATAGCGCAATTCACCGACTCGAAAGCTGTACCCAAGATCGTTCGAAACGATCGGTTCTTCAATGCCAGACATCGTCGATCTCAATCGTAAAAGAGGAATTATTCTGCGTGTTCGCGGGCAACAATTCGGTGCGATCCAATAATCTCACCCTCCCACACGACTTCAAACGCATAACAACCGGGCTCGGGTATATCCAGCATGGGCAGCGGAGCAACGATCTCGATATTCTTCAGGCGGTCGTTGCATTGCAGGATGAACTCGGTTTCAAACAACACAAAATTACGCTTCAGGCTAACAAACTGAAGTTGCAGCTTTGTGTTATCCCACACATCCGTCAGGCTGATGTAGGTCCAAGGCGAGCCCATGAATCCGCTGTCTGGCACTACTTTAACCTGAGTGTCGTTCGCTGATTGCACTGCGTTGTCGGGCGATTTTTTTCTGAGGGTCAGTCCGTTAAACGTCCCGCAGATAATCTTTTTCCCGCGTTGATCGGTATAGACGTGTTCAGCCAGCACGAGCGCTTGAAGAACTGGCTTCACTTCTTGAAACCCCCGAAGCGCGATAAATGAAAGCCGCATCACCATCGAACGGCTTGACGAAGACGCCGGAAATGTCCGTACCTAAAAAACCAGCTGGCGTGCTTTGTCGATCCGCGCCATCGCTAGTGTGGATAACCTAGCTTGATTGTAGCCCATTTTCAATCTTAAAGACCATTGCTGGCCGCAAAATAGCCACAGGAATGATGGTAATTTCGATTGACAGCCGATTTTGAGAAGGGCGAGATGGAACGGCGTTATTTCGCGGCGGCGATGCGCTGCTCGAGCACTTCGATGCCCCGCTGGAGTTGCGTATCGACTTCGAGCCAATCTCGGACGCTCTCGTCGCTCTTGGCTTGGGCGGCCTTGCCCAAGTCGCGATCACGTCGAGCGCGAAGCACGCCGCGAAATTCCTCGGTGCTCAATTTGACCTCGCAGCCGTCGTCAGGCACGACGCCCCAGACGTCGCTGTCCTTGGCATTACGGTCGCGGTGGATATTCTGTCGGCTCGGCCTGAGGTACTTGGCGATCGTCAATCGCAGCTCGCTTTTGCCCCCTTCGAGACGTTTGATCTCCTGGACGGTCCCCTTGCCGAAGGTCCGCTGGCCGACGATCGCGGCGCGGTGGTAGTCTTGCAAGCCAGCGGCGACAATCTCGCTGGCGCTGGCGCTGTTCTGATTCACGAGCACGACGAGCGGCAAGGTCGTAAAGGGGGCTTTGCCCGTCAGCCGGTGCCGGCTCAACTCTTTCTCGCGCCCTTGCACGGTCACGACCACATCGTTCGTGGGCTCGCCGTGAATGAATAGATCACACGTGTCGACCGCCACATCGAGCAGCCCGCCACCGTTGTTGCGCAAGTCAAGGATCAGCCCGCGAGCGCCGGCCTTTTGCAGCGACTCGATCGCGGCGTGCAGTTCCTCGGCCACGCGACGACCAAAGCTGGTCACACGCACATAGCCGAGCTGTTTGTCGCCGGGGAGCAGGTAGACCCATTGTCCAGCGGGAGTACGGCGATCGCCAAGCACGGCGGCCACTTGGATCACCTCGCGCACGACCTCGATCGGGACGGGGTCTTCCTCGCCGCTGTGAAGCACTTCGAGCGTGACGCTCTGACCGACCTTGCCACGCAGCCGCTTGACGGCATCTTCAAACGTGAAGCCCTCGGTGCTCTCGTCGTTGATGCGGAGGATTTTGTCACCGGCCAGAATACCGGCCTTGAACGCCGGCGTGTCGTACATCGGGCTCACGACCATCAGCACGTTCGTTTGTGGATCGAACGACACCTCGATGCCGATGCCACCAAATTCCTGATCGAGATGCTCGCGGCTGCGGGTCGCCTCGACCGGCGGCAGGTAATCGCTGTAGGGGTCGAGCCGCGCGACCATGCCGTCGAGCGCCCCTTCGAACAACTGCCGCTCGTCGACCTGCTCGACATAGTCTTTCTCGACCGCATTGAGAATTTTGACGAAGGTGTCGAACATCCGGCCGTAACGGCTGCGGTGCGCGCTGTCGGCCTTGCGGTAGCAGAGCAGGCTGAAGACCGTGACGATCAGCAGCAGATACAAATTACGGCGCGGCATGGGGGCAGAATACAGTAACAAGAGTAGGGAGCGAGACGGTCCCTCATCCTACGCGCCAGACCGCCGCGCGACTACACCCCCGCGCCAGATCAGCGCAGCATCGCGGTATCGCGAGCATAGTTCTCTTTGGCTTCGTAGGGGTAGAACAAATGACCGATCTCCTCGGCGAACACCCCGACAAATTCACGGCGAAACTCTTCGACGTCCATCTCGCCCGTGGGTCGGCCCGCATTGGGTGGATAGACGAACTGCGGTAGATGTTTCTGGAACACGATCCGCCCGTCGTCCTTGATGTCGTAGACCTTGACGGTCACTTTGCCCTTGCCCTGGTACAGGGTTTGTCCGGCATGGGTTTGGAAGTCGTGCAGATCGATGGCCACGACGGCATCGGCGCCGAGCCCCTTGCCGATCTCGACAAAGTCGCGCGAGCCGGCGAGTTCGTGACTGTCGGTCCACTCTTCGACCTTTTGCGGGTCGATCACTTTGATCTTGCGATTGTTCTGGCTGAGCCGGTAGCCGAGTTCGCGCGCTAGCTGGCTGTCGACTTTACCGCTGTTGAAGCTCAAGTGAATGAGCGGGCGACAGACGATCGCGACCTTCTTGCCCGCGAGCTGCGTGAACTCCGGATCGATCGAGTTCCCTTTGATCAGATAGAGCGCCGTGGTCAGGAAGCTCGAGCAACCTGAGAGCGAGAGGCTCGAGGCGATGAGCGCCACACTCACAACGCGCATGAATTTGGAGAAGGGCAAGGAGCGGTTCATCGGCACAGGTCCTGCGAGAGGAACGACGAGCCGGGCGAGGGAAAAGTTCCGCCGCGCGACGTCGCTCAGACACGACGCAGCCAGTCGACGAGCGTGATCACGGCCAGCGTTAAAGCCAGCAGGGCCCACGTTCGTTCGCCGGGCACCCAGCGCCGACGGCCCGAGGCGGCGATCGCGAGCGCCCCGCACGCCACGCTTATGGCCAGCAGCGCGAGCAACGTGCCTCCCAGGTTCGCCCGACAGGCCGCGTCCCAGTCGCCATGCATGACATACGACCACGAGGTCGTCATGCCGCAGGCCGGACACGGTCGATCGAAGAGAAACAAAAACGTACAGGGAGGGAGTCCCAGTTGCTGATGCGTGCCGCGACCACTAGGGCTGGGGTCGAGCCAGGCGGCCATTGCCAGCAAGGCTAGCAACAACGCCGCGAGTCCCGCCCAAGCCCCGCGAGTCGACGTGCTCAAGGGCCGCTCCTCGATCTCGACCATTCGAGCTTCGTCAGGAGTTGGGCGCGGAACCATAGTCGAACCGTTCATCGCACTCAAGAGCAGTTCAGCCCCCCCGCACGCCTTTTATAACCGACTCGGCCGTTACCACTCGCCCGGCAGGGTCGCTGGCCGTGGCGACCAGCGCGCAGCGTAGATCAACCCTCGGCACGATTCAAGGCTTACCCGGTGACCTGCAGGAGGACTGCGTCGTTGGGGTTGCGCGAGCAAGAAGAGACGCAGCTTGGTGAAGCTTCGGTTCTCGCTTGTGGCTTCGCCAGCCCGGACAACCAGTTGTCCGGGCCACCCATCCATGGTCCTCCTACGGAGACCTGGCCATTGAATTTGGATCGATTTATGACGGGTCAGAGGCCGTCCTTCGGAATACGGAAGGCCCTGGAAAGGAGCGTCGCTTACTTGTCTTGGGGCGGGGGTTCTGCTAGGAAGTTAGGAGGGGTTGTCATTCACATACGTATCTATTGGACGGATCGAAACGGAATATTGAGATAGAAGGAAATACATCGTCGCAAATTTTCCAAGG
>CAYLYE010000016.1:0-45403 GCA_964387325.1 uncultured Planctomycetaceae bacterium
TTTCGGCAGGCATCCTGGGCGCTGGGGGCGCGTCGAGCTGGATGACCCTGGGTATCGGCGTCGTCGTGGGGATCATCGTCGATCAGATCGTCTCCTGGATTTGGGATTGGTATGCCGACCCGCGTGGGAACCTCGCGGCAGTTATCGATAGCCGGCTCGACGAGATCCACCGCTTGGTCGTGGAAGGCTCAAGCGATGTTCAAGGGCTGCGGACTCGCTTGCGTGACGTGGCTCGACAGCGCGCCGAGGTCCGGTCATCGGCCGTGCTCGAATTGTTGCAGTCGAACTAACGGAGAACGTCAAATGCTCGGTCGTTTGATCATCGCGAACTGCCTGTTGTTGGCCTGTTCGGTCGAGGCCGTGGCCGGTGTGAGCAGTGCGGCGCTCAAGGAGACGGTCGAGACCGTGCTGCGTAAGTACGGCAAGGAAGTTGCCGAGCAAGGGCTCGAAACCGTCAGTCAGAAAATCGAGGCCATCGCCATCAAATACGGCGACGACGGTCTGCAGGCGGTCCAGCGTGTCGGTCCCCGTGCGCTGCGGCTCGTCGACGATGCAGGCGAGCAAGGTTTGCAAGCCATTCGGCTCTTGTCTCGCTACGGCGATGACGCGGCCTGGGTGCTCGCGAAGCCCCGCCGGCTGTCGATCGCCGCCAAGTACGGTGACGACGCGGCGGAAGCGCTCATCAAGCAAGGTGAAATCGCTGAGCCGCTGATCGAGTCGCTCGGGTCGTCGGCTGCCAAGGCCTTGAAAATCGTAACGCCACAAAACGGGCGGCGACTCGCCATGCTCGCCGATGATGGCACGCTCCAGCAGATCGGCCGGAGCGATGAATTGCTCGCCGTGGTAAGCAAATACGGCGACGCGGGGATGGAGTTCATCTGGAAAAATAAGCGTGGCTTGGCCATCACCGCCGCGCTGGCCGCGTTTCTCGCCGATCCGCAACCTTTCATCGATGGTACCGTGCAGCTGACGAGCGCCGTGGCCGAGAAGGTCGTGCAGCCCGTCGCAAGCGAAGTGGCCAAGAACGCCAACTGGACCATCGTTTTGCCCTTGCTGGCGGTTGTTGGCCTGGGGTACTTGTTTTTGCGTGGTTACGCGCGTCAGCGCTTGCTGGCCAAGCTGTCGCGATCGTAACTCGATTGCTGAACTTGCTCACGCAGACGTGAGCAGGGCACGCTTGCTGTCACCGATCATCATTAAGCGGCCTGATCTGCGCCCCAGCCGAAATCGAGCCCTTCGCCGAAGTAATACTTGCGCGCTTCGGGATTGTTGATCACCTCGGATGGCTTGCCGTGACACAAAACCTGACCGGCCCGAATCACATAACTGCGATCCGTAATCTGGAGCGTCTCGCGCACCTGATGGTCGGTAATCAGGATCGAAATGCCCGAGTCTCGCAACGCGCGAATAATGTCTTGAATACTGGCGATCGTCACGGGGTCAATGCCCGTGAACGGCTCGTCAAGCAGGATCAATTTAGGATCAGAAACCAAACATCGGGCGATCTCCAATCGGCGACGTTCGCCGCCCGAGAGTGACAACGCCAAAGATTTTCGCAGCTTCGTGATATTGAACTTTTCCAGCAATTCGTCACAGCGACGTTTGCGAACGCGGCTGTCGAAGCCGAGCATTTCCATCATGCCGAGCAGATTGTTCTCAACCGATAGTTTGCGAAACACGCTCGACTCCTGGGCCAAATAGCCCATCCCGCCGTCGCGCGCCCGTTGATACATGGGCCAATCGGTGACGTCGATCCCTTGCAGAAAGACTCGCCCGGCATTGGGAGCGATCATGCCGCAGGCGATGCGGAAACTAGTCGTCTTGCCCGCGCCATTGGGCCCGAGCAGACCGACGATCTGCCCCGGCTCGACCTCGAAGCTGACGCCGTCGACCACTCGTCGACGCCCATAGACTTTGACCAACCCTTCGACACTTAGCATATTCATACGCATCAACCTCCATGTCGATTGCATGTCACTATCGTTTTTGATCCTTCGATAATCGGCTTTATAGGCCGAACAACGTGAGACCGGAATTCACCGACTTACGCTGGTCATCCTGTTAACTTGATTACCTGAATCTCGATACCCGAGCATTCGCTCAGATCGCTTGACGATGACTCAGTGAATAAATTTCATCCGACGAAAATTGGGGTAAAACGGGAGCCGCAATCGCAACCCGAAACGATTGATCTCGAAGGCCCAATCCGGCGCCCAGCCATGCGGCCAGTAGACGAACATCGCCTTGCCGATCAGCAAGTCGCGCTTCACGAAATACTCGCGACGGTTCAACTCGTCCTGAGCGTGCCACAGTCGGCTATCCTTGCTCTTGGGACTGTTGTCTCCCAACACCAGGAACTGATCGTCGTCCAACTTGAACTGAACGGAATTGTACGGCAAGGGAAATTCTCCGCCCGTAAAATACGCGGGCACCGCGCCTGGCTCGTGTGACTCGGCGACCACGCGCCCCTCGCCTTCATTGGCCACGTAATATACGTCACGCAAAATCCGTAAGTGGTCGACTTTCACTTTCGCGCCTCGCGCTCCCACGCTGACCGGCGACCAGTCGCCATCATGGCTCGCCTCGATACGCCGTGGCGCAGAGAACGGTAATGGCCCGAAGGTCGTTGGAGATGAAAAATGCACGAGCTTTTCGTCCACCCAAAGCAGCAATTGATCGTCGACATTGGCAAAGCGAACGCGATGGATTCCCTTGCCTCGCACGCTGGTGTTTGCTTGCGGTTTGAAGTTATCGACCCCTGCGATGAGCAGGGTCGCGACGCCGGTTTCGAGATTGAACAAGCATTGATGGGCGCGGCCCCCTTCGATCAGTTCAAGCGTCACGTCCCCCTGCGAGCCGTCGATGTGAAGTTCGCACTCCAGCGCCAGATCGCCGACCCAATGCCGGCCTAAATAGTCCTGATCGTAATCGTAACTGCTCGACGTCGGGCTGCGGCTGTTGTAGTCGTAAAAGTCGCTGATCAGCATCGGTCCACGCCGAGCCACCTCTTGTCGAACTGCCGCCGGCAGCGGACCTTCACGCAGGTGTGCCCAATCGGCGATTTGAGGCGTCCAGTGACGGTAACGCAACCAAGTCATCGCCTGCGAACCATTCATGCCAAAGCGATGTGGGTTATCGACGCGCTCAAAACCGTCGGGCGTGCCTTCACCGCTCCAGCGCGATGGCCAGCCGCGCTCTTCGAGCCACGGCAGTCGGTAATCTTCGTCATACACGACCTGCAACATGGCCAACACCTTGTGCGGCGGTTTGCGGGCCATCTCGAATTCCTTCTCGCCGCGCGGTTGCACCGTGATATCGCCACGCTCGATGCGCACGGTCTCGCCCGGCAAGCCGGCAATGCGCTTGATGTAATTCACCTTGGCCGTGGCCGGGTAGCGGAACACGGCCACGTCCCAGCGCTGAGGGTCGCTGAACTCATAAGGGAACTTCGAGACGATAATCCGGTCGCCGTTATACGAGGGAGGCAACGGACCGTCGCGCCCCGCCGGCGCTGACACGTCCAACTCGTAGCGGCAGTTCGGACAAAGGCACTTTTTGATGTACTGGACGCGACCGCCGCCCGGTTCGTCCTCGTTCTCCTCGCTCGCGCCGACCCGCAAAGGATATTTGCACTGCGGACACTCGATGTCGTAGTGACGACCCATGAGCGTCGGCGCCATCGAGCCGGTTGGAATAACAAACGCCTCGGCCTCGAACGTACGGAACAAAAAAGCCAGCACAAAGGCGATGGCGATCGACTCGATAGTCTCGCGAATGCCCTCACTGGCTGGCGCATCGTGGTGAGTCGGTTCAGGTTTCTTAGTGGTCGATGGCATGGCGTCAAAATCGGGGCGGCCGGGTGGGAGAGGTCAGCGAATATAACGGATTCGCTGAGGCGAGAGAACTTGAAAAGTCCGTCCCAGGGCGTGTCGAGCCTGCGAAGGCCAAACCACGGCGACGGCCCGTCCCAGCAGCAGATTTTCCACAACAGGGCCAAAACTCCGATCGCGCGAGTCGATCGAAACACGGCTGTTATCACCCAGAACGAAATACTCATCCGGCCCTAACCGGCACGGCGTGCCACTCCCCCAGCCAGGCCAGGCTCCCGGCCAGTCACTGTAGTAAGCGTCTCGATATAACTCCCAGTGGCTCAAGGCCCAAGGGCTCGTCGCGCCGAGCATCGAGCCCAGCAGAATAAACGGTCGCTGCGTCGTTGGCTCGGCGGGCTCATCCTCGTCGGCCCAAGCCAGCACGGTCTGGCCATCAACTGCTAGCAGATACTGTGCATCAACCACCGATACCGTCAGTTCAAACTCGCGATGCCACGGCACGGGATGGACTGCGGTTGCTAGCAATGTGTCGGCCGAGTCATAGAGCGACACCCGCTCGCGTGTCAATTCGAAGCGGAACGGTCGCGCATCGTCTCGTCGAGCAATCAATTGTAGCGTTTGGGCATTGCTGAGCGTGACGCGCATCACCAGTCGCAGATCGACGACCGCCGCCGAGCCGACAATCGGTCGGTTCTGGTTGTAAACGAACGTATCGTTGAGCGGCCCCGAGTTGAATTGCTGCCGATCCATGAGCCGCTGCCCCTCGACATGCAGTGTCATTTGCTCTGAAGCTGCCAAGGGCGCGACGGGCCAATGCACCGCGGGAGGAATGTCGTTCGGCGGCAAGTGTGTCGAGTCGGCCACCCAGAGCGAAGCCGCCAGTTGTTCCGCGAGGGTCTTGCGCCAGCGTCGACCGTTGATGAACACGTCGCCTCGGCGAATCTCGATCGACTCGCCAGGCAGTCCGACGATCCGTTTGACGGCCAACATATTGGCTCGCCGCGGCTGACGAAGGGCGACGACCTCGCCTCGCTCGGGCTGGCGCACAAACCACGCCGAGCGATTGATAAGAATCTGATCGCCGGCTGCGACAGGAGCTTGATCCAAGCGGTGCGAACGGTCTCCGCAACAGGGACAGACGGCGACGCGAAAATCGCTCGCCGGTTCGTCGAGCCCCACGGTGAAAGGTGTCGCACACGCAAGGCAGATGAAATTGGTATGGGTGCCGCGCAAGGTCGGAGCCATCGACGAACCCATGACGAGCAAGGGTTCGACGAGCCACGCGGTCCCGATGAGATACGCGACGGCCACTCCCCAGCCGAACTCGACAATCGACCGCAGTGTGCAACGTGGCCAAGCACGATTCAGTGCAGCGAGCACGCGCCGTCCTCGCAGGTCTGGACCCGACCGAACCAGTAACGCCGCCGGGCCACGTGTCGATACAAGAACGACCACAGCGGCATGCTATAAGGGATGTGCAACAAGGGTGACAACCACCGCAACCGTGGCAAGAGGTGCGAGAGGTAGCGCAACGACTCGGCCCCGGCGTGTCGTCCCCCTTGCGGATCGATGACATACATCTGCTGCATGAGGTCGTCGTGGCTCAGGTCGGGCCAGCGATGTGTCACGGCGGGGTCGTGGAGCGACAAGAATGCCAGCGTCCCTCGAGGGTCGAGGCGATGCAAGCGTTCGACCTGCGCGCGGCAAAATCGGCAATGCCCGTCGTAAATCACGATCGAGGCATTCGGCCGTTCCTCGGGCGACGGGAGCGTTACGGTCGTTGGGGCGGTCACTTTGATCGGCATGATTCGGTTTCCTTCCTCAGGATAACCGCCCTTGGGCCGTGGAGTTAACAACGATTTTGGCCTTCGATGAGGTCAAATGGTCGCTGCGATCACCCGACCCGGCACGGTTCGCATTTCTGGTCAGACAATTATACCCTGCCGCTACAAGGTTACACCTGTCGAGCGTTCTGCGGTACACTGATTGAGGCGTCGCCGAACTGATTGACTGCACGCTCGATTCTCGTTGGTCCTGTTCAATGGATCCATTATACCTGCAAATCCGTCGGGCTCAGCGTCGCATGCTCGTCCAGTATTTCCTCTGGGCCTTGAGCTGGTGCTGGTTTACTGCTGGTGCATTGCTCGTAGGTGTGGTGGTGGTCACTAAGCTGCAACGGCTCGACTGGCCCTGGGAACTCGTCGCCTGCGGAGCCGCGTTGTTGGGCATACTCGCGGCCGGGGTCTGGACATGGTCAGCGCGCGGATCGACACTCGATGTGGCCTACGAGATCGATCACCGCTGCAATTTACGCGAACGATTGTCGAGCGCCTTGGCTCTCTCGAACGAGCAGCGCGAAAGTCCCGCTGGACAGGCTCTGATGCAAGACACGGCGCTGCGTTTGGAACGATTAGAGATCGCTCCGCAGTTTCCGATTCGACTGGGGCATTGGATCTGGTTGCCCTTGGCGCCCTCGTTGCTGGCCTTTGGGCTGGTCACGCTTTGGCAGCCCGCGGTGTATCAAAATCTCGCCGGAGCCGGTCCCCTGGCTGCGAAACAGGCGGAGCAGATTAAAAAGTCGACCGAGGGTTTGCGCAAGCAACTCGAGCAACGCAAGCAACAGGCCGAAGAGCGAGGCCTGACGGAGGCCGAGGAGTTGTTCGCTCGCCTAGAACGCGAGGCCCGTGAGTTATCGAGTCCGTCATCGACCGACCGCAAAGACTCGCTCGTCAAACTGAACGATCTGGCCAAGGAACTCGAACAGCGTCGACAATCGGCCGCCGGAGCGGAGCAGGTCCGGCAACAACTCGAACAGCTCAAGAATATGCAGCGCGGACCGGCCGACAAGGCGTTCGGGGCACTGCAGAAGGGGAACCTCGAACAGGCCGCCCGGGAATTAAACCACCTGCGCGAACAGCTCGTCGCGGGAAAAATGGACCGCGCGCAACAAGAGGAGTTGGCAAAGCAACTCGAGCAATTGCAACAAAAGTTTCAGCAGGCCCTCGACGCGCAGCAACAAGCCAAAGAAGAACTCGAACGGCGACTGGCCGAGGCTAAGCAGGCCGGTCGTAAAGACGAGGCTGAGCAATTACAGCAGCAACTCGACAAGCTGCAGCAGAAAATCGCTCAAAACGAGCAAATGAAGTCACTGGCGAGCCCGCTCGGACAATTGTCTCAGTCATTACGTCAAGGCGAGTCGGAGCAGGCCGCCGAGCAATTACGACAAATGACCGATCAGCTCTCGCAAATGAACGAGCAGCTCGAAGAGGCGGAGCTACTCAGCGATGCGCTCGATCAAGTTGCTCAGGCCAAGGAATCGATGAACTGCAAGGAGTGCCAAGGGCACGGATGTAGTCACTGCCAAGGGCGCGGCCAGCGAGCTGGACATGGTGACGGGGCAGGCCTCGGAGACGGAATCGGTCGCGGTCAGGGGAAGGGCTTTCGGGGCGAGCAAGCATTGCCCGACGCCAACTACAGTAGCCGAGCGAAGCAGCGTGTCGGCCAGGGCTCGGCACTCGTGGCGGGCGAGGCAGACGGCCCCAACGCCAAAGGCCGGGTTCAACAGCAAGTTCAGGAAGAGTGGCAAGGCGTCGCGGGAGAGAAAAGCGACCCGTTGGCCAATCAGCCCTTGCCGCGAGCTTATCGCGAGCATGCCAAGAGATACTTTGAATCGTTACGCACCGGCAAGTAGCTGAGCAGACTACTTCTTCTCGCCACCGGCTGCTCGCAAGGTGGTGCTGTAAAGCATGGTCACCGCACCACTCGATAATAAGCTCCAGGGCATCCAGTCGGGCGGGGTCACTTCGCGTTTGGGTTTAACGAGCAGTGTCTGGCCGAAAAGCGACTCCTTCTCCTTGCCCGTGGGCTTCGAGGCGAGCACGGCGCGCTCGACCACGAGGCTTTCCAAGCCACCCAAAGCCAAGCAGATGCCGATGGCCATGAAAAAAGCACGCCACATGGTTCGCTACTCCTCTCAGGGAGTACTCCAAGACAATGATTCCGCTGTCGATATCGTCTTGCGGCGGGGGCGATGTCCACGCGCAGCGAGGCAATTTGCGACGTAACGATTCTACCGAGCATGCGTTGCGTTCTAGGGACGAGCACCGAGCATGAGGCCACTCGGCTCCGCCTCTCGATGAGCGGCGTCGGAGTTTCGTGCCTCTTGAGCTGAAGCTGGCCCGGCTGTGCGGACTGTAGCGATCACGGAAAGCTGAGCGCGCACGGTGAATTTCTCGCCGCGGAGTGACCGATGAAGTCAGGGTTACAGGTTTTCTAAGCGTCGCAGGCCGGAAACCCTCGGTTGTTTGTCTGGGCGTTAAAACCTATAATCCTTTATTAGATTGTGCGCAGTGAGTGATCGCGGCGCTCACCCGATAGCCAGCAGCCAAGCCTGTTGCGCGCAGGGGGGGCGGTGCCGGGTGTCATTCATCGCGCCGCCGCAATAAAAGTGCGTCTGGGGTTGCGGAGCGGAGCCGTGTCGACCAAGCCGAAACTGCTGTACCTATCGAGTGGCCAAACCGGCAATGAGCCCGAGTTGGCAACGCTCGCTGAACGCTTCGAGGTTATCTCGATGCGCAATCCGGTTCGAGCGCTCCTCAAACTGTCACGAGACACCTTCGCCGGTGTGTATGTTTCGGGAGAACATCTGAAAGAGGTGCTCTCGGTCGGTCGTCTGTTGCAGAACGAACGTATCCTGCAAGGCATGCCCGACGGCGTTGCTTTGATCGATGGCGACAACACGATCGTCTGGGCCAACGCCAAACTGCGCCAATTCGCTCAGCGCGACACGCTGACGGGCAGCGACTTTTATGGCGCGCTGGGTAACCCTGAGATTATTGGACCGGACTTCAGTCCGTTCAATTCCGCGCTCGGCAATGGTCGTCCGAGCAGCACGATGCTCCGCGCCTCGGCGAATCGCTACTTCCGTATCCATGCCGCGCCGGTGATGGAGGTCGACGGACCGCCGCGCAACCTGATCGTCACCGTGCATGACATTTCGGTTGAGGTGCTGCAACAACAAAAGCTGGAAGCGATTCATAAGGCCGGCGAAGAACTTTCGAGCCTGACGGCCGAGGACCTCACGCGCATGTCGGTCGAAGAGCGTATCGAACTGCTCAAGTCGAACATCCTGCACTTCACGCAAGACCTGCTCAAGTTCGACGTGGTCGAGATCCGTCTGATCGATCAGAAGACGGGGCAACTCGAGCCGCTGCTCGCCGTGGGCATGAAGCCCGAGGCGGTCAATCGCGTGTTGCGTCCTGGATTGACGGACAATGGCGTGACGGGCTTTGTGGCCGCGACGGCCAAGAGTTATCTGTGCGAAGATACGACGCAGGATCCGCTGTTTCTCGAAGGGTGTTGTGGCGCTAAGAGTTCGTTGACCGTGCCGCTGACCTCGCACGAAGAGGTCATCGGCACATTCAACGTTGAGAGCCCCAAGCCTTGCGCGTTCAGCGAAAGCGACCGTCAGTTCCTGGAAATCTTCAGCCATCACGTCGCTCAGGCGATCAATACGCTCGAACTGCTCAACGTGCAGAAGGCGGCAGCCTGTGTCGCCAATGTCGAGGCGATTCACAGCGCCGTGGCGCTGCCGGTCGACGAGATTCTGAACGACGCGGTCAATATCATGGAACGCTACATCGGCCACGAACCCGAGGTGGTCGAGCGTTTGCAGCGCATTCTTCGCAACGCCCGCGATATCAAGCAAGTGATCCACGAGGTGGGGCACCAGATGGCTCCGAGCGAGGCGCTGCCCCAGGTATTGCAAGGCACGGGGCAGACGCCCCTGCGCGGCTTGCATGTCCTCGTCATCGATGCGGATGAACCCGTCCGTGTTGCGGCGCACAATCTGCTCGAACGTTACGGCTGCGTTGTCGAAACGGCCCATGACGGCGCCGAATGCATCTCGATGGTCCGCAACTTAGGCGAAGGGGTTGCCTACGACGTGATCATCGCCGATATTCGCCTCCCGGATATGTCGGGCTACGAGTTGTTCTGCAAATTACAAGGGCTGCTCGACGCCGTTCCGATGGCGCTGATGACCGGGTTTGGCTACGATCCGGGCCATTCGATCGTCAAGGCGCGCCAAGCGGGGGTCACGCACGTGCTCTACAAGCCGTTCCGGCTCGATCAACTGCTGGCCGCTGTCGAGCAAGTGGCCCAGGATCCAACACCCAAGCCCGCCGCCGCCTCGTAGCCCCTCAAGTTTTTGGTCGACCCGCGGAGTTGTGCCGTGTCTGTGAGCGCTGCCGATGTGTTGCTCTACACACTGGCCTTGGTTGGCCACGTTGCCTTGCTCAACACGCTCAACAATCACTTTCACGCGCTGGGCATACCACGGCCGATCATTGCCGCTCAGACCATCGCCTCGCGATCGACGATGCTCTTCGCTCCGGTGTTGCTCGCTTGGTTAGCCCGCGATGCGGACTGGTCGCTGCTCAGTCGCAAATCGTGGCAAGACTACCCCTGGGGGTTATTATTCTACGTGGGCTTTTGCAGCTCGATCGCGATCACCTATGTACCGCGGTGGCTTGGTCGTGCGCTGTTCAGCAGGCCAGCCGACGTGTTGAAGTCGAACCGCTCGCAACGTCACGACTTGAGCTCCACGGCCGAGGGCGACGGGACGCAGTCCACGCTCGGCCGGCTCGTCACACGACTACCACTTAACGAGTCGCTAAGGCTTGATGTGACCGAAAAAGAATTGGTCATCACGCGATTGCCCGAGGCGCTCGATGGCTTATCGATCGCTCATCTGTCGGACCTACACTTGACGGGAGGAATCCCACGGGCCTATTTTCGTCGCGTCGTCGAGTTGACCAACGAACTCGATGTTGATCTGGTGATGCTCAGCGGCGATCTGATCGAACAGCCGGCGTGTTGGTCATGGATCGACGACACGTTCGCACGGCTGCGTGCTCGCTATGGCGTGTACTTTGTGCTAGGCAACCATGACATCCGCATTGATTATGCAGAGACCCGACGGCGCTTGATCGACGCGGGGTTGATTGACGTTGGCGGTCGTTGGCGAACGGTGTCACTCGGCGAACAGGAACTTTGGTTGGCTGGCAATGAATTGCCTTGGATTGCTCCTCCGGCCGACGGTAGCGAGCGTCCCGTTCGGTCGACCGATCCTTTGCGAGTCTTGCTCGCACACTCGCCTGACCAAATCGGATGGGCTCGGCGCCACGGTTTCGATCTGATGCTTGCCGGTCATACACACGGCGGGCAAATTCGCTTCCCCGTCGTAGGGCCTGTGGTGTGCCCGAGTCGCTTCGGTGTGCGTTATGCCTCGGGCGTGTTTTATGAGCCGCCGACGGTCATGCACGTCAGTCGAGGCGTGTCGGGTGAAACGCCCCTACGCTGGAATTGTTTGCCCGAGGTGACCCGCGTCGTGCTGCGTGGCGTCGAGCGATCGTCAAATCCGAGGAGTGAAGCCGACTGTGCCGAATCGGTTTCGTAGCGCGAGCATCGCTGTGTTCAGTTTGTTTTTAGATCTTGCATGAAACGCGTGAAGCGGGCTTCGAGCACGTCGGCTCGACTGCCGAAGACGCTCAAGAAGTCTTTCATGCGATCGCTTGCTCGATTGCCCCCTTGTGCCGCCTGTGCGGACGTGAGCTCTAGGTAATCGCTGTAGCGATTGGGTTGGGTCTCGGTGAGATAAAACGTCCACGCCCAAGCGTACGCATAGGCCTTGATCGGATCGCTCTGAAAGAGTCGGTCCGAGCCAACGATCTCGCTCAGCAAGCCTCCCTTCTCTTGAGCGGCAAAGCGGCGATAGTTGTCGAGCCGCGAGCGATTGTAGCGGTCCTGGATTTTGCTGAAGCTGCGCGACTTCCAAACCCCCTTGGCCTCGAACAGGGTGCCGAGACCTTCGCACAGCCAGCGCGGCGTTTGCCCGATCCGCGAATGAACACCGGTATTGAACGCAATCTGATGGGCGAGTTCATGGATCAACACGTCATTGTTTTGAGTCCAATTCTGGTCCGTGGCCTTGCCCTTCGTGGCATCGAACATCGCCACACGATTGGTGCGAGGCAAGTAGTAGCCCAACACCCCTGCGCCGACCGCGGTTCCTTCCTGTTGAGCGTAACGTAAGAAGTCATCGCGTTGCGGAAACACGATGACCACGAGCGGTTCGGCAGGGGGGCGCATCTTGATGCCCCGCACTGCGAAATACTGATAGAACGCGTCGTAGATTTCCTCGAAGCGGCTGGTCCACTGGTCTTTTTGACCGCTGGGCAACGCGACGACGAAGTGCCGGCGTGTCGCGCCAACATCGAAGCCTTTACCCAACTCTAGGCGAAGTTTTTGCAATGTCTGCGCCGACGAGATAGCCGTCAGATGAAATAATCTCGACGCCGCGGCCGGTGGGGATGGCTCTTGAAAGCCGTACCATTCCAGCAGCGGTTCGGCGCCTTGCAGGGGCGACAGGAACCCCAGCAGCATGACCCAGGCGGTAACGATTCGTATCACGCAGTGCTCCCCGTTCGAGTGACCAAGACAACTTTATGTCAGAAATCCTGGCGGCATCGCTCGCGGCGTCTTAGAATGGCTCGTAGTAACGATTGTGACGCCTTTAACGAAAGATTTTGCCGTGATCGTCGGGCCGTGGCTCATCGTTGGGGGCATTTTGCTCGCGCCGCTCGATTCGGTCGAGCCGGCGCAATTGCGAGCCCGAGTGCATGCTCTCGTCGACGCACTCGAAGCGCCCCAGAAAGCCAAGCGAGACGCGGCCGAGGCCGATCTGGTCACACTGGGACGCGAGGCACTACCCTATCTACCCAAGCTCGATGCCGATGCGCCGGCCGAAGTTCGATTACGGCTCAACCGAGTGCGCAACCTCCTCGAACGTGCCTCGGCCGACGCCAGCGTTCAGGCCACGCATCTCACCTTGAAAGCCGACGCCGTGCCGCTTGCCGAGGTGCTTGCGCGAATCAAGCAGCAAACAGGTAACGCCCTGGTCGATCAGCGTGCCGCGTTTGGCCAAGTTCCGCGCAACGAACACGTGACGCTGATGCTCGACAAAGTTCCTTTCTGGCAAGCGCTCGATCAACTGCTCGACCAGCTCAAATTGACCACCTACCCTCACACCGGCGAGCCGTCGTTGGCGCTTGTCAGCCGAAGCGAACACTGGGGCTCGCGACAATCTGGGGCTGCCTACAGTGGCGCGTTCCGAATCGAGCCCGTCAATGTCGTGTCGCGGCGCGAACTCCGCGATCCGCAAGCGCGACAGTTGCAAATAGAACTCGATCTGAGCTGGGAGCCACGCCTGCATCCGATCATGATCCTGCAATCAAACAACACCGTGCGGGCCACACTCGACAACGGCCAATTGCTCCAACCGAGCGACGAGCACGCGGTCGAGATGAACATTACGCCGCAGGCCAAAGCCTTGGAGGTGCCCCTTGCCTTGCCGCTGCCACCGCGCGGGGCGACGAAAATCACTCAACTCACAGGCGAATTCGGAGTGTTGCTCCCAGGGCAGGTCGAATCATTCGAGTTCCGCAACCTGCTGGCCAAGAAGCGGGTCGAGCAACGGCAAGGAGGGACGACCGTCGTGCTCGAACACGTCGGCAAGAATGACGGACTGTGGGAGGTTACGATCAAAGTCGTCTTTGAAAATGCCAGCGGAGCACTCGACTCGCACCGCACCTGGATCTTCAACAACGAAGTCTGGCTGGAGAACGCCAAAGGTGAGAAGTTTCCTTACGGCAGCTTGGAGACCACGCGCCAAACCGCGAACGAAGTCGGGGTCGCGTACCTGTTCAGCGTACAAGATGATCTACAGGATTATAAGCTCGTCTATCGTAGTCCGACGTCAATCTTCCGCGTGGCGGTCAAATACGACCTCAAGGACATCCCGCTGCCGTGATTTGCCGACTGCCGACCATTGTGTGCTCGCTGTTGCTCGTGGCGAGTAACTCGCTCGTCATGGCGGCTGATGTCGTGCTTGTACGGGTCGGTGAGACGGCGATCATCACGCTCTCGGCGGTCGATGCTCAGATCGAAAAGATCGTCGATGCCGCCTCGCTTGAGCCCAATCTGCGAGCGAAACTGCGCGACGAAACGGCCCGTGCGCTCGTCAATCGTGCGCTCCTCACCTCACGCCTCGATCATGAGCAGTTTGCCGTCAACGAGCCCGACTGGGAAAAACGCTGGTCGCGCTACCTTGCCAGCCGGGTCACGATCAGCCAGATCGAAAAATACTTCGCCGAGCATCGACGCGAGTACGACGGCACACGATTGCGGGTTAGGCATATCCTCTGGCGGATGAGTGAGTCCGCGGCGCTCGATGCTCGTGAAGCGGTGTTGCAGAAAGCCCTTGACCTTCGAAAACGCATCATGACAAGTGAGCTCGAATTCGTCGACGCGGTAAAAAAGTACTCGTCGGGACCAAGTCGACAACATGACGGCGACTTAGGATGGATCACGCGCCGTGGCCCGATGGTCGAGTCGTTTTCTCAAGCGGCGTTTCAGCTCAAGGTCGGCGAGCTTAGTTCCCCCGTGCAGACGGGTTTCGGCGTCCACCTGATTCAATGCACCGCTGAAGAGCCCGGCAAGCTCACCTGGCAAGAATCGCGAGAAGAACTGCTATCGGCCGTGGGGCGCGAATGGTTCGACAAACTGGCTCAAGAAGAATCACGGACGACCAAAGTTGAGTGGGTCGGTGCGTTGCCACGCTAACTCGACTTTTCGGCGCTCCAGTCTCGCTGCCAGTTTGCAACCTTCACCGGATCGCTCGGATCCCACCGGAGCATTTGTGCAATCACCTGGAGTGCCAACGGTTGGTTGCCGAGTTGATGCAGGGACCATGCCAACCCCCGCCCACATTCGTGGACAACCTGATTCTCCACGAGGTGGTACGGTAACGTTCCCTCAAGACCTCCGGTCGGCATCAGCGTGCAGCACAAATCGAACACAACGCCGAAGTGTGCTCGGGCAAGCTGCCAATCTTCCGCCTCGAGGGCGAGCATACCGAGCAAACGATGGGCGGGCAAAAAGTCGCTACAGTCCTCGAGCAACCAGCGCAATTCATCGACGGCGATTTCCAGTTCGCCCGCGGCGATGATCTGCTCGACCTCGGCCAGATCGTCGAGCCGTTCGCGAGCGTCATCGGAAAGTTCGACTTTCCATTCCCGCGTTACGCTCCCTTTGGACAGCGCGAGATTACTGCGGCGCGAAGCTGGGGTCGGCTTCGATGGCGAACGTCGACTAGTATTGCGGGGCTTTTTGGCCATAACTTTCAGCGTGAGCGGCAAGGGGCGTGTCGTGCGGCAGTGTACCCGCTCTCGACGCGAGACTCTACCCTGTGACGGACAGATCCCGTCAACAGGCTCCTTGCAGAATCTCGTTCACCAAGCGTCGCGGGGCACCAATGTCGAGCACATGCACCGTGCCGGTGTAGCTCTTCGAGGCCGGGTTCTGAAAGCCTCGCTTGGTCGCCACAAAGGTCAGCGTATGCGTGGCTCGAACCGTGTGAGCCGAGGGGAGCCCCGTGTCGCAATCGAGCCCGCTGGGCAAGTCAATCGCGATCTTGGTGGCCCGGCTGGCGTTGATAAGATCAATCGCTTGCGACAGCGGCTGTCGAACTTCTCCTCTAAAACCCGTGCCCAACAGCGCATCGACAATGCAGCCGGGATGCCCCAGAAAAGAGGCGAGTGCTGAATCGTTCATGCCGATTGAAAAATCGACGATATCGATTCCCGATTTTTCGACGACGGATAAATTGATAGCCGCGTCACCCTGGTATCGATCGCGCGGAGCGAATCGGGCGACCTTGACCGATGTGCCGCGTAGATCAAGATGCCGCGCGATCACGAACCCATCGCCGCCATTGTTCCCCGGCCCACAGCAGATGACGACAGGCCCGGTGAGCCCTAATTGAAACAGCTTGTCGACACAGCCTCGGCCCGCGTTCTCCATGAGCACGATGCTGGGCAGGCCAAATTCGTCGACCGCACGACGGTCGACTTCGCGGGCTTGATCACGATTCAAGCCTGTGCAGGTTGACAAGGCGGATCCCCTTTGTCATTTTCGAGGGTTGCACGCACCCTGCTCAGCTTACGCGAGAGGAGGTGGGGCGCGAAGTGATTGACCGCGCAGGAGAACAAACCATGCCTCTGTACGAATATCATTGTGACGCCTGTCGACGGGAATTCGAGCTACTCGTCAGTAGTCACGAACAGCCCCAGTGCCCTGATTGCGGCAGCGAGCAGCTCAGCAAGTTGTTCAGCGTCGTGGCAGGACATACGCTCGGCAAGCCGAGCAGCGCTAACGATTCCGGTGGCGCATGTGGTCGACCTCAGTGCGGTCAAGGCCGCTGTGCTGGACTTGGCTAAGCCCCCAGGCAGAATAATTCATTACCCCAAGTCGACTACTTTGTCGCCGATCTTTCGACGGCAGAGCCGTCGGCTTGGGGCGCTAACTCAATCATTCTTGGTCATTAGCTTGGCAGCAGCTTGGCCAGATCGGGATGCGGTCGGGCGATCACGTCGGCCATGATGAGCTTACCGCCGAGCCGTTCGACGACCGCCTTGCCCGCGCTGATCGCGGCTTGCACGGCCGCCACGTCGCCGCGGACCATAATCGTTACATAGGCCGCGCCGATTTTCTCTTTGCCGGCGAGGGTGACCGACGCGCTCTTGAGCATTTCGTCGGTTGCGTGCAGCGCCGCCACCAAACCTTGCGTTTCCAACAATCCGATCGCTTCCGACGAACTCATAGCATTCTCCCGAGGTACGCGGGCGTCATAAACGCCCAACAGAGGACTAAATACAGGTGGTTTTTTGGCCAGATCCATCACTTCGCCGCGCGGGCCTGGCATGACGGAATATAGCGCGGTGGTGCCCATCAACTTGCCGAGTGCCGCGCCTTGCTCGGCTGCCTCACGCACATCCGCGGCGGAACCAATGAACTTGATGCACTGAGCGGTTCCATCGGTGCTCTCGATACCGATGATCGTGATTCCCGCCGCCTTGGCGCAGCGGTCGGCCACGATAAACGCCGGGGCTAGATTGCCAATTTCGAGCAGCGCGAGGCTTTGCATGACGGAAGGTCTCAGATTTCAGTTCTCAGTTTTCAGTTCTTCGTTAGCCGTTTTCCGCTGTTACTTCACACCTTGCTTTTTCAGCTCACTCACCACGCTCTCGACAATCTGTCGTACGAGCGCAGGGTTCGTGTCGCCGCCGCCGGTCGAGCAACCGCCGATCGGTTCGTCGACAAACCCTTCTTCGCTGAGCAGGCATTGTAAATTGCGGGCCACCGCGGTGAGTTCGACCTGTTGATCTTCTGACAACGGCTGACGCCCTTGCCCAGGCTGAAAGCCGCGCAACGCCAGCGATGCCCGAAAGCCTTCCGGGAAGTCGGTCGAGTAAATCATCGCGTCGAACAGCGTCAGCAGCTTGTACTGGAGTTCGCGTGCCTCGTCGATTCGTCCGGCAAGGGTCAGGTCGTAGAGTTTGCGCGTGATCTCGGGCACGACTCCGCTCGTGGCGTTCGTGCCGCCGTCGCAGCCAATGAGCAACATCGGCATGAGTGCCGCGTCCCAACCGGTCATGAAGCTGAACTCAGGCCGATTCGGTCGCACGGCCTTGATCATGCGAATCATGTGAGGCAGATCGCCCGAGCTGTCCTTGATCGCCACGATTTTTTCGCACTCTTCGCTCAATCGCTGCACGGTGGGCACATCAATGGGCGAGGCGAACATGGGAATGTTGTAGAGCGTCACGTCGACGGGCGTATTGCGTCCGATGTCGCGAAAGTATGCGTACACGGCACGCGGACTAAGCTTGTAATAGAACGGTGCAACGATCGCGACAGCCCGCACGCCCAGCGAGTGGTAATACTCGCAGGCCCGAATCGTCTCGCGAACATTGGCCTCGGCCGCTCCGGCCAGAATAGGGACTCGACCGCGAGTCTGATCGGCCATGATCTCGATGATCCGCCGCCGCTCTTCGACCGTAAACCGCAAGAACTCGCCGGTCGACCCGTTGGGGTACAGGCCGTGGACCCCCTTGGCGATGAGCCAGTCGGTGTAGCGTCGTAGTTCGGCTTCGTTGATCTCCCCACGAGCATCGAGCGGAACGATGTTGGGAGTGAAAATACCGCGGAGTCGATCGCCCGAATTTGCCATATCAGCGTCAATAATTGAAAAAGTGAGCCGGTGGTAGGAGTGACAGCATCACGCTGCTAGCAACCCGCCGTGCGCGTTAAAGTCAACGCAGTCGACTTACTTTGATGCTCACATCCGCGTCAGCCGGAGCGTGCATCAGAAGCTGGGAGGGTTGCAGGTGAGTTTGCGGGCCTCGGAATAGTTTAGCTCACGATTAGCACTCAGGAAAGTCGCCGGCCATTCTTTCCCAATGTGTGTTGCGTACTGATCTTGTGGATTGTGCGGCGATCTCCATAATCTGAAACCTTGCCAAACTTGCGGCTGTTCACCTTGGTGACTCAACCAAGCCGAGCGGGAGTGTGTTTGGCAGCGCGTCATGGACGACCGCCCTGTCAATAGAACCTAAGGCATGGAAATGAGCCGATTCGTTCGCGTAGTGACCATGGATGGTCCCGAAGGAATCTCTGAAGTCGCCGTCCCCGCGCGGCACCCCAGCTACCAACGTTTGGCCGGCCCGTTGCGTCGCGCCATTATGCGTACTCGCCAGTGGTTGCTCGCCGAGCAACAGTCCGACGGCTGTTGGTGCGCTGAACTCGAAGGGGACACGATCCTCGAGAGTGAATACATTCTGCTGCTGGCCTACTTGGGTCGTGAGAAGTCCGACGTCGCACGCAAGTGCGCGCGCTACCTCATCAAGTCGCAACTGCCCGACGGCGGCTGGGCCATGTATCCTGGCGGCAAAGTCGAGATCAGCGCCAGTGTCAAAGGCTACTTCGCGCTCAAGCTCACGGGCCACGATCCGTCGGCCGAGTATATGCAACGCGCGCGGAGCGCCATTTTGCGTCACGGTGGCGCCGATGCCGTGAATAGCTTCACGCGATTTTATCTTGCGCTGCTGGGACAAATCTCGTATGACCAATGCCCGGCCGTACCGCCCGAGGTGATGCTGCTTCCCAAGTGGTTCCCGATCAATATCTACAAAGTGAGCGCCTGGAGCCGCACGATCCTCGTGCCGCTGTCGATCATGTCGGCACTGCAACCCGTTACGCCCATCGATGCGGCACACGGCATTCGCGAATTGTTCCTGAATCGGCCTGAGAACTGGCCGCCGCTGCGCTGCCCGGGGCTCAAAGGGGGGACCGGCCTGCTGAGTTGGGATCGTTTTTTCCGCGTCGTCGACGCGGGCTTCAAGTGGTGTCAGCGCCGCGCGGTGACACCGCTTCGCGAGCGGGCCATTTCGATCGCCACGCATTGGATGCTCGAGCGGTTTCAGGGGAGCGACGGGCTCGGCGCGATTTTCCCACCCATGGTTTGGGCGATCATCGCCCTGCGTAGCCTAGGCTACGACGACGAGAGCCCCGAGTTGAAATACTGCTTCGAACGACTCGAAGGATTGTATCTCGAAGACGACGACTCGATCCGGCTGCAGCCCTGTAAGAGTCCGGTCTGGGACACGGCCATTGCCCTGCGCGCGCTGCAAGACAGCGGCATGAAGCCCTCGCATCCGGCGATCGTACAAGCGGTTGATTGGTTGCTCAAGCAGCAAATCACTCGGCCGGGCGACTGGTCGGAAACCGTCGCCGTACCCGCCGGTGGTTGGTGCTTCGAGTATGCCAACGACTATTATCCAGATAACGACGACACGGCGATGGTTGCGATGGCGCTGCATCAGCAATTCGCCGCGACCAACGAGTCATCGCTACCACCGAATCTGAATCTGGTCGACGAGTCTCGAGCACTCGATCAAGGTTCTGAGTCGGATGTTGAACGACTCCAGCAGATCACGCAGTCGATCGAGAAGGCCGAGCATTGGCTCGTCGCGATGCAAAATCAGGACGGCGGTTGGGGGGCATTCGACCGCGACAATGACGCCGAGTTCTTGTGCTACGTGCCGTTTGCCGATCATAACGCGATGATCGATCCGAGCTCGCCGGACTTGGCGGCTCGCGTGCTGGAGTGCCTCGGCAAGCTCGGCCGCGGAATCGGCGACCCGGTCGTCGATCGCTGCTTGAAATACCTGCGGGCGACCCAAGAAGCCGACGGCAGTTGGTTCGGCCGCTGGGGGGTCAACTACATCTACGGTACTTGGCAGGTGATCGTCGGCCTGCGCGCCGTCGGCGTTTCGATTGACGATCCAGCCGTGATCAACGCCGCGAACTGGTTACTCGCCTATCAGCAGTCCAGTGGCGGCTGGGGAGAATCGCCCGACAGCTATGACGACCCCAAGCTGCGCGGCCAGGGGAACGTCACCCCTTCGCAGACCGCCTGGGCCGTGCTGGGCTTGTTGGCCGCCGGACTGCAAGCCAACCCGGCCACCGTTCGTGGCGTCCGCTGGTTGATCAATCATCAGCGTGAAGACGGTTCTTGGAACGAGCCCGAGTTCACAGGCACTGGCTTTCCTCGTGTGTTTTACCTGCGCTATCACATGTACCCGATCTACTTCCCACTCATGGCGCTGGCTCAATGGTCGCAGGTGATGGCAAGCGATCGGGAGAGCGAACCGGACACGATTTCGTTGCAATCGCTGGTCGATGAGCTGTAGGCGCGTGCCGTTGTTTGCCTCGTACATTAACTGATTTCATTCACTCGTTGTTGTTCATGCTATGAGCGTACCCGTCTCTCAAATGTGGACCGTCGCCTCGTATGTGTTGCGACAACGGTTGAGCGGCGTCGAGCGGTATCCGCTCGTGCTCATGCTCGAGCCGCTGTTTCGTTGTAACCTCGAGTGTGCCGGCTGTGGCAAGATTCAGTTTCCGGCCAACATTCTGCGCCGTCATTTAACCCCCGAGCAGTGTTTTGCGGCGGTCGACGAGTGTGGAGCCCCGATCGTTTCGATCCCTGGCGGCGAGCCGCTGCTGCATCCACAGATCAACGCGATCGTCGATGGACTGATTGCCCGCAAGAAGTATATTTACCTTTGTACGAATGCCATCAAGCTCGAAGCGGCCCTGCCTAAGTTCACCCCCTCGAAGTACCTCACGTTCTCGGTCCATCTCGACGGCCCACGCGAAGAGCACGATCGGGCCGTGTGCCGCGAAGGGATCTATGATGTGGCCGTGTCGGCGATCCGTGCCGCGCTGGCACGCGGTTTCCGTGTGACGACCAACACGACACTGTATAAAGGGGCCGACCCACAACGCATGCGGTCCTTCTTCGACACGCTCATGGACCTGGGCGTCGAAGGGATGATGGTCTCGCCGGGCTACAGCTACGCCAAAGCACCCGACCAACACAGCTTCTTACCGCGCGAAGCGACCCAGCGACTCTTTCGGGCCATGTTTGCCGACGCTCCGCGTCGTTGGCGCTTCAATCAATCGCCCTTGTTCATCGAGTTCCTCAAGGGCATGTTGAACTTGGAATGCACCCCTTGGGGCACACCAACCTACAACTTGTTCGGCTGGCAGCGGCCGTGTTACTTGCTCGACGAAGGGTACGCGGCGACGTTCCGCGAGTTGATGGACGAAACCGACTGGAACGCCTACGGTCACTCGAGCGGCAATCCGAAGTGCGGCGACTGCATGGTCCATTGCGGCTACGAGCCCTCGGCCGTGGCGACGACATTCAGCTCTTGGCAGGGCTTCATGCAAACGGCCGCGCGAACGCTGTTCGGTCAGCAGCGTGTCTCGGCCGCGCAACTCGCCTGGGACCGGCAATGCGAGCTCGACGAGGCCGCTCTTGCCGTTCGCGAACCTGAGCCCACTTCGTTCGTTTCGATTTCAGAACTATCGAATAAGTGAAGCTCGTAGCGATCTTGCCTGGAACAAGAATCGACACCGCAGGGCAAACCCGCACGCTTTGATTCGGACGATTTGATCGAGGAGCACAAAGAAAATGTTCTATCCGCGGATGATCGGCTTGGCCTTCATGTGGGCCTTAACATTTACGCTGCCAGGTTGCTCCGAGGCTGATCCCAAACCGATCGCTGGAAAATCAACCATCCCCATCAAACAACGGCTGACAACCTCAACCGAGCGCGATATCTGCGTGGTCAAAGATGACAAAGCGCTCATTCTTATCAATCTGTTTGCCGAACTCGATCAATTGCAAACACTCGATGGGCCGGAGCAGGACACCTATTTCTGTTGGCGCGCCGCCAAATCAATGCTTGAAAAAGGTCTGTCTCACGAGAACTTGGTCGATCAGCAAGATTTTGTGGTGCGATTGGTGATCGTGAAGAGTCTCGACGAATATGGGCGGCAGAAATGGGGCGATGCCATTGAAGTTGCTCGGCTCGAGACAAGCCGAAGTGTCCTGGAACCATACAAAACGACAGCTTTGCAATCACTCGACGATGCAACGGTGGTCGGGCTATTTACTAACAAAAAACTTCAAGCTGACTCGCTGAAAAAGCTCGTTCGGTAAGAGAAGGCTGATTGGGGACACACAATTGCACCTGATCGTCTTTTCTGATCGGGACTTATGCAAGGTCAACGAGATTCGATCCGGCGGCCAGTCACTTGCACTGGGCAATAAGGTTCAATCGATGAGTGAATAAGCGAGACGGGTGATATAGCGAATCACCATGCTGCTGGCCGTGCAATGCAGCCAGCAATCATCTACCGCCAGATGGACGGAATGCACGCATCTGGGATTATGAGCGCAGCGCGTCGATAGCTAACGCGTGCTCTATCTGACAGCCCATCGCGTCGACGGGTACTTCATAGCCGGAAATCTCTCGATGGTTTCCGGCATTTCGAGACTCGCCGGGGACTTGTTCGGCTTGCCTACGTCTGCGACTCACCCCAGCTTCACGCCGCTCAAGCTGACGATGGCATGACGAAAACTCCCTGACTCCATGTGGTAGCCACCCAGCCTAGGTGCCATCTGAACCGTGCATCGCTGTGCCGCAGCTATGCCAGATTAACCAATGTATCGCTGTCGCCTCGGGGGACAGCATGCGTCTCAAGAAAGATCGTTACCGAGACGATAAAGGGCGCAGCGTATACGGGCACAAGGCGAATTCTGCTCATTGCCAATCAATCACAACCAACCATCTGAGGTTGCCATGAAGCAACTCAAGCGTTTATCGATGCGTAGAATTGCTTATCTGGCAACATCATTCGTTGTCGCGATCATCATAGCGGGCGGGCTGATCTACAAGGCACGGCACAAGAAACTGCACGCTAGCAACTTAATCGTTGCTACGCTGAGCACGACGAACGGGGTTGCTGGCAGCGGAAATCCCGTGAGTTCCGGAGTCGACGCTTCAACCGTCAGTGACCCCACGACTTCGGTGGAGACGAGTGAAGCATATTTTTCCAAGGTGCGCAGCGAAACACAAACCCTACTCGATCTACCACCGTCGAGCTGGTCAGCTCCGTCCACCAAGTTGGAATATGTCGAGCATGCGTTGCCTCAATTGTCAAATTCATTGACACCGGAACCCGACGAAAAACTGCAATCTGAAGCGATCTCCCAGCATCACTTGGTTCGACCTGTCCCCTATCCGTTTTATCGCACGGTTTCGGTTCCGAGTGATTGTTGCGGTAGTGCCTGGCAAGATTACTTCTACACACATACGTTGTTGTCTCGTAAATACGGGCTCGATCTGCCCGCCTCTTTCTTTGGATTTAGCGCCAACTCGGGTGGACACAACTTTGGAATTCCGGCGGTATTCTCAACCGAGTCACTTTCGCCGAAGACCATACCGCTCAAGATCGAATCACAGGAAATTGACTCCTGGGTGTATTTTCTGACCAATTATTATCGCGGCTGGATCGACCATCTGCATTCATGGACCGACGATTCAATCGCCGCGCATTCACTGGTCACCCCGACCGAGGTCAAACTGAATAAAAACGGACAGGCTCAATTGAGCCTTGAGCGTCGAGGTGGCATACACTATCCGTTTATAGGCCTCGTGCTCGATGTCGAGCAATCCAGTGAGATCGAGGAGTGGCAACTCGAATTAACCGATCACCAAGGATTGCAGCACGTCATTTGCTGGGGGACATCGCTAGCGGGGCGTGCTGGTTGGGAGCTCACGCAGAAATCGCCGGCAGAATTGAAGTACGTCGTGCTGCCACTTGATCAAGAGCAAAATCGATCGCACTATCAGGCCTTGGGCCGTCGTACGAGTAAACAAGTGCCATTCGAGCAAGCGAAGCTTAACGTAAAAGGCACGTCGGCCGGAACATTTCGTCTCAACTCACTCCGGGTCTACCAATTCGATCATGCCACGATCGCCCATCAACTAGACACACTCCGGCAATTTAATGTTCTGCCTTGCATGACCAGTTATCACGGAGGCTCAAGCAGTTGGGGGTGCATTCAAGCCAACCGATCATATCCCAGCTCGGTCCCCTTGGAAAATGGCACCACCGTGACGGAATTGGTAGCGCGATCCGGTGAGGCTGGAGATCCTCGCTCACCCAGTTACCATACCGATCTATTGCGAGCCGCGGGGATTCACTTTCTAGAATACCCCGTCCGCCAAGAGCCACAGAAACTACCACTGGAGCCAAGCCAAAGCGCCGATGGACTGAAATGGTGGACGACTGATAAACCACGCCCCAGTCGAGCCAACGCAGCGATTCCGCCCATCGATCCCAAAAGCGCTCTTGTTCACTTTGAAGATATTGGGCACCTGATTGCCTCGCATTTACAAACACCGCCGAGTTGGGGCGGGTCAGAGTCCTTTTACACGCACTACAATTTCGTTAATAAGAATGCCATTCAAGACGCCAGCACCTTCGCGCAAATGTATCAGTTTAAGCGATTGTCGGCTGCAAATGCCGCTGGCTTCCAGCTGTTGAGCAATGCTCATTACAACTGGAGCGGCGACTTAAAAGATCATCAGCGTGTTTGGGCCGTCCCCGCGAGTGTGCGTCTCCGGCATCTCCGCACGCTCAAAGAGTTGGCTAACCACACCGTACTCAGAGGCAATCGGGTCGAAATTACGCCTTGGACGGATACCGTCACCGACGAAACGGTCCCGCATCCGCAGTTTCCAACCCTCGACCTGCATGGGCAGACGTTTTATGTCCCCGATCGCACGACGGCAACGGTTGTGCTTGGAGACAAAGAGATTAAGTCTCTCAAGCGCAATCCGGCCGACTTTACCGGCCGTGAGAGCGTAACGATCATCGATACATCAACTCCCCTGCGTATTTTCGACGAACTCGATCTATACGAACATAATGGTCGCTTGGTGTCGCGCAAGGCATCGTATTTCTACCGCTCGTGTGACGCGTATCACGGTCACTCGGCCATGCAAATTCGCGCGAACGAAACCGGAACCAGTTCGGTACGTTGGGAACCCATCCGCTTGGAGTGCCACGAAACGCAGTTCTTACGGTTCGCTTATCGAAAAGACGATCTAAACGCGCGTTTCGAATTGTCCTGGAAACTGCGCGATGGAACCGAGACGGTTGTGACCGACGGTGAGTTGGGTGATCGGCAGGGCTGGCAAATCCCGGCGGTCCAAGACAAGAACTACCACGAAGTGGTGCTTGACTTTGCCGATCTGCAATGCACGCAGGCCAAAAAACTGCCGCGTGGCGCGATTGCTTCCGTGAGCTTTGTTTTTCAACAAGCCAATGCCGGCAATTCGATCTGGTTTGATCAAATCGAGTTTCTCTCGGCCCGCGGTGTACGACCGCACGACGGACAAGGTGTCGTGCTCGGTGGAAAATTACATCCGGCGCGCGACGGCGAGACCGTTAAGTTATCGGTCAACGGAATCACCCGTGAAACCACCACGAGGCGCGGCGGTTGGTATTGGTTCACCAACGTGCCCGTCAACTCGGTTGTGGAAATCCTCTCCGTTCAAGATGGGCGTCCGCACTACCCTCTCCAGGGACGCTTATTGGAAGCGACGCGAAACGACCTCGAATGCCACATCTTCGCAACCGATCGCTTAAATCCATCCGTGCCGCGACCCACGAACTACGCCGGACAAGGAGTCACGCCCAAGATGGCGATGCGGATCAGTGCCGGAGACGCGCCGTCTCAAAACTGTGCCGCCGTGTATGCCCCTCATGCCGAGATTTTCTACGCCGGTTTTCCAGGTGGTAAGAGTTCGTATTTGATCGACGATCAGGCCAATAACTACGGCTGGACCGATAAAGATCGCGATGAGCAGAATCCGGACAACGCCATCCGAATTTGTTTGCAGGGTGAGTGCTGGACCGAGGGACTACAGTCCTACACAGCCCAGCGCATGAACATCATCCTCGAATCCATCTTGCGACAGAAGTTGGGGGTTCCCGTCGAGGTCATCAAAGATGCGACCTCCAGTTCGTCGCCAGCATCCTACTCCGAGCGGTTCGAGAAATATGGCGTTCGATTCAAGCCGGACATGGTGTTGATGTTTGTGAACCCGTTTAACATGGCGCACATGGAACCTACGATGGCGCGTAACATGTTGGGGTGGGACAAAGCCCACTCCCCCTATCGCATGTACGACTTTGATCCCAAGGGGAATCTGGTGCAATATCCGGCTGATCCCGGGTACGGCGCGTTTCAAGAAACGGCTCGGAGCGAGCCGCTCTTGGGCGTAATTCCCTTGTATCAAACGTTCGCTGTCGGATGTACCTATTACGAGCTAGCTTCACGGACCTTCGATTTGTTGCGCGGTGTTCTGAATGAGGCCTACCGACGAAAACTGGCCGAGATCGACCATGGAAATAAACCCTGTCACATCGGTCTAATTCATGGCTATTGTACTGGTCTCCCGTTGAGCCCTGTCTGGTATGGGAACTACGCCGTCGTCCCTGAACACTGGCGGCAACGGGTCAACGACTTCTGCCAAGTCGAAAAACTGATAAGCCTCGATCTGACCGAGCACTTGCAAAACGAACGTACTCGTTCGGTCATCGCCTACGAACACGACGGACATCCGAGCCCGATGGGGCAGTACCTGATCGCGTCGGCGCTGGCGAGCGAGCTGCTGAAGATGCCCGAACTCAATGAACTGGTTGAACAGCGCCGATCCAAAGCCAGTACCACCTCCAAGCCCGAGACCGCTTCAAAAGACATACGGCCTCCAGAATCGTCACAGCGCTAACTTGCAGAAAATCTCAGGCGAACCTGCCCCAGGTCGTTCGCGACACTCTCGAACCTGCGCGTGTCGCGGCCCTAATCGTTCTGCGGCACGTAGAATACCCTGAGCATGTGGTCTGCCAGTGGATTGGGAATCGCGAGTCCATCGCTAACAAGCACGGTCTGCAGCTTACAGACGAACACTTCGGCCGAGCAGTTGCAGCGCCAACGGAAATCAGCTTCAGCGGGTTGCAAAACCCGATGCAGTCAGCAGCCGTTAGCCGTTTTGCCTCGCAATGAGCCGAGCGCCCCTCGGACAGCGCATGAAAAAAGCCTGGAAATTCCAGGCTTTTCAGAACCTTGCGATAACTCGCGAGTTGAACAAGGTACCCCTACGGGGATTCGAACCCCGGTTACCGGACTGAGAACCCGATGTCCTAGGCCTCTAGACGATAGGGGCGAACGCTCGCCCTGTCCTATTCGGACAGAAACGAGACTCATTTTTCTAATCCAGCCCCTTCGTACTGTCAACGGGTGCTCTCCCAGCGATTCCTAGCGGGTGTACGTGATATTTTCATGAACATCATTGCTAGCAATAAGTTGCGACCGAACGTCGTGCCCCAGCGGCAGATCACATTTCTGTTGAACTCGCCTTGTCTCAGGGGGGAAGTTCCAGTATTTCTACCGCCCCAACTCTTTCTTCATCAATTTTTTCTCGTGGGAAACGCACCGGGATGACCGCTCAGCGTCGGTCTCAATACGTGTGGACGGCGTTGCTCGTCGCACTGACCTGTGTCAGTGTCGCGCGAGCACAATCGAGCGGCGCTGGTCCGCGGCTCGGGTCGCCTACGGTCCCGAGCGAAGAGCTCCCCACGCCGCCTCCGCCATTGGGAAGCTCGGGTAACGCGGCGAGCCAAGCCACGGCCCCCAGCGAGATGGTCGAAGATGTGCGCATTCAGGGCAACAAATCGCTGCCGTTGCACGAGTTTCATTCGCACATACGCACCCGGTCGGATCGTCCGTTCGATCGTCAGATGGTCGAAGAAGATGTGCGTAAGTTGACGGCGCTGCGGAAGTTCGTGAGTGTCGACGTGGCTTACATGACAGGCCCCAAGGGGGGCAAGGTCGTGATCTTCCGCGTCGTCGAGCGGCCGGTGCTCAAGTACGTCAAATTTGTCGGCAACACGGTGCGTGAGAACACGGTCAAAAAACATGTGACCGTCAAGGACGGGGACGCGGCCGACCCCTACGCGGTGGAAGAATCGCGTCGCAAGCTCGAAGAATGGTATCAGGGCAAAGGTTACCCGAACGCGCGGGTCACGATTCATGAAGGCAACAAGCCGGGCGACCGCGGCGCGGTATTTGTGATCAACGAGGGAGCCAAGCAAAAAGTTTGGTCCGTCGAGTTTGTCGGTAACACGATTGTCAGTGGTCAAAGGCTCAAGACGCAAATCCAATCGAAGCCGCCCGTCCTGATGCTGTTCAAGGGAGAGGTGGACCGCAAAAAGATCGACGACGACGTCGATCGGCTGCTGAACTACTATCGCGGCCTGGGTTTCTTCCGCGCTCGGATCGGCCGCGAGATGAAGTTCGATGAAGACATGGACTGGTTAACGTTGACGTTTGTGATCGACGAAGGCCCCCGCTACACGATTCGTAACATCTCGGTGGTCGGCAATCAAAAGATCAGCACCGACGAGTTGATCGCCAAGACGAAGCTCAAGAGCGGCGACTTTTTTGATCGTGAAACGCTCAAAAAGGATATCTACCAGATCGAAGACGCCTATGGCATGATCGGCTACATTTTTTCCGCCGTCGAGGCTGAGCCACGGTTCCTCGAAGAGCCCGGGCAACTCGACATGGTGTATCAAATTGCCGAGGGAGATCGCTATCACATCGGCCGCGTCGATGTCGTGATCAATGGTGATGGTCCGCGAACAAAGCGGAATGTCATCTTGAATAGAATGAGCATCTACCCAGGTCAAATCGCCGATATTCGCGAATTGCGAGACAGTGAACGACGACTCAAAGCCTCCGGTTTGTTCCAAACTAATCCGGCTCAGGGAGAACCGCCAAAGGTCAGCTTCAAGCAACCCGAGTTTGACGACGGCAGTGGTCGTAGTGCGCCATCGACCGCGGGGCGCGACGGTGGTCGCCGCGGCGGGAACATGCGCGGGCAGAGCCCTGATCCTGAACCTCGACCGCCGTTGCCGCCGGGTGAGCGATGGATTGACGTCGTTGCCGAAGGGAATTGGAATCCCGCGACGCAGGTTGCGGATGAGCCGTTGCGTGTTCCGACAAGTGTTGCGATGCCGGTAAGTTCGCGAGTGCCGCTGGTTCCCGGTTCTCCACAAACTCGTTATCAGAGTCCCGATCAGCGCTATGGCGTGCCAGCGGGGTCCACACAGCCCAATGTGTACGGCAGCTACGGTCAGCCAAGTGGATACGGTTCACAGCCAGGCTACGCATCGCCGGCCAATTACAATGCCCCCGCGGCGTATGGTCCGCAGCCCGCTTATGGCAACGGTAGCGTTGGACAGGTGCCGATGAATCGCACGAGTCCCGACTCGAGTGTCAGGCCCGTCCAGCAAGCCGTCTATCAGGGACCGTCCGGTCAAGGGACCGTGACACCGGTTCAATACCTGGCTCCGCCGGCGACCGGGTACGCGCCAGGGACGACAACGGTCGCGCCAACAACAACGCCAGCCTACGGAGCGCCTGCGAATCCGTATGCCACGCCAGGAAGTGTTGTGGGCGCCCCCCCGGCATCGCTCCCGTCGCCATCGAACGCGACTCCCTATGGCGCGCCGGGTTACGGTCTCCCGCCGGGCTTAACGCCTGGTGCAGGAGGTTATACGCAAGGCGACCTGTACGAGCCGGTACCACCGGGACCCGCCTACGGTGGGTTTCCAGGGGCTATCCAGCCGTTTCAGGAACCGACACGTCCGATCGACGTACAAACCGTCGTCACTGAAACCCAAACCGGTCGCATTCAGTTGAACGTCGGTGTGAACTCGAGTGCGGGCTTGGTGGGCGGCGTCATGATCGACGAGCAGAATTTCGACTGGCGACGCGTACCGACTTCTTGGGAAGACATTCGCAGCGGTCGAGCCTTTCGCGGCGGCGGACAACAGTTTCGCATCGAGGCCTTTCCTGGCACTCAGGTGTCGCGCTACACGGCCACGTATCGCGACCCATATTTCCTCGACACACGTATCAGCTATACCCTCAGCGGTTATTACTTCCAGCGGTTCTACCAAAACTGGACCGAGGAACGTACCGGTGGCCGTGTGGCGCTCGGTTATCAACTGACGCCCGACTTGAGCAGCACCGTCTCGATGCGCGCCGAAAATGTGAATGTCAATAACCCGACCGTGCCGACGCCAACCGACTTAAACAACGTGCTCGGGAACACGGCGCTGTATGCGGCCAAGTGGGAAATCCAACACGACACACGCGACAGCACGTTCCTGGCCACGCAGGGACATTTAATTAACCTGGCATTCGAGCAAGGGTTCGGCACGTTTAGCTTTCCGAAGTTCACGGCCACCGGTAGCCAGTACTTCCTGCTGCACGAACGTCCCGACCGATCGGGCCGGCACGTCTTGTCTTATGTAACCGAGGTGGGGATCGCAGGGAACGACACGCCGATCTACGAACGATTTTATGCTGGTGGTTACGGTTCCTTGCGTGGTTTTATGTTCCGTGGTGTGACGCCTCTCGATCAGGATGTTCAGGTCGGTGGTCGCCTGAGTTGGCTGAACTCACTCGAGTATTTGTTCCCCATTACCGCCGACGACATGTTGCGCGGAGTGATGTTCTGCGACTTTGGATCCGTCGAGAGCAATTTACACTTTGACGGTCCCATGCGAGTTGCGTTGGGTGCCGGATTGCGGATCTCGATTCCGGCGATGGGCCCCGGTCCTATCGCGCTCGACTTTGCTGGCCCTGTCAGCATGCGCAGCGGAGATCACGTGCAGAACTTCAGCTTCTTCATCGGCTACGCTCGATAGCCCGGCGATCACACGCTGCCGCTCGATCGATTAATACGATCGCAAACGCATATAGTCGCGCGTATCGCCGTAGTAACTACCACGGCGCGAAGCTTGCTCGTGTCCGCGAGCACCGAACCAGCCGTAAGGATACGGCGATGCGGTGACGTTCTGAGCAACCCAACGATCGGGCTTATTGCAGACCGCCGGCGCTGGCGCGAGCGTCGGGCGTGGCTCGACCACGATATAACGATGCGTCACCGGCGCGATGCAATTCGCCTTGATCTGGGGCAGAAACAACGGGGGCCGAGATTTGCCTGCCTCCGGAGGGCACGGCACGGTCACGCTTGTCCGCTCGGCGCTAGCAGCGGTTGAGCTGCAGATCAACAGCAATAATACGACTCGCCAGCAGGTCATCGTTCGTGCACCTTCATTTCGGCCCTGATTGATTATCCCTCATATTCGCTCTATCGACCCTTCGACTGGCTCGAATCAGATCAAATCCAAGCGACTCAAGCTTGCCTAGTTCAAGCAAGCCTCGCACTCGACGGAGATTGCTTTGTTGATGACTCGCATTTCATCCGATAAGGCCCTTCTGTTCGTGTGCCCATAGATTCGCATGCAACGCTATCGCTCGGGTCTATAAACTTCCGTTGACCAATTTTTGAAAACGACGTAGCATGCGGAGTTAGACCTGCTAGTGAAGCCAGTGCCGCGTATCGACTGGCCTGAGGCGATCGAGGACCGATCCCCCCTCGGGTTCGTGTACATCGCACCGGTTCGTTTCGGACACGCATTCAGTAGCCAGGCCTTGTCTAGCGCACGTCGGTTCCGACTTTGACATTTTTTTCGAGCATTGAGGCGACACCAGCGGGGAATTACGTCCCGCGCCGCAATCAAGCCCAGGATGGGTAGGATGCACGTTCGGCGCTCGCATAGAGGAGTTGAGATTCAAACTCCGGCCAAGCTGAATCTCTTTTTAGAGGTTCTGGCCAAGCGTGCCGATGGGTTCCATGAGATCGAAACGCTCATGGTCCCGGTGTCGCTCTACGATACGCTGCATTTCTCCCCGCGTCAGGACGACCAAGTCACGCTGCAATGTCGCTTTGACCAAGCGACGCCCGAGCCATTGAGCGTGGGAGAAGACAATCTCATTGTGCGAGCGATTCGCCGCTTAGGCGAGTTTGCCGGTCGGTCGCTCGGGTGTGAGGTTACGCTCTGGAAGCGCATCCCACTCGCAGCCGGTTTGGCAGGCGGTTCGAGCGATGCTGCTGCCGCACTTGTCGGTGCCAATCTCGCCTGCAATCTCGGTCTCGACCAAGCGGCCCTCACACAAGTGGCCGCCTCGCTGGGGAGCGATATCCCGTTCTTTCTCGACGGCCGCGCGGCTGTCTGTCGCGGTCGAGGCGAGATCATCGAACCGGTCGATCAGCTCGGAAAGTTGCATTTCGTGGTCGTGCGTCCGCCCGTGGGACTTGGCACCGCCGAGGTCTACCGCGCCTGCCACGCTGCTGCCGAGCCACGACACTGTGGCGAGTTGATCCGATCGCTGCGGCGAGGCTGCTTGACTCAAGCCGGACGTGGCTTTCATAACGCCTTACAGCCTGCGGCGAGCAGCGTCACGCCGTGGATCGAGCGGTTGCAGCGTGAGTTCACGCAACTCGGCGTGCTCGCGCATCAGATGAGCGGTAGCGGATCGAGCTATTTCGGGTTATGTGCCCATGCGGGGCAGGCTCGACGGCTCGCCGCGCGGTTGCGTCAGCGGGGTGTCGGACGAGTCTTTGCCATCAGCTCCGTGGTTTAACACACACAGAGGGAGAGCGGCCGTGCAAATCACCGAGGTTCGCATCAAGTTAGTGGAAGACGCCGGCGAGCGTCTGCAAGCTTTTTGTTCGATCACGTTTGACGACTGCTTCGTCATTCGCGATCTGAAGATCATCGACGGCACCACCGGGCCTTTCGTGGCCATGCCCAGTCGTAAGCTCACCACGCACTGCTCTCAGTGCCACTGCAAAAACCACCTGCGAGCCGTGTACTGCAACCAGTGTGGCGGTCGGCTCAAAGAGATTTCTGCCGCCAAGGACGATGACGGCCGCGCCAAGCTCTACGCCGACATTGCCCACCCGATCAACTCAAGCTGTCGCGAGATGATTCAAGAACACGTGATTCGCTCGTTCTACGAAGAGATTGAACGCTCGAAGCTCCCCGGCTATGTGTCGCGCTATGACGATCTGGATGACGAGGTGCATACCTCGGGACGCACGCGTCACGATCAAGCGCATCGCCCGGCCGGACTGCATCGCCCGCCCCCACCGCAGCGAGTCGACAGTGTCGTCGCGCCGCCCCCGCCGCAGCGGGTCGACAGTGTCGTCGCGCCGCCCCCGCCGCAGCGGGTCGACAGTGTCGTCGCGCCGCCCCATCGCTCAGATACCGATCGGCTCTCCGACACAACGCCCTCGACGCCGCACTCGAACTTGAAGCGTGATGGTTTTGGGGCCGGTATTTTCGATCGCAAGTGAAACAGGTACCGGTGCGACGCGCGGTCGCATGCCATTCCTCCGGCCGCGCGTCGCCACCGTATTCAATTCTTCACGTTCGCCACGCTCACGCAGCGGCTAACGTGAAACAACGATCTCTTCGATCTACGTGTAATAATCCGGCTCGTTGCCCGCGATCCACTTGATGTTGCAACCCAAGCTCGGTCGTTGCTCGGCCGAGACAATCTGCCCCGCGAGCACAGCATCGATCGCCGCACGCAAGTCGGCTCCGGTGACGCTCTGCCCATTGTCCGGTCGGCTGCTGTCGAACTGACCGCGATACACGAGCTTCTGTTGGCTGTCGAACAAGAAGAAGTCGGGCGTACAGGCCGCGCGATACGCCTTCGCCACCGCCTGGGTCGCATCGTACAAATACTCGAATGCGTAGCCACGCTGTTGAGCCTCGATCTTCATGTTCTCCAACGAGTCGGCCGGGTACGCTGACACGTCGTTGCTGCTGATGCCGACCATCGCCAAGCCACGCGGCTGATAGTCGTTCGCTAACTGGGCTAGCGCTCCGGCCAAATGTTTTACGAACGGGCAATGGTTGCACATGAACACCACAAGCAGCGCCGGCTTGCCCGCATACTCGGCCAGGGTGACGGTTCGGCCACTCGTGCTCGGCAGCGAAAAGCTCGGGGCGACGGTCCCTAACGGCAGCATGGTGCTGGGAGTGCGAGCCATGTTGGTCATCTCCGCAAAGGTTGACGGTACACACGTGTTACGGCGTCCGATCGTAACATCTCCGATCCGCTGGCGTGAGCCCCCGGCTCGTAAGTCATGGGTTGGCCTGACCGTCAGAAAACATGTTTCTTGCAGGGAACTTTACTGACTTCCCCCGCGTCGAAGAGCTAGAATCGAGTGTACGATTTGCCTATCACGCTGCTTTTCGAGGGACTTGCCGTCATGTTCACCAACCTGCTGCGACTTACGGTTGTTGCCACGCTCTTTGCCGCCTTGCCGTGTCGAGCGGCCGATGCTCCCCCATTGCCCGTCACTAAAATCGTGCTGTTCAACTCGGGCGTCGGGTATTTCCAGCGTGACGCAAAGATCAAAGACACCCAAGTCGTCGACCTGCAATTCCCGGCCGGCAACATCAACGACCTGCTCAAGAGCTTGGTGGTCCAGGACTTTGGTGGCGGCAAGGTCTCGACCGTCAACTACGGCTCGCAAGACCCGATCACCAAAACGCTGCGTAGCTTTGCGATCGATCTGACGAGCAATCCTTCGCTGTTCGATATGCTCTCGCAGGTGCGTGGCGAGCAGGTCATGGTCGAAACCCCGAGTCAGGTTGCCGGCACGATCGTCGGTCTGGAGCGTCGCAAGCAAGCCACCGAAAAAGAAACGGTCGAGATCGAGTATCTGACCCTGCTCACCGAGGACGGCATCCGCAGCTTTCCGCTGGCCAGTTTGCAGAAGATCAAATTGGCCAACGCGAAACTCGATGGCGAATTGCGACAAGCCCTGAAGGTGCTCGCCCTCGGGCACTCGAATGACAAGAAGACCGTGTCGATCAACTTTCAAGGTTTAGGAGCACGCGAGGTGATGGTCGGCTACGTGCAAGAATCACCCATCTGGAAAACAAGCTACCGGCTCGTGCTTCGCGACCAAGATCCACCGTTGCTGCAAGGCTGGGCGATCGTCGAGAACACGAGCGACGAGGACTGGAAGCAAGTCGGCCTGACGCTGGTGAGCGGCCGGCCCATCTCGTTCGTAATGAACATGTATCAGCCGTTGTATGTGCCGCGCCCTTGGGTCGAGCCCGAACTGTTCGCCTCGCTGCGTCCGCAAACCTACGGTCAAGACATGGATCGGGCGAACCTTGAATCTGCCAAACGCGACGAGAGCAATCGGGCTCGCGAGGTAGCCGCGACCGATGCTCTGCGTAAGTCAGCGGACATGAAGGCAGCCGCCGCGCCGATGGCAGCCGCTCGACGGCTGGAACAGTCCAACGCCCTCGCCGCCGGTTTCGGAGGCGCCGCCGACAAGCTCGCCGAGAAGGAGCAACAAATGTTGCGTGGCATCCAGTCGGTGGCTCAGGGGGGCAACGTCGGCGAGTATTTTCAGTACAAGATCGACACTCCCGTGACGCTCCCGCGTCAGCAGTCGGCCATGTTGCCGATCGTCAACGCATCGATCAAAGGCGAGAAGGTTTCGATCTACAATCCGGCCGTGCAACCCAAGCACCCGCTCGCCGGGCTGCGGATGACCAACTCGAGCGGTTTGCATTTGATGCAAGGCCCGATCACGGTGTTCGACGACGGCGCGTATGCCGGCGACGCGCGGATCGAAGACCTGCCTCCGAACAGCGAACGACTGTTGAGCTACGCGTTGGATCTCGATACCGAAGTGGCTGTCGAGGGGAAAGGGGTGCCCGAGCAACTCGTGAGCGTTAAGCTGGCCAAGGGGACACTGCAAGTCTCGCGTCGTATGGAACGGCATCAGATTTACACGGTGAAAAACTCGGGCCGCAAGGTCAAGACCGTGCTGATCGAGCAGCCGTTGCAAGGGGGCTGGAAACTGATCGAGCCCACGAAGAGCGACGAGAAGACTCGCGACCTGTATCGCTTCGCCATGCAGGCCGAGCCTGGCAAGCCGGCCAAGCTCGATGTTCGCGAGGAGCAGATTGTCTACCAAAGCTACGCGGCCAACAACATCGACGATGGCACGGTCAGTTTTTACATCAGCGCCCAGTCGGTCAGCCCGGCCGTGAAAAAAGCCCTGAGCGAGATCGTCGAGCGCAAACGGGGCATCGAGCAGCTCAATAACCAATTGAAGACGCTGCAAGCCGAGTTGCAGACGATCGACCAGGAGCAAAGCCGCATTCGCCAGAACATGCAGCAACTCGATCGCAACTCGGATCTCTACGCCCGATATGTGAAGAAGTTCAGCGAGCAAGAAGATCAGGTCGAGCGTCTCCGCAAGCAGGTTAACGAGTTGCAGGCCAACATCCTGCAAAAGAAGAAGGACCTCGACACCTTTGTGCTCGCGTTGGAGGTGCAGTGAGCCGAGCTGTCGAGTTGCCGCGCGACGAGCCCTGGACGCTCCGCGCGCGGTGGATTGTGCAGGACGCTGGGACAGTCGTTCGTGACGGCCTCGTCACCATCCATCGCGACCGTATCGTGCAGATCGAAACCTCTCCAGCGCGAGCCACCCTTGAACTGGGTGACATGCTCGTGTTGCCCGGTCTCGTCAACGCCCATGTACACCTGGAGTTCAGCGATCTGGCCGCGCCCATCGGGCAACCGGGAATGCCATTTCCCGACTGGATCGGCCAGATCGTCGCATGGAAGCGGGGCCGATCGGTTTTGCCCCGCGAGGCTGTGTCGCTTGGGTTGACTGAGTCGCTCGGTTGGGGTGTCACCTCGCTCGGTGAAATTGCCACCGGAGACACTTGGCTCGCGCCGATCGACACGCCCGCTCAACTCGTCGTGTTTCAAGAAGCCCTCGCGCTGATACGCGATTCGATCGGCGCTTCGCTCACGCAAGTCGATGCGTTCTTACAGCAGGCCGAGCCTGGCTGGGGTATCAGTCCGCACGCGCCCTACACGGTCCATCACGATTTGCTGACGCCACTGATTGATCGGGCTGTGCAACAAAATCGTCCCCTGGCCATGCATCTGGCCGAGACCCGGGACGAATTGCAGCTCATCGACCGCGGCACGGGACGTTTTCGCGACCGGCTCGCCGCGCTCGGGTTCGAGTGGCAGTCGTGTGGCATACCGCCGGGGACACGCATCCTCGATTACCTTGAGCAACTGGCCGTTGCCCCTCGTGTGCTTGTCGTGCATGGCAATTACCTGAGCGACGACGAGATCGCGTTCATCGGCCAACACCGAGAGCGGATGAGCGTCGTGTACTGCCCACGAACCCACGCCTACTTCGGTCACGACGAGTACCCGTTGCATAAGCTGCTTTCGGCCGGCGTTCGCGTGGTGCTCGGGACCGACGGCCGGGGATCGAACCCCGACTTGAACGTGGCTCGCGAGGCGCGACTCGTTCATCGGCAGTTTCCTGAGCTATCGGCTCATGACATCCTGCGAATGGTCACGTCCGACGCGGCCGAGGCCCTGGGGCTCGCCGAGACGTGTGGGACCCTATTGCCGGGTCAGCGCGCCGACCTCGTTGCGATTCCGTTAGCAAGCGAGGATTGTGATCGCGATCCGCTCGTCACATTTTTGGAACGCGATAGGGCGCCATCGTTCGTGATCGCGGCGGGATGTGTCGTGTCGAACCGACTTGCGTAGTGCCGCTTAGGCTTCTGTCAGTTCATCACTCCAGGCTATGCGGCGCGAGACGATGTGTGCCACGACCCAGGTGACGAGTGTCCCCAGCACGCCGATCGACATCGTAGCCCACGCGCCGTGCGACCATTCGGGAGGAAACGTCCCGATGCGAGTCGAGATGGATGGCCATTGGTAGTCGGCTAATGGAGCCCAGTTCAGACTCGTGGCTTGTTCGGCGAATCCAAAACGGATCGCGACCCACTCGAGGCCATCACTCAGCGAACTAGCCCAGGGAGCAGCAAAAACGGCCGTAGCCAACGCCACGCTCAAGCCCGCCGCGGTCAGGTATCGCGGCCGCCACGTTGCCCGCTGGGCCTCGTGTTGAGGCAGCAGCGAGGGTTCAATCTGGGCGATCACAGCAACAATCAGACCCGTTATCAGGGCTTCGCCCAAGCCGATCGGCACATGCACACACAGCAGCAGCCAAGCGAGCGGCACAAAGTCATAGTCGCCGCTGCTGGCCATCTCGACCGCAAAGGCGAGAGCCGCCAGGGGGACGACCAGCCACGAGGCGACTGCCGCGGCGATCACGGTGCCGCGAATTCCTTGCAAGTGTCGTCGAAGCCATGTGAAGAAAACATGTCCAACACAGGACCCTATTAATCCCATGTTGACTATATTAGCCCCCAGGGCGGTTAATCCCCCATCGGCGAACATGAGGCACTGCACGATCAGGACTGCGGTGATCGCAATGAGTCCGCCCCAGGGACCGAGCAACACTGCCGCCAAGACTCCTCCGAGCAAGTGTCCCGAAGCGGGAACGACGAGCAATGGGAAGTTGACCATTTGGGCGGCAAAAATGGCTGCCGCCGTCACCCCGAGCAGCGGTGGCAGTCGACTGCCAAGTTGCCGCTTGAGTCGCTGAAGTGCCGTGGCCAAGCCCAGCATGGCGAGCCCCGTCGTAACAACGGTCGTTATCGGGTCAAGGAACCCATCAGGAATGTGCATGGCCAATAACATGGGGATAATCTACGCGTCTTGGGCAGACGAAACAAGCGAGATGATATGACACTCTCTGAGCCGGGGGCGTATGTCCCCGGTTAACGTTGCGAATGACAGGGCCATTTTAACCGAGGGCTCACGCTCCCGGGCTCGAAGTGAATCGCAACTCGGAGTGAATCACCAAGTCGATAAAAAATCCTCCGAACCTTGATGCGGTACTCTGCGTAATTGAGAGAAACCGGCTTTCAGCCTCAACCGCATCCGCGTTGCCTAGGCGCGACACGTTGCGTTTGGGCAACGGATGCGAAAGCCGATGGTGCTTGGCGACAACAAGATCGCGCGAGCAGCAACCGATCCACGTCAAACACATCAGCTAGCAGAGCAATTATCTGCGATTGTTGTTTGACCTCCGACGCATTTCGGCCTAGGTTTTCTGTTGCCGACACTTCACGCGGCGTTCGCCGCCTGTAGATTGGTCGTTCGACCAGATTGACCCGAAATCAATTGGCTCGTTACGGTGCGCTGACCCTGCGTACTCGCGACGAGTGGAGTCTCGTTGCCGCATGCTGCGACGCACCCTGAATCGACTGCGCCGACCTCTCGCGATCGAACCACTCGAAGCGCGCCACATGCTCACCACGGGCTTGAGCGTGATCCTCGACGGATCGAAGCTTAAGATCACAGGCACGAGCGGCAACGATGCAATCTTCTTGATTCAGAACAACGGCCGACTGGGCCTCATGGGGAGCAACCAGACCTTTGCCGCCTCGCAGGTCTCGCAAATTATCATTGATGGTCTCTCGGGCGACGATCAGATTCAACTCAACAGCCAACTCTTTGGCTATCAGCCCATCCTGACTCCGACGATTATTTACGGCGGAGCGGGCAACGACTTCATCGCAGGTGGCGAAGGGATCGATGTCATTTTCGGCGGTGAAGGCAACGACATTATCTATGGTGGCAGCAGCAGCGACTATCTTGATGGCGGACTCGGGAACGATGTCATCTACGGTGAAGCCGGCGACGACACGATCAACGGCGACGCCGGAAACGATACGCTACTGGGTCAAGACGGCAACGACATCATCAGTGGTGGCGACGGCCGCGACGTGATTTATGGCGGGTTGGGGAGCAACTGGCTCGGCGGCGGTCGCGACTACGACTGGCTCTTCGGCACCCAAGGGGTCAACACACTGTTCGACGATCAAGCCACGGCCGTCGATAACTACTTCGCCTCGGGTGGCGTCAACTCACGGGTCAATGGGCACTTTGCTTGGTTCGACATGAACGTGCAGGATGACAACCTGCGTGGCATGGCGCGCTATTGGTACCGCGACGGCGTGTTTGATCGGACCGATATGATGGCCTTGTTCAGCCAAGTGGCCGCGACCGGTTCGGTCAACACCGCGGAGCTAAGTGACCTGCGGCTGATTGTGTCGAAAGCATCGATGTTTAACATGAGCGAGTACGTGAGCAACTTGGCGGGCAAGGTCGTCAACGGCAACACGGCCAACGCCACGTATCAAGGCGCCGCACTGGGCAACCTCGCCGTGGGAAGCAGCGGCCTGCAACTCACGCAACTCGTGAACAAATGGTTTCTGGGAACCGATCGGCCCGACGCGACCTGGGGTGGCACGACCTACGCCTATCAATACGCCTCGGGCAGTTTATTCGCGGGGGGCATTAGCTACACCGATGTTCGCCAAGGGCTGATCGGTAATTGTTACTTCCTCGTCGGCTTGGTCGAGACGGCCATCAAGACGCCGACCGTGTTGCAGAATATGTTCATCGATAACGGCGATGGCACCTATGGGGTCCGATTCTATAACAACGGCAAGGCCGACTACGTGACCGTCGACCGCTACTTGCCCACCGACCGCTACGGTCGGCTCGTGTTCGCGAGCATGGGAGATCAGGTGACCAACAGCGGTAGCGAGCTGTGGGTCGCCCTGGCCGAGAAGGCTTACGCACAGATGAACGCCGCGGGCTGGATGCGTACCGTGGCCGGGAATTCTTACGGATCGGTCTCGGCCGGTTACGAGGCTGATGCCTTCCGCTACATCACGGGGCGATCGGCGAGCGTGGCCAACGCGATCGATTTCAGCGGCATTGCCTCGGCATTCATGTCGAGCGCTCTGGTGGGGGTGACGTCGAAGTTCAGTGGCGTGGCGAGTGGAATTCTGCCCGGCCACGCCTATGCGGTGATCGGTTACGATGCCGCGAGCCAGAAGTTGACCCTCTTTAATCCGTGGGGGGTCAATAGCAGCGGAGTGAGCAGCACGCTTGTCGTTTCTGCCGCTGAATTGCAGGCCAACTTCTATTACTACGACCGCACGACTAGCTAAGGCTAGTCGCAGCCGAGAGTCGTGTTCTGGGCAGCGCGTCCGTGGCCGCCTTGAATTTCGCCGGGCCTGAGTGGGCATGATCTGGCTGTTTTCCCAGCCGTGGGCCTGTTGCCAAGGACGCTTTTGGCGCGATAATGCCGGATTACCGACATACGGCCCACACGAGGACGCCGCCGATGGACCAGAAAATCGCGTATCAGGGAATCACGTTCGATGACATTCTGCTCGAACCCGCCTTTAGTGAGGTTGTCCCGTCAGACTGCGATGTTCGTACCCGCCTCACGCGGCGCATCGAGTTGAACATCCCGTTGTTGTCGGCCCCGATGGATACCGTGACCGAGGCCGAGATGGCGATCGCCCTGGCGCAGGAAGGGGGCATCGGCATTATTCATAAGAACATGTCGATCGAACGTCAGACCGAAGAGGTCGACAAGGTGAAGCGGTCGGCCAACGGCATCATTGCCGATCCGGTGACCCTCTCGGGCGATGTCACCGTTCGCCGGGCCCGCGAAGTGATGGTCCAGCACAACGTCTCTGGGATTCCCATTACGGGCGAGGGAAACAAACTCGTCGGAATTCTCACACGGCGGGATATGCGCTTTCTAGAGAGCGAAGATCTTAGGGTATCTGAGGTAATGACGAAGAATCACCTCGTGACGGCTACGGGAAATGTAACGTTAGAACAAGCTGAGAAGATTTTAACGGCAAATAAAGTCGAGAAACTTTTGCTGGTGGACGAAAAATACTGCCTGACCGGACTGATCACGATCAAAGACATCGACAAGATGCGCCGCTTCCCGAACGCTTGCAAAGATCGCCAGGGAAGATTGCGTGCTGGCGCCGCTGTCGGCGTGTTTGAACTCGATCGGGTCGAGAGCCTGCTATCACGCGGGGTCGACCTGGTCGTGGTCGACAGTGCGCATGGCCACTCGACGAACGTGATTGAAACGGTCAAGCAGATCAAGCAGCGATTTGACATCGACGTCGTGGCGGGCAACATCGCCACACGCGAAGGCGCTCGCGACTTGATCCGTGCCGGAGCCGATGCGATTAAGGTTGGTATCGGGCCAGGCTCGATCTGCACGACGCGTGTGATCAGCGGTGTTGGTGTTCCGCAAATCACGGCCGTGTGGAATGCAGCTCAAGAGGCCCAAGATGCCGGAGTCTCGGTGATCGCCGATGGCGGTATCCGTTACTCGGGCGACATGACCAAGGCCATCGCGGCCGGCGCACATTGTGTGATGGTGGGAGGTTTGTTTGCCGGTTTGCTCGAAAGCCCCGGCGATCAGATTCTCTACCAAGGACGGACCTTCAAAACCTATCGTGGCATGGGCTCGATGGGCGCGATGGTCAAAGGATCAAGCGAACGTTACCGACAATCGACAAGCAAGGAACGCGGATCGAATAAGTTGGTGCCCGAGGGGGTTGAAGGGCGCGTGCCCTTCCGCGGCCCATTGGGACCGTTCGTCTATCAATTGGTCGGTGGCTTGCGAGCCGGCATGGGTTATGTCGGGGCGCGCAACATCGATCAGCTGCGGACGCAAAGCCGGTTTATTCAGGTTTCTGCCGCCAGCGTGCGAGAAAGCCATCCTCATGACATTTCCATTACGCAAGAAGCACCGAATTACACCACGTCGGAGTTTTCATCCGGCGATCATTCGTGAGCAACACGCGCGTCGCGCCGCGCGGGCCGTCACATGGCACACCTCGGAACACCTGGCGACTCGCAACGCATCTTGGACTTGGCTAACTTGGATCGGCATCTTCGCCGTCTTTATCATCCTCTCCAGTGTTTGGGCTGCTTGGGCCGATGCCGCCGACGCACAGACATTCGGCACGCAGTGGTCGCGCGCCAAGGCGCCACTCGGCGTCTCGACTACTGCGGTCGAAGCAACCTCGAACTCGCGTGACCGAGCGGTCGATTCGAGCTGGATCCGCTCGAAAACTCAAACGGGTGTCTCGACAGATTCGCATCCGAACATCGCTTCGACGGCACCTCGCGCGAAGTCCGCAACGCCCGCACTTCAATGGCGTTCGACGCGCGTGGTCGATCCCCTAGACTCGGTGGCGCGGGAGAAACCCGCCCCCGTCGTCCGTACTGCCTATCAAGGCGAGCCGGATTCTGGCGCGCCGAGCCTGCTACCGGCGAGTCCGATCTCGATGACCAGCCAGCCGGCCCCACCCCGTCGGCCGTTTCCGGCTGAAGATGCGCTCTCGATCGAAGGACATACCCTGACCATCGACTGCGACAAGGAGCGACTCAAACTCAAGCGGATTCAAGCGATCACGAATAAATCGGCTGCCGAGCCGGGCGAGTTTCCTCCGGAGTGCGGACTCGGCGACGAGCGTTATCAGCGGCGCCAGTTTGAACCGCTCACCTATTCCTGGCGTGCTACGAATCTAGCCCACCTACCGCTCTACTTTGAAGAATCGCGTCTGGAGCGTTACGGTCATGCCCTGCCGCCGGTCATTCAACCAATCGCGTCGGCGGCTCACTTCTTTGTGTCGGTGCCGCTACTACCTTACAAGATGGGTCTCGAATCACCGAACGAATGCGTTTACACGCTGGGCTATTATCGGCCCGGCAGTTGCGCGCCGTACCACATCCCCGGTGTTCCGCTCAGCTTACGTGGCGCGATTTACGAGACGGGCCTAATCGGCGGCCTTTTCTTGGTCCATTAATCGGCTCTCCGCGTGCGCTGCCGGGAGCAATTCATCCCAGGAAGCCCGTTGCGTGGCTCGGATGGGTGTGAGAATCTGACATTTCCCCGCGGCTTCGCCTACTTCCAATCACCTGCTCTAGCGGGTAAAGTTGTAGGGCTTAGGCAATTGCAATCTCGGCTGCCGATGAGAGGCCCCCGCGGTGGGGCACTGTGAACCGGGTCAGGGGAGAAATCCAGCAGCCATAAGCAGCTCGCTCTTCGTGCGGCGGGCCTCTCATCGGCGGCCGAGATGTCGTAAGTGATCTGCCTTCCCGATCCCCTCTGCGGGAAAGGGTTTGGCGACCGCTCAAGCGATCAACCGCCAACGGAGTACGGTTCACGGCTGGCTATGGCACCTGAAGAAACCGCCGCTGCGAAAGATCGAGAAGGCGAATATGTCGTCGTCGCGCGCCGTTATCGCCCGCAAACGTTCACCGAACTGATCGGTCAAGAACACATTGCCCAGGCGCTCAGCGGCGCGATCACCACGCATCGGGTCGGTCACGCCTATCTGTTCACCGGAGCCCGCGGAGTCGGCAAGACCTCGTCGGCCCGCATTCTGGCCAAAGCGCTCAACTGCGAGAAGGGGCCCTCCCCCGCGCCGTGTAACCAGTGCGACATCTGCCAAAGCATCAGCAGCGGCGATGATGTCGATGTGCTCGAAATCGACGGTGCGAGCAATCGCGGCATCGACGAAATTCGCGAACTGCGTCAGAAAGTCAACGTGCGGCCAAGCCGCGCGCGATTCAAAATCTACATCATCGACGAAGTCCACATGCTCACACGCGAGGCGTTTAACGCCTTGCTCAAGACGCTCGAAGAGCCGCCCGAGCATGTGAAGTTCATCTTCTGCACGACCGAAGTCGAAAAGATCCCGATCACGATCCTCTCGCGCTGCCAACGCTTCGACTTTGCCGGCATTCGGCCCACATCGATCCGGCAACGCTTGCAGCAGATCGTCGAGACCGAAGGGGTCGAGGCCGAGCCCGAGGCGCTCGAGATCATTGCGCGTCGCGCGGCGGGGTCGATGCGCGACAGTCAGTCGTTGCTCGAACAACTCCTGAGCTGTTGCGAGAAGCGAATCACCCTGGCTGATATTCATCGGCTACTTGGCACAGCCGGCGACGAGCGACTGATCGAGTTGGTGCGAGCGGTCGAACAGCGCGACGCCAAAACCGCCTTGCAATTGATCGACCACGCGTGCGCCGACGGGGTCGACATCGGTCAACTCATGGATCAACTGCTGGGTTACTTTCGCGATTTGCTGGTGTCGGTCGTGGGCATTGATGCCGACGGGCTCATGTACGTGGCGGCTGCGTCGCGCGACATGATGCGTCAGGCGGCCGATCAGCTTGGCGTGGATGCGATCCTGGCCGCGATGCAGCTCATTGAGACGGCCCTGTCGCGGATGCGGAGCAGTACTCACGGCCGCACCCTGGCCGAGATGGCCCTGGTGCGCATCTGTCGGCTGGAAGACCTCGTGCAACTCGGCGCGATCATCGCACAACTCAATGACGGCCAGCCACCGGCACTGGCTGCTCCTGCAATCGCTCCGCGTTCGTCGGCTGTTACCGACGTAAAAAAAAACATTGAACCCGCGCCCGTCGTAAGCCCGCCGGTCGCTACCGTGTCGAGTGCTGCCCCCTCGACGCCGATCGCCGTGTCGCAGCCGATACC
>CAYLYE010000017.1:0-42945 GCA_964387325.1 uncultured Planctomycetaceae bacterium
AGCAGATCCTTTTCGACCGCCTTTTTGCGGATTCGCTCCAGGTTCAGACCGGCGCCATCATCGATGATTTCGATGTTGACCTGCCCACCCTCGTGATACGCCCGTAGTAACAGGCGACCTTCGGCATCTTTGCCTTTCGCCAGTCTTACTTCCGGCGTTTCGACACCGTGGTCGATCGAGTTGCGCACCAAATGCGTGAGCGGATCCTTGATCGCTTCGATGATCGTCTTGTCGAGTTCCGTCTCTTTGCCTTCCATCTCGATGCGGACTTGTTTGCCCAACTGCGACGACAGATCGCGGACCACGCGTGGGAACTTGGCCCAGACATTCCCGATCGGCTGCATGCGTGTTTTCATCACGCTCTCTTGCAACTCGGTCGTAATGAGGTTGAGCCGCTGTGCCGTGCTGATGAAGGCAGCGTCTTCGAGCTTGCTGGTGAATTGCACAATCTGGTTGCGGGCCAGCACCAGCTCGCCGACGCGCGTCATGAGTTTGTCGAGCAATTCGACATCGACCCGGATCGTCGTATCGCCCACCGAGGGCGTGTTTTTATCGACAACCGGAGTTTCCGGCGCACTCTTGGACGTTTCGGCAATCGGCTTAGCCGTTGGCAACGTGGGTTGTACGGCAACCGTAGCGGGCGTGGCCGGTGTGTTTGGCGCGGTCGTATTCGTTGCGGCCCGAGTCGCGGGCGCGGGTGTCGCTGACCCGTTCCCTTGTTCGGCGGCCAGCAGTTGGGCGACAACCTCATTGGCCTGAAAACCGGCATCGCTCCCGTGGGTCTCGAGCATCCGCAGGCCGACACGACAATGCTCGACGGTCGCCAGCAAGGCGCTGATCACGCCATGTGAGACGACGAGGCTGCCGTCGCGCACTTTGACGAGCAAATTTTCAGCCGTATGGGCGAGTCGTTCGAGGTTGCCTAGGCCGAGAAAACCGGCTCCCCCTTTGACCGTATGCATCGTGCGAAAAATGCCTCGCACGAGTTGCTTTGCCTCGGGCTCATGCTCGAGCGTGAGCAGATCGCGGTCCATTTGATCGAGATTTTCATAACACTCGACGAGAAACTCGCGGACCGCTTCGGTCATGGCCGGGGCTGACACGGTCACGGGCGAAGCGACTTCGCTCAGCACCACGGCAGCGGTTGATGTTTGTGGCGCCGTCGTCGTCACCGTGGGCGATTCGCTCACCGGTTCAGCGCCCGGTCGAAACTGTTGCAACTTCGTCACGTAAGGATCGATGTCAGCATCGTGCGAAGTCTCGACGGCCTCGATCAGACCTTTCATGTAGTCTGCCGCCTCGAGCACGGTCGTTACCAATTGTGAACTGGGGACAATCTCGCGGTTCCGCATATGATTGAGCACTTCTTCCAGGCGATGGGCCAAGGCCCCGATCCGATCGAGTCCTAAGAACCCGGATGCACCTTTGATCGAGTGCATTGTGCGAAAGACGGCGTTGACCAGATCGACATCGACATTGGTTCCGCCCGATTCAATAGCCAGCATCTGTTGTTCGATGTTGGCCAGTCCTTCTTGCGATTCAATGACGAATTCGGCAATCAGCTCTGCGTCAGCAAGTTCCATAAGAAATATCTTTGCGAGTCAATAGAGGCGTCGGGGCAATGTGTTCTGCGTCATTCAATCGTCGTTCACGTAACGGCAGTCGAAACGTGAGACTTTTCCAGACTTAGTGCCTGCTGGGGGGTGAGCAATTCCAGGGACACGAGAGCATCAAGCAGCGAAGGTCGCATGTTTGTTTGCCGGACCATCAGTTCGTAGATATCGTTGCGGGTTAGATATCCCAACTCGAAGGCGATCTCGCCGAACATTCCCCCTCGCGTGCCTTGTTGACCCAGGATTTCAAACACTTGCCCCATCGTCAGTTTGCCGAGCGTCATGGCTAACTTTCCCATGCGTGGGACCTTTTCTTGCCGCCAAGCTTCGGCGCGACGCACTTCATCGTGGGTCAACCAGCCGGCTGCCGTGACAGCCAGTGCGGTTTCCAACGCTTCCGTTGCCTGAGCACAACCGGCTTCGGTCAGTTCCGCCACATAAACCATCATCTTGCCCTCGTAGTACATTGAGATCGATCACGTTAAGCCTACGCCCTGGGTGTGTTTTCACAGATGTGGACAGGGGACTCTAAGCTACACATTGCGAAGGGCAATAGAGAAATTCGCCACTACCAATTACCTATCCCGACAAGCTATCCCCTCGCGGGCAATAGCTTTATCGATACGAGACGGCGCAATCGATATAATCGCACCTTGGCAGCGGCGCGGAGGATGAGCGCGACGGCATCAAAAAGCCGAGTCGAGAGTCGCGATCTAGGTCGCAGGTTTAGAGTCGATGCTGCGAATGCGTCGCGAGTGGCTGGCTTTGAGTAACAATTCCGCCGGCGAATCGACCCGCAATTTGGCAAATAACTGCTGTCGATGTTTGTCCACCGTGCTGGAGCTGATGGCCAGTGACCGGCCAATTTCTTTAATCGTCTTGCCGTGGAGCAGATGGTTGGCCACTTCCCGCTCGCGAGGGCTTAATTGGCCCACTCCGATACGCCACTCATGATCCTTACGCCAACTGAGTTGACTGTACTCGACCGCCTCGGCAATCGAGCATAGCAACTGGTGATCTTCAAATGGTTTCGGCAACACGGTCGTCGCCCCGTATTGCATGGCGCGAACGGTGTCGGCAATCGAGATATCGCCCGAGATCAAGATCACGGGTAAGCGATACTCGTGCGCACGCAGGGTCGCGATCAGCTCCAACCCCGAAATGCTCGCCATGTGCAAATCGGTCACCAAGCAGGTTGGTTCGTTGTCGACATACGCGGCCAGGAAATCATTCGCCGAGGCGAACGACTTGGTCGGCCAGCCGGCCGTCGTGACAATTTGCGTGAGGAGTGCACGAATTTCCAGATCATCGTCTACGAGGTAGATCGTGGCCCGCTGGTCCAATGACATGGAATGATTGCTCTTTCGGTCGAACCGATACTTGGCGTGCCAAAGGGTCGAGCTGAACGTCGATTTACTTCGCCCCTATAGAGTCCACCCCCCCCCACCTGTCTTATCGACTTTGCCCTACAACAACGTGGCTCAAAGCGATTTAATGACTGAAATTATCAATAGTTATCGCTTTGTAATCATAATTCCGTAACTTCTGAGATCGGAAGATACCCATTTATAGCTGGCAACACACCGCTCCGGAGTGGAGTGACGGTCCGCTTGGAATCGTTTAGTCGAGGACTCGGGCCAACCACTCGATCCCCAACCACCCAATCCGTTGGTGAGCATCCATCAGCGACGCAATCATGAGCCGTAGGTTTTTCCTGGCCAATGGCTCCACCACGCTTGGAAGAGTTTTAACTGCGTTTCAGCAAACAGCTTTTGACTGGGTGACAGCCGATCCGATGCATTGAAGTGCCGTTCGTAGTCCGTGTCGCCCAACAGCACAAGCAGATACTTGTAGTACAGAACCAGGTCGGGGCCTTCGTCAAAACGGGATAACTCGGTCAGGCCGTCTTCGAGTTCTCGCGCCAAGCGCCGCGCTTCAACATCACCCGCCGCAGCCCGATTGCAAAGCGCGACCAGACACAGCACCTCTCGAGGGAGACAGTTGCCAATTCCAGTGATCGCACCCACCGCACCACAGCGAATAAAGCCGTGGCAGACCTGCGTATCGACGCCCACCATCAACAAGACGTCACGGTCGGCATGGGTGATATGCTCGGCCGCGTAGCTCAACGAAGCGGCTCCACCAAATTCTTTAAAGCCGACCAGGTTGGGAAATTCGCGCCGTAGATCGAAGAACAACTCGGCTTTGGTCTCAAAACCGTAGTAAGGGCTGTTGTAGATCACGGCGGGCAGTTTAGGTGCTGCTGCCAGAATGGCCGCAAAGTGAGCCCGCTGTGCGGCCGGTGACGTTCCGCGAGATAATAAACGCGGAATGACCATTAAGCCCTGGGCACCAACACGCTGCGCATGAGCCGCGTGCGCCGCCGCTTGTGATGAATTCTGAGCGCCGGTTCCGACCACGACAGGGACTCCTGCCTCGGTCAGTCGACGAACCCCCTCTTGGCGTTGCTCGTCGGTCAGGAGTGGCCAATCCCCCATCGAACCACAGTAGACAACTCCATTCATGCCGGCCGCCATCAGGGCCTGCGCCTTGTTGACCAAGGCGGGATAATTCGGAGTGCCATCGGCTTGGCACGGCGTCATCAGTGCAGGGACACACCCGCGGAAAATATTCGAGTTCACAGCGATTCCTTTGCGATCGGTTAAATCATATCCAACAGGTTCATGAAGTTGAGATGGTCATGGGGTATTACCGGGAATTGGAAATCTCCACGACGCGCTTGCCGAGGACTTCCAAGCGGGGCGTGATCCCCAAGCCCGGTTCGCGACTCGCCATCATCGAGCCTTGCTTACGCTGCGGAGCACCCTCGGCCGTACTCACCGTGACATAGCTGTTGAAATCCGTGCTGGTGAAGCGGAACTGCTCGGGAGTGCTATGAGCCAGATGGGCAATCGCGGCCGTCGTGATGTCGCCTCCCCAACTGTCTTCCAGGGTCATCGCAATCCCCATCGAGACACACAAATCGCGGGCTTGTTTGGTTTTGGTCAGCCCACCGAGCTTGCTGATTTTGAGATTGACGACATCCATGGCCAGATCCGACTTGCCGCGCAGCAGCATGTCGATCGCGTCGATATTTTCATCGAGCACGAACGGGTGAGTCGTATTGCGCCGCACCGCAAGGCACTCCTCGTAGGTCAGGCAGGGCTGTTCGATATAGACGTCAACGTCACGGACTCCACGGACCACACGCATCGCCTCGTGTTGAGTCCAACCGGTATTGGCGTCGGCAACAAGTCGATCCGATGGCTGCAACATCGCGCGCACGGCGTGAATGCGTTCGATGTCGGTATCCGGATCGCCACCGACCTTGAGCTGAAAGCGAGTGTAGCCCTGCTGGCGATAGCCTTGAACATTCGCGGCCATTGCATCGGGAGCCTGTTGCGAGATGGCGCGGTACAACTGCACGCTCTCGCCAAAGCGTCCGCCCAGCAGCGTGCAGACGGGGAGTTGAGCAGCCTTGCCTAATATGTCCCAGCAGGCAATATCGATGCCTGATTTCACATACGGATGACCCTTCAGTGCGGCGTCCATTCGAGCGTTCAGTTTGCTCAGTTCGCGCGGGTCATAGCCGAGCAGATGCGGTCCGAGTTCGCGAAGACCGGCGCGCACCCCTTCGGCATACGCCGGCAGGTAGAACGGTCCTAATGGACATACTTCGCCGTAGCCGACAAGTCCGCAGTCCGTCTCGACCCCGATGATCGTGCTATCGAAAACCGAAACGGACTTGCCGCCGGACCACTTGTACGAGCCTTCAACCAAAGGCAACTCAACACGGTGAGCAAAGATGCGTTCGATTTTCATAGCAACGATTGACCTGTGTTGGGGGAGATTTTGTGCGCTGCGATTATAGCCATTGCAGGCCTGCTTGGGCGAAGCGAGAGAGCGGAGAATTATCAAGCGTCCCCGCTCGCCACCAGAATTCAATCGCGATATTCGCGCTGCGATACCCGCCGGTAAATTATTAGCTCGTCGCGCTCGGTTATCGTCGCGGGGCGAGTCCGACCGTTCGCGAAGCCAAGTCACACTTCATGGCAGTCGGTCTACGGAGAATTCTCTTGTCCTGCGGCGCGACACAGGTCTTGTGACCGGTTGGACGTCGGGCTACGATGGACGTAGAAATGATGTGGTGGAAGCCATGAAGCTTTACGTGAATTAGCTTGATCTGAGCTGAAGGATTAAAGCAGGGAAGTCTAAGCCTAATAAAGGGTTATCGATCGCCTTCGGAGGGTAAGCGAATGGTTAGCGGCGACACTGGAAATGTCGTGCCGGGCAACCGGTTGCGGGTTCGACTCCCGTGCCCTCCGCTCAATAAGGAAGCCGTCATCTTAAACCGATGACGGCTTCTTTGTTATGCGCTCTGCGACTGCAGCCATTACTTCCCATCCCGCTTTTCTTGCTCCAGCGACTTCTTGATCGCGTGGTTGAAACTCTTTTGAAACTCGTCGGGACGCAGCGTGGCGCCAGCGGCTGACTGGCGCGAATTCTCGCCCCCTTCCCAACGTAGGTTGCGGATCTCGCGCGGCCCTTGCCACGCTTTGGCGTCCACTTGGATCTTCTGCCCGTCTTGGGTCGTTTGTCCGTTGGGGCTGATGCTTAGCTCGCAGACCGTCTGCCAATCGGTCAATGGCGCGGTGAATTTCGGATCCGTGGCCGACAGTTCTTCCAGGCTCACGGTAACGGTCTGCCAGTCGGCGGAGCCTTTCAAAGGCTTGATGGCACTGTAGTCCACGGCGGGCTTACCGGGAGCCATTGCGCCCCACGCATTGCAGAGGAAAGTAACCACGAGCGTGTTGTCCGTGTGGCTACGGATTTCAAACACCAGCTTGGCACCGTTCGGGCCACGCCATTTGACATCCTTGAGCTTGCGCGTGTAGGCGTTCCAGAGCGGCGGATGGGCCCAGTTGATCTGATACCAGTCGTGCCAGCCGCGAGCGCCGTCATCGATCAGCCGCTCAGGTTTGTCGGTCGCCATCACCCCGGCGGTTTTCAGTTGGGACGACGCGGCAGAGAGCACGCGGCTACTGATGTTGAAGGCCTCGGGCAGATTGTAGTCGACATGCGCCGCGCGATAACTGGCGGGCATGTCGTAGCTCACATCGGCGTAGACAAAGAGCGGCTCGTCGAGGCTCATCACCGGACACGCGGCCTGCCATTGACCACCGACTTTCTCGGCCTGCGCGTCGCGCCAAAAACGTGTGAGTGCGTGCGGATCGACCGAGTAATAGATGGCCACGCTTTTCACCGACTGCGATTCCGCGGGGACGACGCTGACGGTCGGCACGCCGTCCTCCGCCTTCAGATGCAACTCGATACGAGGTGTCTGAGGCATTTTGAATGCGCCCTTCAAGTGCTCCTCGAACCACAGCAGCTGCGTGATTTCATGCTCGGAGGTGTGACGGTGGTTGAAGTGCGGCGAAATACTAAAACGCACGCGCTCATCGGACACCGCGCGCCAGTTCCACGCCATGTTATCGATATGCGCGTGAAAGTCGTTCGTCGGCGAAAGCCACAGCGTGGGGCATGTGATGCGAGGGATGTAGGCATTGTCCGAGATGCACGCGAGTTTCATCGCCGACACCTTGGTCTTCAGTCCTCCCGGCAAGTCCGCCTGAGCCTCGGTAAGATCGCCCGAGCCTCCGCACGATGGCACAGCAGCGCGCACGCGCTGATCGATGGCCGCGAGGTTGGTGGTGAGCTTGCCGCCCATCGAATGGCCCGAGACACCGATGCGCGTGCTATCCACCTCGGGCTGTGTTTCGAGCAACGTGATCGCGCGTCGCCCGGCCATCAACACCAGGAACCAATTGCTGTTACGGGGCGACTCGACAGCATCGAGCGTGAATTCATCGGGAGTCAGCTCACCTGCGAAATGGTTAGCCTTGTTCCGCTGCGGTGGATGTGTGGCGTCGAGATTGCCCCAGTCGGTCTGCGGTCCGTCATAGGTCACTGTCGAGCGTCCAAAGTTTAATTTGTTACCACCCCAATTGATCGAGATGCTCGCATAGCCGCGTTTCGCATCTCTCAATACGCTGTCAAATCCCGCCGACTGCCCGCCACCGTGCATGGAAAGCAGCGCCGGGAGTTTTTGTCCCCCCTGGGGAAAGGCGTAGAACGCCGCAATCTTCGCCGAAGCCCCTTTGAACACGCCAACTTGATAGCGTACCACTCGGCACACCACACCGTCTTGCTCCCATTCCTTCAGCACCTCCGTTTCCAAAGGTTCCTTGCGCGGATCAAAGCCCGCCCAGAGCTCATCGAGATTCGTCGGCACCTTGCCATCCGTTAGCGGAGGCAGGGTCTCCACGGCTTGCAGGCCTGTCAGCGGAGCGAGCAGCAATGCGGTGAGGAGGGCGTAGATCGGTTTCATCATGAGTGAGGACGGCATGTTTGTAACCTCGTGGGGGTCCGAAAGTCGACGAGTTGTACGCGTTGGCTCAGGTTGAAGGCCCAGTTATTGATCGCCAGCGCACCATGCGCGCCAGACGGTCCGTATTTCGTCCAGCAGATCGACTGCCAGCGCGGGGCCATTCATCATCGAGGAGGCGACCAAACGTGGGCGAAGCTCGGCACGCCAGGCGGCCAAGCGAGGCCAGTCGTTCGCCAAGGCGACGGCCAATTCGACGTACTCGTCCTGGTTGCGAGCGACTGCCTCGGTCCAGTTCATCGCTCGATAGGTGGCATACGACTGCCGCGAAGCTAACGTTTCGCCTGGCCAAGTGACGACGGGGACTCCCATCCATAATGCCAGAATGGTGGTCATGCCGCCATTGTGCGGGAACGGATCGAGTGCCAGGTCGATCTCGGCCTGATACTGATCGAGCATGTCACGAAAGGGGGACTCGCCTTGACAAGCCAGTCGTTGCGGATCGACTCCGGCGGCCTCAAACAATCGCAAATAGCGTTCGCGTGTGGGAGGGTCGTTAAAGCCCCGATATTTGAGCACGAGGCGCGAGCGTGGCACACGTTGCAAGATGTTCGCCCAGAGGGTGACCACTTGCGGCGTGATCTTGGTGGGCTTGTTAAAACTGCCGAAGGTGACAAAGCCGTGCTCGAGGGCCGGCAAGGGGCCGACCTCCGGCGCGTCGAGCGGCAGCCGATACGTACACCACGGCGCGTGGGCGAAACGAAGCGGCTGTTGAGCATAGCGAGCAACAAGCTCGTCGCTCACGAGTACTCCGTCGGTCAGAAAATAATCGATCGCCTCGACTCCTGTCGGACCAACATAACCCAACCAGGAAATTTGGATCGGGGCCGGCTTGCGAGCAAACATCAATAAGCGATTTTCCGCGGTATGACCTGACAGGTCGAAGAGGATGTCAATCTGGTCGTGTCGAATTTGCTCGGCCAGACGCTCGTCGTTCCAGGCGGCCACATCATGCCAAGTGTCAACACTCTGTGAGAGTTCAAGAGTCACTTCATCGCGCCGGACTTGATTCGCATAGACGAACACCTCGCAACGTTTACGATCGAGCCCTTGGAAGACAGGCAACAGCAAGTACCCGATCGGATGGCGCCAGAGATCGGCCGACACAAAACCCAACCGCAGTCGGCGTTCCGGGTCTCGACCATTGCGGTGTGCGACAATGTGCTGGCTCAGCGCCGCCGCGTGCTGGGTGTTCCACTGGGTGTGCGACTCATTGAGCCGTTCGATCGTGACGTCTGCACGATATTGTTGCGTGAGGAGCAAATTGCTGTGGGCCAACGCAAAGTCGGGCTTCAAAGCGACGGCACGCTCGTATGCGGCGAGCGCCTCGTCGAGGCGTCCTTGATCGGCGAGCGCGTTACCGAGATTGTTGTACCCCTCGGCAAGCTGCGGTTGAAGCTCGACCGCACGCTGGCAACAGTCGCTCGCTTCGCCATAGCGTCCCAGCAACTTCAACAAGTTGCCGAGGTTATTGTAAGCCGCTGCTGAGCGTGAATCGATTTGGATGGCTGAGTGGTACGCGGCCAAGGCCTCGTCGTAGCGTCGTTGTTCCTTAAGAGAAATACCCAGGCTACAGTACACGTCGGCGCTGCGGTCGTTCAATCGTATCGCATCACGGTAAGCGGCTTCGGCTTCTTTCCAGCGGCACTGATCGGCGAGCGCTTTGCCAAGATTGCGATGGGCTTCGATGCTGCGCGGATCGATTTGCAGCGCCTGACGCTGGCTCGCCTCGGCCTCGCTAGGGCGGCCGGCCTGCAACAGCACCATGCCTCGATTGCCATGATATGAACCCACGCGAGGTGCAATCGCGATCGCGCGGTCAATCATCTGCAAAGCGGTCACGGTGTCGCCGCTTTGCGCGCTGGCGACGCCGAGCAGATGCCACGCGTCGGCTCGTGACGGATCAATCTGGAGAATCTGCCGATAGATTTGCATCGCCGCGGAGAGTTGACCCGCCTGATGCAAACCGGCGGCACGCAACAGCTCCTGATGCAGCTCAGCGGTCATGAATCACGTTCGCGCCGGCGGTCATGGCGATTTGCCCAGGTACACGCGAGCCACGGCATACACGAGCGCCTCGGGCACCACAAACTGCACGCGCGACTTGACCTGCTTGAACTTCAGGTCCTTGGGCGTTTGCATCTCAGGCGTATGCCACTCGATCTTGACCACCTTGCGACCGGCGGGAACGACCAGATCGGCGCTCAAATCACGCGCCACGATTGGCTTTTCGTCCAGAATGCCGCCACCGGCGCTCTTGGGTTGCGTCGGCTCGATGCGGTTGTAGTTCACAAAATGCACGGTCAACTCATCGAGCCCGCGCGGCACACTGGCCGCGACCCGAACGGTCTGTGGCACGGCAAATCGACTGCTGTCAGTCCAAGCACTTGGATCGACGCTGTCGACTTGGTTCGGATCGACCACGGCCAGATATTTAGCCCGTTGCTCGGCGGTAATCATCTCATCCGGAATCACGTCGAACAGGACATGCTCGTCGAGCAGTTTGCGCCCTAACTGACGAAAGCGGTTCAATGGCTCCAGGTTGCCTTGGTGGATCGAACTGCGAGGGAAGAGCAGTACAATTTCCGAGTGCGGCGCGTTGGCGCGATACAACTCATCGTAACGATGCAGGTAGCTGTAATAACGGACGATCTCTTCACGCGAGGCGGGATCGGTGAAGCGCGTGTAGAAACCCATCGGCGCGCCGCCGTTTGCCGCCATCTCAGCAATCGCCGCGCGAACGCGGGTGTGTTCGTACTTGCCGAGCGTAAAGGGCTTGTCTTCAAACGTGCCGCGAATGTACCGGCACTGCAACGTGAGGTCGCCGAGAAAACCCTCTTTCAGATCGGTGTACACGGCCGAGGCACCACTGCTGTACCAGAGATAATCTTCGTTCTTGCCCCACAAGTCCGAGGGGAGCAAAGTCCGTTCATCGCCGGCGATGGCCGAGAAATTGCTCAGATGGTTCCATTGAGCGGTGATGAACCCCGGCTTGAGCGAGCGACCGTACTCGACGAGCACTTCGTCGAAGGCCCGTTTATTGGCAATCTGCGAGTAGCGGAGCATTTCGCGACGCAGCGGGGTTGACTCCTCTGGCTTGTGCCAGCAGACGATCTCGCTGAACTTGTGCGTTTCGAGATTGTCGATCGCGAATTGAGTTTTGAGTTGCTCGCTCTTGTAACGCTCGCCGAGGTAATCGCGGAAACCGCGCTGGCAATGTTGGCAGTGGCAGTCATGACGGTAAAAGTAATTGGCGATCAGACCGTCGACCCCGCGGTCGACGGCGCGTTTGACCCAGGCTTTGAGCACCGTGCGCCAGTGGGGGTTGTTCAGACAGGCCCAGTATTCCTTCATACCGCCGATGCTGTAGGAGTTGTTCACGATCGGCTTGCCATTCACGTCGACCTCGAGAAACTCCATCGGATCGGCGAGGGGCTTCTTACCCAACTCGCGCTCGTTCCACATATCTCGGTAGAACTTAAAAAACCCGCGCGGGCCTTCGGGGCCGTCGGGATCGCCAACCAGAAACTTCGTGTTGAAGTGCCCGACGACTTTCACATTGCGGGCATGCAGCGATCGGTTCATCTTCTCGAACCACAGACCGCACTCGTTCAGGCCTTGCACGGGGAAATGGGCCGGGTAGCCCTTGTAGGCCGGCGTGTGGGCGATGCTCCAAAAGTGCGCGCCGTAAAAGCCGATCTGGGCCACGTCGGGCTTCGCCTCGTCGATGAACGAGAGATACTCGGGGTCGCCGTACTCGGCCCAATGGGCGACCATGCGCGTAAACTCAGTTCGCTGAGCCTCGGCAGACCCGGTCACACTCTGCGTGAGCGTGACGAGCGCGGCAATAACAAACAACGATCGAAACGAGCGGTTCATATTTTGTTCTCCGGCGGCAATGCTTTTTGCCAAGGGGTTGGTTGACCAAACCACGTATCGAGACGAGTGTACTCTAAATATTCTTCTATGATGCCATTCACCTGTACGAACACGACGCGGCCAAAGTCGCCTGGCTCGAAAGGGCCCAAGACGACTTCGTGATTGCCAACCGCCTGCTCCAAGTTGTCGACGCGATAGGCGACGTGCGGCAAGTGCCAAAGCTTCCATAAGCCAATGTTTGCGGGGTCGACCTCGGGCCACTCTTGAGGCCGAATGTACTCGATCCGCTGCGGATGCACACGCGGATTCGTCACCCACACCCGGCTGAACTCGACCCAGCTTTCGCCGTGTTGCGGCTCGCGTGTCATGATCCCGATGTGGTCAAACTCTTTCATGGCGCGGGCGGCTTAGTCGTTAAGGTTCTTGCGGCTTGTGTCGGGCATGAAGAATACAATGACCAGTCCGACGACGTAGATCAAGCTCGTGACTTGACCCACCCGGCCATAATCGCTGCCAAAGTAGCTGGCCACCGCTCCCGAGATGAAGATGCCCAAGGCGCTTCCGATGCGGCCAAAATTGAACGACACCCCCGCGCCGGTCGAACGAACACGGGTCGGGAACAACTCGGGTAGACACAGCGGTAACCAACCAAAATACAGACCGCCGACGATCCCCAGCACAAAGGCCATCGTCTGAAAGTAGGGATGCAGCGGGTCGAGGCAACAGAAGATCACCTCGCTCACGATCAACGCACCTAGGCTGATGGCAAAGTAACTCGTGCGACGTCCTAGCCAACTTGCTACCCAACCGCCGAGAAAGCTGCTGATCGTCCCCCCCACGCTACGAGCAATTTGCGTCAGGGCTTTGGCCTTCGGGTCGCTAAAGGCATGGACCTGATCGGCCCAGGGCACCATCCAATTCGCGCTCCCCCATCCGCCCATCAGCGGCACGGTCCCTAAGGCTATGCCCAACAGCGTCGTGGTCAATAAGGCGGGGCCGAACACTTCGCGCACGGGAGCGACTCGCGCGCCACCCGCTTGCTCGCGACGGTCAGCAACTTCGGCCAACCAGCGTGGCGACTCGGGCACCAAGGCCAGCGAGATAAATCCCAACGGCAACGACAGCCCGGCAACGTTCATGAACCAGCGCCAGTCGCTGGGAGTGACGGCGATGTTGTAGGCGAGCACTCCCATCAGCACCAAGCCCACGTTGGCCGAGGTCCCCAAGATGCCCGAGAGCATGGGTCGCGACATGGTCGTCAGGGCTTCGCTGGCTAGCGCGATGCCGTTGGGCCACATGCCGCCGACCCCCAAGCCCGCCAGGAAACGTGAGAGCGCGAACATCTCGGGCGAGTGACAGAGCAGGTGACTCATCGTGAACGTCGAGTAGCAGAGGATGCTGAAGCTCATGGCCCGGGCGCGCCCCGAGCGATCGCCAAGCGCCCCAAACACCATGCCACCGAGCGCCGCGCCGAGCAGGAACGAGGCGTTGTTGTACGCGAACCAACCCCGCACGTGACTGTTTTCTTCTTGAGTCAGCTCGCTCTGTAGCTTCTCTGGCCAGAGCAGCGCCACGGTCGACGAACGGCTCACCAGCGGCTGAATCGCCATTTGTGTCCCTGCAAATAGCCAACCCAGAAAGGCGACCGCCAGGATCAGATAACGCTGTGCGAACGTGAGCGTGTGCGGCGCGATGGTCGACATGAGGGGCGGGAAAGCGAGAGGGGAGAGTTACGAACCGGTCGGGTCAGGATAGCCCAGCGAGGTGCAGGGAGCAAACTCTATAGAAGGGGCCAGAGACTAGAGGCCAGGGGTTAGTCAAGGAACGTGGAGGAGTCGAGGGGCGGGGGAGTGGAGGAGAAACGCTCACGCGATAGCGCCACTCCTCCGCTCCCACGCCCCACACCCCTCTTTCCGATTCCAGCGTGCTTCGGCTATCGTGACAAGCGAACACGACTTTGAATGCGCTGCAAAAATCTCAAGCGATGAACCCAACAATGAACCCCAATACGACTGCGGAACCGACACCCAAACGCCCCCTGCGAGCCTGGCCGGCGATGGCGTTGTTCGCCGTGCTGTTGGTGGTCAAGCTCGGCATGTACCTCACCCCCGAGACATCGATCACGCTGATGATGTTGGCCTATTTTGGACCGATGGTCATCGGGGCAGCCACATTGGTGTGGTGGTTGTTTTTTTCCCACGCGGCGGTGCGTGAACGTTGGTCGACACTCGGCATCATCGGGCTGATCGCCATTGCTCTGCTGTTCACGGCCCACTCGACTGCCCGCAGCGCGTTTTACCTGTTCTATCCGCTGCCCATCGCGCTGGGTTGCTTTCTGCTCGCAGCCACTGTCTGCCGACGGGCTCCAAGCTCCACCCGTGCTAAAGCGATGATCCTCGGAGTTACGGTTGCACTGGGCGTGTGGAACTTCCTGAGATTTGAAGGGACCACGGGAGATTTTCAGGTCGAGATTTCGCCCCGCTGGCGACCGACCGCTGAGGAGCAATTGGTCGCGGCCGCTAAGGTCTCGGTGACGGGGAGCAAGTCGCCCACCGATCAAGCCGTCGAGATCAATGAGCCGCTGGGATCGATCGAGTGGTCCGAGTTTCGTGGCCCGCGGCGCGACAGTGTCGTGAGCGGTATCACGCTCGCCACGGACTGGAAAGTCCAGCCGCCAAAAGAAGTCTGGCGGCGGAAGATAGGGCCCGGCTGGTCATCGTTCGCCATCGCAGGACGACGAATGTTTACTCAAGAGCAGCGCGGCGATCATGAACTGGTCGTGTGTTACGACTCGGACACGGGCAACGAACGCTGGCAGCATGCCACTCCGGCACGCTTTTGGGAGGCGATCGCAGGTGCCGGTCCACGTGCGACCCCGACCCTGGCTCAAGGCGCACTGTTCACGCTCGGTGCCACCGGCGCGCTCGTCCGATTCGATCCGCTCACCGGCACCGTCGTTTGGCAGCGGAACCTGAAAGACGACGCGCAGCGAGACTTGCCGATCTGGGGTTTCTCGTCGTCGCCGCTCGTCGTGGCCGACGTGGTTGTGGTTCATGCCGGCGGCAAAGACGACCGCGGCCTGCTGGCCTACGACCTGATCACCGGCGCGCCGCGCTGGCAAGTCCCCTCGGGCGATCATTCCTATTCGTCACCCCAGTTGGCGACGATCGCAGGTCGCGAAATGATTTTGATGCTTACGAACACCGGCCTCGCCGCTCATGAGCCCGCCACAGGCAAGCTGATCTGGGAACATGCCTGGAAGTTCGAGGGCTATCGCTGCGTACAACCGCTGGTGCTCGACGAGTCTCGCCTACTATTGGGGACCGGCATAGGCATGGGGACGCGGTGCATCGAGGTGCGGAGCGACGGCGAGGCGTGGAAGGTCGACACCCGATGGACCACGCTTGAAATGAAACCCGACTACAACGATTACGTGGCCCATCAGGGCCACCTGTACGGTTTCGATCACAATATCTTTGCCTGTCATGATCTCGCCACGGGCAAACGACTCTGGAAGAAGGGGCGCTACGGCAACGGCCAAGTACTGCTGCTGAGCGATGCCCAGCAATTGCTCGTGTTGTCGGAAGAGGGAGAAGCGGTGCTGCTGCGCGCCTCGCCCGAAAAGCTCGACGAATTGGCGCGCCACCGTGTCTTGGAAGGGAAGACTTGGAACCATCCGGTGCTTGTCGGCAATCGACTCTATGCGCGCAACGCCGAAGAGATGTCCTGCTTCGATTTGCCCCGAGCGAATCCGTCCTTGACGATGCTCACTCAACCGTAAAGCAATACGATGGATGCGTCTTCAAACGCGCACGAAAATTTTGTGTCGGTACATCCATAGGCAAACGAGCCACAGCACCAACAACACGCTGAGTCGCTCGACAATCGGGCCATACAGGCCGCTAAACATCCGGTTGGGCAACTCGCTTCCGAACAGACCGTTGAACCAAGCGGCTGCGTGACCATAGTAGAGTTGAAAGTGTTGGACGAGCGTGTCGCGCGTCGAGCCTTTGATCATCTGGCTCATCATGTACATGGCGATCGAGTTCATGCCGACCACGACCAGCGGAAAGGCTAATCGTCGGCACCCGACGACGTCGACGATCCAATAGAAAGCGGCCAGCATCCAAAGCACGAACCCGCCGCTGTACAGCATCCAGGCAGGTGTCCAGATGCGTTTGATGATCGGACAAATCGTAAAATTCGCGGCGATGCCAAGTGCGAGCAGCACCGCGCCCCAGCCGAGCAACCAACGCAGTCGCGTGCGACTGTCGGGCCCCGTGCGCATCACCTCGCCAGCCAGTAGTCCCAGGATCATCGTAGCCAGCGCGGGGATAAAGTTGAGCGTGGCATAGCCGCCGGTGTTGAACTCGAATGGCTTTTCGCGTGGGAACAAGTTGAGCAACCGGCGATCGACCGCTGCGGCGAAGTTGACGTTTTTGCTCCAGGGGCGTTGAAACCCTTCGAGGATCACGCCGTCGGCGCGTTCCTTTTCGGTGATCCCGTAGTTGGCCCAGGTCGCTTCATCGGGAAGTTGATACTGGTAAAAGGCCCACCAGTTCCAGAGCAGGATGAACGCGATCGAGGCGACCTGTGCGCGGCGGCTGCACTGTGCCAGACCGAACAAGAACAGGTAGCCGAGCCCGATCTGACACAGAACGTTGGCGAAGGTCCAATTCGTCGTGGGAACAAAGTTGGCATCCAGGCCCGGCTTTTTGAATGAGAACTCGGTCGACAGAAACACCCCCATCAGCACGAGCACCACGGCGCGGAGGATCGCATGACGCCAAGCGGCCGCGTTGCTGTCGCCGCGCGCCTGCCGGTTCGCATACGAGTACGGCAGGGCCACGCCGACCATGAACATAAACGCCGGCTGGATCAAATCCCAAACCGAGAGCCCCCACAGCGGCATCGACTCGGGGACGTTGGTCAATGTGACCCACGGGACATGCTCGAGCAGGCCGGCCAGATTGTGCCACAGAGGCGTCTCGTCGCCACTCTTACGTAGCGTCGCCGCGACGGTGGGTACTCCCAGGCTGGCCGAGGCCATCGAGAGCATGATGAACCCACGATAAGCGTCGAGCGACATGAGGCGTTCGTTGGACATGATGGGAAGTGATGCATACGGAATGAGGAAGGGGGCGTTGCCCAGTCATCGTATCGCGAGCCGAGGGGGACTGCAAAACGAGACGGGAGTGGCGGAGTGGCGCTCTCGCGTCTACGTCACACCTCCATCATTTTTGCTCTCCCGGAATTCACCACACCTGAACCATCGCCGGTTTATTTGAAGATCAATAACCGCTTCCCTCGTCGAATCGGCTCTGGCACAATACCGGGCTCCATCGATCAATCCTCTCCCACATCGGAGCTTCCGCATCATGGCGCGTCCTGTCACGCTATTCACCGGTCAATGGGCTGATCTGCCGCTAGAAACGCTCGCCCGCAAAGGCAAGGAGTTCGGCTATAATGGCCTGGAACTGGCGTGCTGGGGGGACCACTTCGAGGTCGACAAGGCCATTAAAGACCCCGGCTACTGTGCCGCCAAGCGCGACGTGCTCGAGCGGAACGACTTGCAGGTGTTCGCCATCAGCACACATCTCGTGGGTCAGGCCGTCTGCGACATGATCGACGAACGACACAAAGCCATTTTGCCACCTCATATTTGGGGAGATGGCAAGAGCGACGGGGTCACCAAACGCGCCATCGCCGAACTCAAGAACACCGCGCGGGCCGCGCAGAAGTTGGGCGTTAGCGTCGTCAACGGTTTCACCGGCTCGTCGATTTGGCATCTGCTCTACTCGTTCCCGCCCGTGCCGACGAAGTGGATCGACGACGGCTACCAGCAATTCGCCGACCGTTGGAATCCTATTCTCGACGTGTTCGCCGAGTGCGGCGTGAAGTTCGCGCTCGAGGTCCATCCGACCGAGATCGCCTTTGATATCTACAGTGCTCAACGGGCACTCGAAGCTTTGAACCATCGCGAGGAGTTCGGCTTCAATTTCGATCCTAGTCACTTGATCTGGCAGGGGGTCGATCCGGTCGAGTTCATCCGCGCCTTCCCGAACCGTATCTATCACGTGCATATCAAGGACGCGATCGTGACGCTCAACGGCCGCTCGGGCATCCTGAGCAGTCACTTGAACTTTGGCGATCCGCGTCGCGGCTGGGACTTCCGTTCGCCAGGCCGAGGGGGTGTCAACTTCGAGGAGATTATCCGCGCGCTCAACGTGATCAAGTACGCCGGCCCGCTCAGCGTCGAGTGGGAGGACTCGGGCATGGACCGTGAGCACGGGGCACGTGAGGCGTGCGAGAACGTGCGGCGTTGGGATTTTGCCCCCAGCGGGCGAGCCTTTGACGCGGCATTCGAGCGGTAAAGCCTTATTTTGCTTGAATTTGAGTGCGTCCGGGCAAACTTTTATTGCGGCGTGACAGGCTGTCCGATAGAGTATTCATCAACGGCTCGTGATTGAACGATTCTCCCCCTCCTGCCCCGCGTGGGTACCTGCTCATGCCCCAGCCTCATCCCACTGCGATTGGTCATGCGAACTTAGCTCGTCGCTCGGTCGTACAGGCCGGTGCCCTCGGGCTCGTCGGACTGGGCATGAATCACGTCTCGGCCCTGCGATCGATGGGGGCGACCAGCGAACTGAAGCCGCCCCGCGCGCGCGCCGTGATCTATCTGTTCCTGAGCGGTGGCTTGGGTCAGCACGACAGCTTTGACATGAAGCCGGACGCGCCGGACAACATTCGCGGCGAGTTTAACCCCATCGCGACGAACACGCCGGGCATTCAAATCTGCGAGCACCTGCCGATGCTCGCGAAGCAAAGCCATCTGTGGTCGCTCGTCCGCTCGTTCTCGCACCCGTATCCTTTGCACTCGCAAGGGCACACGGCCATGCTGACCGGCCGCACGATGATGCCCCCGGGCTACGACCCCAGCGCGCCGCGTCCGAGTGACTTCCCATCGATTGCCGCCATCGCCAATGCAGTCACCAAGCCTCGAAATAATTTGCCGCCGGCGATCATCCTCCCCGAAACCTTAATTCACCGCACCGGCCGCATCCTCCCCGGACAATTTGCCGGCGAGATGGGTGCCCATCGCAACCCGATGTTCCTCGAGTTGTGTCGCTTTAACAGCGAAGCCTACGGCGCGTATCCGACCTACGCTTTCCACCATGCCAAGGGAAAGGTCGAGCTCACGAACTTCGAGTTTCAAGCGCCGAACCTGTCGTTGCCGCAAGACATGTCAACCGAGCGGTTTCGCAACCGGCTCAAGTTGCTCGAACATATCAAGTCGCAGACGGCCGCCCTGGAACACGCTGCAGAGTCGGAAGCGTTCGATGGTCAGCGCCAGCGGGCTGTCGGACTGCTAGCCGACAAGAGCGTGCAGAGCGCCTTTGATGTGCATAAGGCCGATGCGAAGGCACTCGATCGGTACGGCCGCAATACCTTCGGCTGGTCGTGTTTGATGGCGCGTCAATTGGTCGAAGCCGGTGTGAATCTCGTGCAAGTCAACCTGGGCAATAACGAGACATGGGACAACCACGGCAACGCGTTCCCGCACCTGAAAGACTACCTGTTCCCGCCAACCGATCGGGCCGTGTCGGCGTTGCTCGAAGACCTGCACGATCGTGGGCTGCTCGACTCGACGCTGGTTGTGATGGCGGGCGAGATGGGTCGTACACCGCGGCTCAGCACCCTCTCGCAACATTATGCCAAGCCGGGCCGCGATCATTGGGGGACCCAAACCCTGTTCCTGGCCGGTGGCGGTGTGCAGGGAGGCCGCGTCGTGGGCGCGACCGACAAGATCGGCGCCTACCCGACGACCATGCCACAGAAGCCCGAAAACCTTGGCGCGACCATCTATCAGGCGTTGGGGCTGCCACGCGAGATTCACTGGCAGGACCAGACCGGTCGACCGCACTACGTCTACCACGGCGAGCCGCTCGCCGGCTTGGCGTAGCTCGCCTGAGCGGCAAGCCATTCTCGCGTTACCCGATCAACGTGCGATGGTTCGTTGACTTTCAGCCCCTCGGTTTACGGGCCGCTTCAACGGCGGCATCATCACGACCGACGACCGAGGGTGATTGTTTCAAGCAACTATCGGTCGATCTCGCCCATCACAATGTCGAGCGAACCGACAATTGCGGGGACGTCGGCAATCAAGCAGCCGCGGCATAATTCGCCGCTGACCGACAGATTGCAGAAGCAACTGCTGCGGGCACGAACGCGCCACGGAATGGCCGAGCCATCGCTGACGAGATAGAACCCCATCTGACCACGTGGCGCTTCCGTCTCAAGATACGATTCCCCCTTTGGAAGCTTTTCATTGAGTTTGAGCGGCACATTCACAGGTCCCGACGCGGCGCTATAGCGGTCGATCGATTGGCGGACGAGATCGATGGCTTGAACGACCTCGAGCATCCGCACGTAGAATCGATGCCAGCAATCGCCCAACACCGCCTCGCGCGGAATGGCCGGATACTGATGGTCCCGCGGGTAGTGACCATCTTTTTGCACGATGACCTCGAAGGCGTATCCATCGTACATCGAGGTATACCATGCTTCGCCATCGCGGCGCAGGTCGTGGTCGACACCGCTACCTCGCAAGACGGGTCCCGTGCAGCCGTAGCTGATCGCCGTCTCGGCCGACATCACCCCGATGCCGGCGGTACGTTTGACGAAGATCGAGTTGGTCGTCAACAGCGCGTGACACTCTTCGATCACGGGCGCGAGTTGGTCCAGAAACGCTTCGCACTGTTGCAACCAGCCGCGCGGCAAGTCATGGGTCGCGCCGCCGACCGTCAGGTAGCTGTACGTCAGTCGAGCGCCGCAGGCCATCTCGAACAGGTCGAGGATCTTCTCGCGTTCGCGGAAAGCATATAAGAACGGGCTAAACGTACCGAGATCGAGACCGTATGCCCCCATGCCCACGAGATGGCTGGCAATCCGGTTCAATTCGCTGATGAGCACGCGCAGGTGGCGTCCCTTGTCGGGCACATGCAGCTTCATCAGCTTTTCAACCGTCATCGACCAACCGAGATTCATGTTCATCCCGGCCAGATAATCCATCCGATCGGTGTACGGAATCCACTGGCGAGGCGTGAGGTTTTCGCCAATTTTTTCCGCACAGCGGTGCAAATATCCGATATGGGGCGTGACTTCGCTGACGATTTCGCCGTCGGTGCGCAGCACCAGCCGCAACACACCGTGGGTGCTCGGGTGCTGCGGTCCCATGTTGACCAACATCTCGTCGGTTCGCACATCGAACTCGATAATCCGCGGGTCGTCGACATCGGTGGCCATGAAAGTCTCGTCTTGCAGAATAATGGGAGATCCGCAGCTGGGCTGTCGTTATCGATTTCGAATCCCGTGATACTCGATGGGCATTTCGTAGTCTTTTCGCAACGGGTGGCCCGCCCAATCCTCGGGGCACAAAATGCGGCGCAGGTTGGGATGCCCCGTAAACCGCACTCCCGAAAGATCGTAAGCCTCGCGCTCGTGCCAATCGGCCGTAGCCCACAGGTTTGAAACCGAGGGGAGTTCAGGCAAATCGCCTGGCTTGTCGGCCTTCCATCGCGGCAGCATCACCTTGACCACCAGGCTCGTCTTATGCGCCATGCTAAACAAGTGATACACGACCTCGAGGTGCGGCTGCCAGGCGACCTTGGCCGCCTTCTTCGCGTCGCTCTCAAAGTAATCGACCACTGTGATGCTATTGAGAAAGTCAAATCGCAACGAAGGTTCGTCGCGCAGATAACCGCAAACTTCGAGTAAGCCCGCGGGGGTCACTTCGATCCAGGGATCGAGGGCATCGAGATTTGAGCCTGAAATGGCCTCGCCGAATCGTTGCTGAAGTCGATCGAGAAACGAAGGGCTTTGCGTCACATTATCACCACGCTGCAAAGTTGAACGGTTCGTGTTACGGAGCTCATCCCAGGGAGCGTCGAGCGCCACCTATACGGCGATCGTCGGCTCCAAATCAGAATCGGTCAAATCGACCGGCGGTCGCTCGGACGAGATCGTACGACTCGTGTCGAGGGCGCGGACCCAATCCAAGTCGCCCCGACGCCACACATAAGCAAAGCCAACCATCAGGACCGCGAAGAAGACGAGGATGTCGAAGATCGACGCGAGCGCCAATCCATTGAAGTCGGCCATGATCGTTCGCAAGCGATCGGCTAACTCGCCGGCCGGCACGCCGGTCTGATCCGCAGCCACGCCGAGGTCGGCATAGACGCGATTGATTTGTTGTTCCATCACGGCTCGCGTGGAATCGTCTGCCGTAGCCACCAAGTTCGGCAATCGCGAGTCGGTCAGGTGCGTCGCCTTGCCAAACACGACGGCCCAAGGAAAGAAGAACGCAACTTCCACGTCGAAAATAATGAACAACAAGGCGACGACATAGAAACGAAGATCGAACTGAATAAAGCTTGAACCGATCGTCGGTTCGCCGCACTCATACACTTCGAGCTTCTCGACGTTCGGCGAGTTGGGACGCAACAGCCGGCCGAGTAGCAAATTGACGAAGACGAACAGCCCGCCGACGGTCGCAAAAAATGCCAAATAAGCGACGATATAAGTGGCTGACATAGGCACAACTCGTCCGAGCGAGATAAGGACTGCAAGACACGCCTGTTTAGAAAGCTGATTTTAGACCCGGCAAGCGTTTTTGCAAGGCGGTCAGGCCAGCGGGCAAGCGAGATAAGACAGCGCACCCACTCGAATTGAGGCCGACACTAGGCCGATGTGCTATCGCCGGCGCCGAGATCGCCCTCGGCGCTCATGGCTACGAGCGATTGACGGCCAGCAAAACCAGCATCGACCGCATGCCAGTGCATCACCTCGGGCTCGCCGAGTTTCCAGCACAAATAGACGGGTCGCCCTTCCATTTCGGCCGGAAAATCGACCAAACCGTCCAGTGCGCTTTTGAGCTCGACCCCCAGTTGACTCAGTTCGCCGACGTACTGCTTCAACTGCTGAATGTCGGACTCGATTTCCGTTTCGACCTGAGCCAACTCGGCCGAGTACATATCGACGCGCGACTTGCCGGGTGCGCCGCGAGGTCCCTGCAACAGGCCTAATCGCTCGCGACGTTCGTTGATCGACTGCGAGAGCTCGGCCACATCTTTGGCAATCGCACGCACGAGCGGCAATGCCGCGTTCGCCTGTTCAACCGTGAACAGCTTGCGGCCCGAGAATACGTTGGAGTCCGACTCACTCATCGCACACGGCCTCAAAAAGTTCGCAGGGAGGAAACGACTGACTGGCCCTACGACTGGTTAGGACCACCGTGGACCGGTTCGACGATCACCTTCGAGCTATTGACCGCCGTTGGGTTCAACGTCGCACGCCCCCAGGCAATTTCAACCGGCAAACGGGAGAAATCAACAATACATCCATCGCGGCTATAACAACTCAGGTCATGCGTTGCGCCCATGAAGATACAATCGACCGGGCAAGGCTCCACGCACAAGGCGCAGAACATGCACTTCGAGTAATCGATCGTAAAGCCGGTAACGCGGAACCCCTTCCCGACGGTCACCTTCTCCTTGCCGATGTAAATACAATCGACCGGACAAGCCTTGGCACACTGGTCGCAAGCGATGCACGTCGTCAGATCGTAACGGTGAAAGCCTCGATATCGAGGCGCGACCGGCACCGGCAGCTCAGGATACTCAAACTGATGCGTAAAGGTTCGCCGCTGGGGATCATAGGTCTTGAACCAATACCGCAGCGTTACCCACAGTCCGTGGGCCACCGTAAACACGGCACCGAACACATCGCGGAACCACTGACGCATAGAACCCCCCCGAATGGGACACAGCTTGCCCGGATGACGACTCCGAGCAGTCACCAAGACCTCGCTGTGAACCGCATTATAGAGTTGGGCGAAATTGTCGCAAGCGATGCGGAGGCAATATTTCGCCATGGCACGTCGAGTCACATCCGCTTGCAATATAAGGCGTTGCGAAATATCGACCGATTCGAGCCCCTTCACTTCCGGGAGCAAATTCGGGGCGTACGGGTTGCGAAGCTGTCCAGCGTTGGGGGGCTGAAACTCGACCTCGCATCCGTTAAGCCGCGGTGGTTGCCGTTGACCGAACTCGATCAAGCGGGCAGTCGCCACTTACAACCAAGACGCAAGCCTTTACATATAATCCGCTTATGACTTGTGAACACCCTTGAGTTCAGGGCGGTTTTGCACACGGCTTGTGCCGCCAGAACCAGTTATTCCTGAAACAGGCACAACGGCCTATGCAAATTTGTGGCCAAACGTCAAGCCTTCTCTTGACTCTCACTAGCTCTCACGTAGAGTGGAATCAGGAAATTGAGTGTACGCCGACACTTGGGAGAAATCTCAGCTGTCGCGAAGTCGCCAACGGAGTACCCAACGACGAGCTCGCCGAGGTCAAAAAAAGGAAACTGCTCCCTGGGGAGCGCTGGAAATCGAAGCGTAAGGAAATGGCGATGTTGGTGTTATCCCGTAAAAAAAACGAAAGTATTGTCATCAACAATGACATTACGATCGTGGTCGTCGAGATTCGTGGCGACAAGGTGCGGCTGGGGGTCGAAGCCCCCAAGGAAGTCCCCGTGCACCGGCGTGAGGTCTACGAGGCCATCCAGCGTAACAACTCGGCGGCGACCGACCCGAAAAGCGCCCCCTCGGGCGATGCGCCGACCGCGTGACCAAGGCCCCCCTGCTCGGCTGTAGTGACCTCGCTAGCATCGCTGGCGTGTGGTCGATTCATGGTTCTGGCTCTTTTGCCGGGATTGGGTCGCAGAGCGGCTTGACGAGCAGTGCCCGCGACCGCTATACAGTCTGATCCCAATCGCGGCCCCGTCGTCTAGCCAGGTCTAGGACACAGGCCTTTCACGCCTGCAACACGGGTTCGAATCCCGTCGGGGTCATTTGCCCTCTTTGCCGTCGCGATGACGTGCCCCTTATTGCTGCTCCGGCCGCTGCGCATGTCTGAAGCCTATGATGCTCTGCTGCTGCTCTCTTTTGGTGGACCCGAGGGGCCTGACGAGGTCATGCCCTTTCTCGAAAATGTGACCCGCGGTCGCAATATCCCTCGCGAGCGGCTACTGGGGGTTGCCGAGCACTATCAGCACTTCGGTGGCGTTAGCCCGATCAACGAGCAAAATCGCCAGCTGATCGCGGCTCTTCAAAATGAGGTCGCACAGCACAACATCGCCTTGCCGATCTATTGGGGTAATCGCAACTGGCATCCGCTGCTCAGCGACACCCTCGCACAGATGAAGCGCGAGGGGAAACGTCGGGCACTCGCTTTTTTCACCTCGGCCTTTAGCTCGTATTCAGGCTGTCGGCAGTACCGCGAAAATGTCGCCGCGGCTCAAGCCACGGTGGGAAACGACCCGCCGCAAATCGAAAAGTTACGCGTGTTTTACAACCACCCGGGCTTTATCGAACCGATGATCGAACGCACCCAAGCCGCACTCGATCAGTTATCGTCCTCGGTGCGTGAACAGGCAGTGCTTGTCTTCACGGCGCACAGTGTGCCGATGGCTATGGCCACGACATCCAAGTACGTCGAGCAACTCAACGAGGCTGCCCGACTCGTGGCCAGTGCGTTTCCAAGCCATGTTTGGCAACTCGTGTATCAGAGCCGAAGCGGTCCTCCCTCGCAGCCCTGGCTTGAACCCGATATCAACGACCACTTGCGGGCCCTCGCGGGGTCGGACACCAAGTCGGTCGTGATCATCCCGATCGGGTTCATCTCGGATCACATGGAAGTCATGTACGATCTCGACTACGAGGCCCGGGCGGTCAGCGATTCGCTGGGGCTTAGTATGGTTCGGGCTGGCACCGTGGGCACACATCCGCAGTTCGTCAGCATGATTCGCGAACTGATCGAAGAGCGGCTTGGATTGCGAACCGAACGGCGGGCACTCGGCTCGCACGGACCGAGTCACGACGTCTGCCCCATCGATTGCTGTCCGGCCCCACAACGTCCGACGGGCCCACCCGGCCGAAGCGGAGCCGCTTAAAGCGGCCACGAGCCTTATCGCTCGTGCAAGCGAATCATTTTAGGTGTCGTGATCCGCACGCCGAACACACGTCCGTAACGTGATTGCAGCTGGGCAAAGTCGAGCGAAAGCCAACCGTGACGCACCTCGGGCTGCGACCGAGCCTGCCACTTCTCCACTAGGCGATACATCGACGCATGGAATTGTTTCTCGCTATGGCCATGCGCGTAGCAGCGACCGTCGTGGCGGCGAATATCGCCATCGAACGTGGGGCCAATGTGCCAGAGCTCGTGGCAAATGGTTGCCAGCTTCTCGGTCAACGAAAGATCCAAAAACCGGGGCAGGTAAAAGCTCAGTAGATAGAGCATCTCGTCGCCCGAGTCGTTACAGACCCGCTGGATGCTCCAGCGGCGGCCACGGCGAACCGTCTCACGAGCCCCGCCAGCGAACCGTAGCGGCGTCAGCGAGGCCTGCACGCCGTAGGGGCCCTGGCGCCGCGATTGGCAAAAGCGAATGGCAACCCGCCGCATCTCGACATGGGCAAACTCATCGAGCGCGTCGCACACGTCGAGGCATACCGTCTGCATGGCGACGGTGAAATTAAAACCATCCCGCGCCACTGAACGTTGTTGAGGGGCCGTATCCATGGCCACCGGCTCCGAGGTTGGAAAGCAAATCGCTGGCCAGCATATACGACCGAGCGCAAAAAATAACCCCCGATGCACGACCGGGGGTTATTCGATGTTATTGCTTGAGAGACTTAGGCGTCAAAGGCGGGCTTGGGAGCCTTGCGGGGCTTACGATCGGCCGGTCCACCGACAAATTCAAGCACCGCACGCTGGCCAGCATCGCCCAACCGAGGCGTCGCCAAACGCAAAATCCGGGTGTAACCCCCTTCGCGATCGACGAACCGCGGGGCAACCGTCTCGAACAAAACACGCACGGCTTGCTTGTCGCCTAACAAGACCAAGCAGCGACGCTTGGCATTCACGACGGGCATGACCGCGGTGCGCCATTTCACATACGTTTCGCTTTTGCGCCAGGCCTTCCATTCAGCACTGCCACGATCCGCCGTGGTGGCGAACTCTTTGGCAGCCTCGGCGGCAGCAGCGCTGCGTCGGGCGAGCGTAATGCAACGCTCGACGAGCGGACGCACTTCCTTGGCTTTCGGAGCCGTTGTGACGATCCGACCTGGGTGCTTGGGTGCGTTGCTCTCAAGATCGAAACCGGCCAGCTTGCGACGACGCAACAAGGTCGCTTCGCTCAATTCGGTCAGAAACAGCGCGCTGGCCAAATTTCGCAGCAAAGCCCGTTGGTGACTGGGACTGCGGCCGAGCACACGGCCTTTTCTTCGATGTCGCATGATCGCGTTACTCGTACTAAAAACGGGACGTTTCGCACTGCAAAACCGGCAGGTGAACGACTACATGGACGAGGCGGTCGAGGGCAAGCGAATGCCCAACCGCAAACCCAACTCCGAGAGCTTTTCTTTGACTTCGTTGAGGGTCGTCTCGCCAAAGTTGCGGACCTCGAGCAATTGATCCGAGGTCTTCGACACCAAGTCGCGCACCGTCGCAATGCCTTCTGATTCCAAACAGTTCATGGCCCGAACCGATAGGTTCAACTCGGCCAAATTCATATTCAACTTGGCTTCCAACGCCGGATCCATCGCACCGGGCACCGCCGCGCGGTTCTCGGCATGCACCTGACCGCCCAATTCGGCATATTGCACGAACGGATTAAGGTGCTTACGCATGATCTTGGCCGCTTCGATCAACGCCATTTCCGGGCCAATCGAACCGTTGGTCCAAATCTCCATCGTCAGCTTGTCGTAGTTGGTCTTTTGACCAACACGGGTCTCTTCGATCTCATAGCGAACACGGGTCACGGGGCTGTAGACCGCATCGACCGGGATAATGCCGATCTCGGTGTTCGGGCTATGTTCGGTCGATGGCACATAGCCACGGCCGTTTTCAACCACCATCTCCAACTCGAACGGAACGTCTGCCGTGAGCGTGGCAATGACGTGGTTCTTGTTGATGATGTCGACCTGATCGTCGGTCATAATGTCCGCGGCGGTGACCAACCCCTTCGTGTTCTTACGAATTTGAATCACACGAGTACTCTCGCTGTGATTTTTCACCACCAGGGCTTTGACGTTCAGGATGATATCGGTGACGTCCTCGACCACACCGGGCAGCGTGGTGAATTCGTGTTGTGAGCCGGCAATTTTGACCTGCGTAATCGCGCTTCCCTCGATGCTGGAGAGCAGCACGCGCCGCAGACTATTGCCAATGGTGGTGCCGAAGCCGCGCTCAAAAGGCTCAGCAACGAACTTTCCATAGGTCGACGTGAGCGATTTGGTATCGCAAATGACCTTGCTCGGCAACTCGAGACCGCGCCAGCGAATGCGCATGGTGAGCCTTCCTCAGAAAAAATACACTACTTCGAGCAGAATTCGATGATCAACTGCGGATTCACGGGGATCGACACGTCGAACGCCTCGGGAAGGCGATTGACTCGCCCCTCGGGAATCGACCCATCGACGCGCGCCAGGAAGTCCGGAACTTCGCGTTGCGCCTCGGCCAAATTAGCCTGAACCGCTTGTAAACTTGCCTTGCGATTCTTCACGCGAATCACGTCACCCGCCTTGACCAAATAGCTGGGGATATCGACCTTGCGGCCGTTGACCGTGATGTGGCCGTGAGCGACCAATTGCCGGGCCTGCGCACGACTGTGACCAAAGCCCAAGCGGTGAACAATATTGTCCAGACGACGCTCGAGCAAACTCATGAGCGTTGCACCGGTGTTGCCACGCGAGCGACTGGCCTGAGCAAAATAGGTGCGAAACTGACGCTCGAACACACCGTAGTAACGCTTGACCTTTTGCTTTTCGCGCAAGTGCAAGCCGTAGTCGGTTGGCTTGCCGCGACGCAGATTATGCATGCCGGGATTCGAGTCGCGACGTTCGATAGCGCACTTCGGCGTATCGCAACGAAACCCCTTAAGGAACAGCTTTGTGCCTTCACGGCGACAAAGGCGGCAAACTGGACCAGTCGTTCGAGCCATATCTCAACTCAGCTAAAGCGATAAATTTTCAAGCAGTGTGTTGTACGTACATTAAACGCGACGACGCTTCGGAGGACGGCAGCCGTTGTGCGGCAACGGGGTCACGTCTTCGATACTCTTGACAGTCACCCCGGCGGCCTGCAGCGCGGTGATCGCACTTTCGCGGCCGCTGCCAGGACCCTTGACGCGAACATCAACCTCTTTAACGCCGAACTTCGTAGCCTTCTCGGCAGCCTGCTGCGCGGCACACTGGCCAGCGAATGGCGTGCTCTTGCGACTCCCCTTGAATCCACTCGTTCCAGCGCTCGCCCAACACAAGGTGTCACCCTTGGTATCGGTGATGGTAACCGTCGTGTTATTGAAGGTGGCCCGAATATGGACAACGGCCAATGTCACGTTACGGCGAACTTTACGTCGCTTGGAACTTGCTGAATTCGCTGAGGTAGCCACGGAAATACAACTCCCAAAATTGAAACCGATTCAACGCTGCTGAGTTCGGTCGCCATCTCGCCAGGAGAGGCCACCCAAGCAACAACGATTACTTCATATCCTTGACGCCCTTCTTACCGGCAACGGTCTTCTTGGGACCTTTGCGGGTTCGGGCATTGGTGCGCGTCCGTTGGCCACGCACCGGCAAACCGCGGCGATGACGGATGCCACGGTAACAGTTAATGTCCTTGAGTCGGGCGATGTTCTGACCAACTTGCCGACGCAACTGGCCTTCGACCGTGTAGTCCTTGTCCAACAACGTCGACAAACGCGCCAAGGCGTCCTCGGTCAACTCCCGAGCATGCACCTGGGGGTCAATCCCCGCCTTGTGGCACAACTCACGTGCAATACGCGGTCCGACACCATACAGGTATTGCAACGAAATAATCGCTGGACGATCGTTCGGAATATCGACACCGAGCAGACGGGGCATGGGAAATAGTGCTCCTAGGAGATCGTAGTCACAGGTCCGCTACAATGAGCGAACTGGCCACTATCCCTGGCGTTGCTTGTGCTTGGGATTGGAACAAATAACGTACACAACGCTCCGACGACGGACCAGCTTGCACTTGTCACAGATGCGTTTGACGCTCGCGCGAACCTTCATGGCGGCGGTGATCCAGCTCGTTAACGGTCGTTGGGTGGAAAGCGGGCCAGTATACGCACGGAGTCCGTGGTTAAGCAAGTACCCGAGAAAACTAATTTTCGACTTTTACACGACTGACCATGACTCATCGAACGATCCGTCCAACCGGGTAATCTGTACGGGGGTCGTTTGGCATCGGGGGATTTCACTAGATCTGCTTATGCCCCATCGAGTTACTACGACAGGAACACAAACGCGCCGGTAGCATCGAGAGGTGCATCGAGAGCAAATAACCGGCAGGATTTTTGGGGGTGCCCGGGAAAAACTCCGCGGCTTTGAAACGCTAAATCAAACCAAACCGCGCCCACGCTCGCATGCCCGGCTCGAAAACAGACGGCGCCACCGAATCTCAGTTACCCCATAACAGCCCTAGTTGGCACGCTGGGCGGCCTGAATCTGGCTGGGCATCGGCATGTCAGGCCCGGCGGTCAAAGGCACAGGCCCTTCGCTCGTCATGGCGATCGTGTGCTCGAAATGAGCGCTCGGCTTGCCATCCGCAGTTGATTGCGTCCAATGGTCAGGCATGGCCTTGACCCGCTTGGTGCCCATATTGACCATCGGCTCGACGGCGATCACCAACCCCGGGCGCAACTCAAAGTCGCCATTACGCCGGAACGTTTGGCTACAAAAATTGGGGACCTGCGGCTCTTCGTGCATGTTGCGGCCAATGCCGTGTCCGACAAAGTTTTCAACGACAAAGAAGCCGTTGTCTTTGACGTAGGCTTCCATCTCGGTAGCGACCTCGCTCCACCAATGTTTTACGGCCATCAACTGAATGGCCAACTCAAGCGTGCCGCGCGTCACATCGAGCAACTTGGCGGCGGCCGCGTCAACCTGCCCGACAGGGTGAGTTACCGCGGCGTCACCACACCAACCATCCAGCTTGCACCCAGTATCAACACTCACCACGTCGCCGCTGCGCAGGACCCGCTTGCCGGGAATGCCGTGAACGACTTCTTCGTTGACCGAGATACACGTGACGGCCGGAAAGGGGACTTTGCCCGGCACACCCTTAAAGAGCGGGATCGCGCCGCGCGATTGAAATAACTGTTCGATGGCAGCATCAATCTCGCCCGTCGTGACCCCCGGCTTAATCATCGGGGCAACCAATTGATGAGCCTCCCAGACAAGGAGTCCGGCACGGCGCATCAGGGCCATTTCACGAGGAGAACGCAACGTCACCACGCTCGAGCCACTCCGATAAGTAAACCGCGTGATGGTTTCATGCCCGGACCTTCGAGAGCACCGCCTTGATGCGGCTAAAGACCTCGTCGGGCGTGCCCAGGCCATCGACGGTTTCGACCATCCCCTGGCGGCCATAGTAGTCGAGCAACGGACGGGTCTGGTTCCAATAGCTCCGCAGTCGCTCGCGCAGCACATCCTGCGTATCGTCGCTACGACCACGCGACTGCAAGCGATGCATGACTTCGTCGTCATTCACGCGCAATTCGAGCGCCAGATCCAGTGGGCGCCCCTGCTGGGCCAGAATGTCATCGAGGGCCTCGGCCTGCGGCACCGTTCGTGGAAAACCATCAAACAGGGCACCGTGCTCGCAATCGCTCTGCGAGAGCCGATGACGCACCAACTCTAGTATCAGATTGTCCGGTACGAGCATCCCCTTGGCCATGAAGCGTTCTGCTTGCTGACCGAGGGAACTTTTGGCAATGGCAGCGCCGCGGAGCATCTCGCCGGTGGAGATGTGAGGGATATTGAGATATCCCAGCAACCGCTGGCTTTGCGTGCCTTTACCTGCACCAGGTGGACCGACAAAAACAATTCTCATAGTGGATGGCCCCTCCGAGGTTGAGACCACGCTAGGGGCGCGCCTAGGCTTCCAACAATCCGCTGTAATTACGCATCACCAAGTGACTATCGATCTTTTGCACAAGATCAAACGCCACACTGACGGCAATCAACAAACTCGTACCGCCATAAAAACTGGCGATCTGAGCGTCAATTGCAGCGGTACTCGACACCAAGGTGGGGGCAATCGCAACCAAGGCGAGAAAACCAGCGCCAACGTAGGTGATTCGCACCATCACTTTTTCCAAGTAATCGGCGGTCCGCTTGCCCGGCCGATGACCGGGGATAAACGACCCTGAGTTTTTCAAGTTTTCCGAAAGGTCTTTCGGATTGAAACTCACCGCTGTCCAGAAGTAACAGAAGAAGTAAATCAACAGGATGTACAAGACATTATGCGTGAACGAGGCCGGGTTCGAGAACGCTTGGTTCAACTCCGACAACCAAGTGGCATTCGTGTACTGACTCGCGAGCCAGTTGAAGAAGAACGTGGGGAACATCAGCAAGCTGCTCGCGAAGATGATCGGCATGACGCCCGACTGGTTCACTCGCAACGGCAGATAATGCCGCGTGCCGCCATAGACCCGACGGCCGCGAACATGCTTGGCGCTCTGCATCGGAATGCGTCGCTGGCCTTGCGTGATGAACACGACTCCCGCCACAACACCGACAAACAGCAGTACAAGCAGAATCAGAATTTCGACGCCGATGCCGCTGGTTCCGCCGCCGAGCGTGAGACCATTCTCGAACACCGGCTGCAACAGCTTGAGTCCCGCGGCGGGCATGCGCGCTAGAATGCCACACATAATCAGCAGGCTAATGCCGTTGCCAATCCCAAACTCATCGATCTGTTCGCCAAGCCACATCAAAAACACGGTGCCGGCAGTCATCGTCAGCACGCTGACAAAGACCCAGGACATAGGCAATACGCCGCCGATAAGAAGGTCCTGTCGAACCAAACTGGAGCCAACCAAAAACTTCACATAAAACCAACTCTGAATCACGCACAAGCCAACGGTGGCGTAGCGGGTATATTCGTTGATCTTTTTACGGCCAGCTTCGCCTTCTTTTTGCAGCTCTTCGAGCGGTTTGTAGACGCTTCCGAGGAGCTGAAAGATAATCGAGGCCGAGATATACGGCATGATGCCGAGGCCGAAGATGGTGGCTTGATCGAGTTGCGAGGCGCTAAAGGTGGCCACGGTCGCGAGCATTTTACCAATGCCCGTCGTATCGCCGCCACTGAAGAACTGTGCCATCTTGCTCGCGTCGACGACGGCCAGTGGAATCCACCAGCCGACTCGATAAATCGCCAACAACAGCAACGTAAGCAGAATCTTCTGCCGCAGCTCGGGGATCGTAAATACGACGCGGATTTTTTCCCACATGGCTGGAAGCAATCCTCCGTGAGACACAGGTGCGCGGGTAAGTAAGGTTGGCTGCCCGCAAATTGTGACGAATTAGTCAGCTTCGTGCTAGCTCGAAAAGGCGTCCGACTAATTCGGCCTAGCCCACGACGAGCTATCGTCCCACAGTGTCTATCGTCGCGAGCGCAAAGGCAACAGGGTGAGCAAGAAATTTCGGAGAGAAGTCGACCTCTGCGAGGCGGAGGTTACTTCTTCTTCGCACTGCCCATCTTGTTTTTAACGACTGGCTTGGGACCGGGGATGACGATCGCTTCGCTACCGGCAGCCTTGATTTTCTCCAAGGCCGAGGCACTGAACTTGTGAGCAGAAATCTTCAGTTTCTTGGTGAGCTCGCCATCGCCGAGGATTTTGAGGAAATCGTATCGGCCCTTGGCCAAGTCGACTTCCTGCAACCGCTCGGGGGTGACCTCATCGCCATCGTTGAAGATCTCGTTCAAGTCGCCAACGTTGACGGCATACACGCTGCGCGCCCATTGGTTGTTGAAACCGCGTTTGGGAATGCGGCGTACCAAGGGCATCTGACCGCCTTCAAACGCCGGGTGAGTCGTCCAACCCGCGAGCTGGCCTTGACCCTTATTGCCACGGCTGGCGGTCTTGCCATAGCCCGAGCCAGGACCACGACCGACGCGACGACGGCGTTTGTGCTTGGTAATGCCACGATTAACTTCATTGAGATTCATTAGAGCGTCACTCCTCGCAGCCGTTCCACATCCGCTCGGGTGCGGAGGCTTTGCAGGGCCAGGATCGTCGCCTTGACGACATTGGCCGGATTGGTCGAGCCGTAGTTTTTGGTCAAGATGTCGTGAATACCGGTCGCCTCGCAAACACTACGCACACTGGCGCCGGCAATCACACCAGTACCAGGCGCGGCAGGAACGAGCACCACCTTCGTGGCACCAAAGCGACCTTCACAAATATGCGGAATGGTTTGGCCAGCCAGTTGCACCTCAACCAAGTTGCGCGAGCCATCCTTGATGGCCTTCTCGACACTGGGAGGCACTTCGTTGGCCTTGCCGTAACCCCAACCGATCTTACCTTTTCCGTTGCCCACAACCACCATCGCCGTGAAACTAAAACGACGGCCACCCTTGACCACCGCTGCGCATCGGCGAATCTTGATCACTTTGTCAACCAGGCCATCGCGATTGCCTTCGCGCTGATCTCCTCGCTGGTCACGTCGTTGACCGCGACCGCGGCCTCGGCCACGTGCCCCTTCCTGTTGGGAATCTTGATTTTCCTGATTCATTTCGGTCGCCACGGCTAACTCCAGCAACTTGGGGTGCGCTATGATTGATTTAGAAATTCAAACCGGCTTCGCGAGCGGCCTGAGCCAGCACCGCGACACGGCCGTGGTATTTGTAATTGCAGCGATCAAAGTATACATCCTTGACGCCGGCCGCCAAAGCACGCTCGGCAATCGCCTTGCCAACCAATTCGGCCGCGGCCTTATTGCCGCCATGCGCTGCCGATCCAAGGATGTCCTTCTCGACCGTACTGGCACTGGCCAGCGTGCGAGCTTGGTTATCGTCGATCAACTGCACATAGATGTGCTTCAGCGTGCGCTTGACCGCCAAACGTGGGCGATCCGACGAGCGCTTCAGATGATTGCGGACACGCCAGCCACGACGCTGACGTTGACGACCAATAAGCTTATTGTGTTGCATGACAGACCTACTTCAACTCTGCAAAAAGTGTGGGCGAACTCGACTACTTGGTCATCGCTTTGCCAGCCTTGCGACGGACGACTTCGCCTTCATACCGAATACCTTTACCCTTATAGGGCTCGGGTTTCCGGACACTGCGAACCTCGGCCGCAAAATGACCAACCAACTGCTTGTCGATGCCCTTGATCGTAATATGTGTTTGGTCCGGACAGGCCACAGTGAGACCCGCCGGAATAGGCTTTTGAATTTCATTGGCGAAGCCGACGCGCAGCTGCAGGGTCTTCCCCCCGGAGATCGCGGCCAAGTAACCGACGCCAACGATTTCAAGCTTCTTCTCGTAACCTTCGCTAACGCCCTTGACCATATTGGCAACCATCGCGCGGGTCAAACCCCACAGCGCCTTGGCCAAGCGGGTTTCTGCCCCGCTGCTTACCGACAGCTCTTTCGCGGCGTCGTCGATGGTTACTTGCACCTCAGGGCGAAAGCTCCAGTTCAACTTGCCGAGTTTGCCTTCAACCGTGATGGTCTGGCCACTGATCGTAGCCTTAACCCCCGCAGGAAGCTTGACAGGTTTTTTACCAATCCGGGACATGTCAGTCGTACCTAATATAGTCGTATAGCTGTTTCGGTCGGTTGCTCACTTGCGAACTACCACAATTCGCACAACACTTCGCCACCCAGGTGCCGTTGGCGAGCTTCGCGATCGCTGAGCACGCCGCTGCTCGTGCTGAGAATCTTGATCCCGAGGCCATTGAGTACCGGCTTCAAGTCTTGAGCGCGTCGATACACGCGACGCCCGGGCTTGCTGACGCGCTGAATGTGGCGGATCAGCCGCTCGCCGTTGGGGCCGTACTTCAAGTGAATGCGCAATTGGCACACCGGCTCAGCCGAGACCTCTTCCCAGTCCCAGATGTAGCCTTCGCGCTTCAGCACCTCGGCCAAGCCGCGCTTCACATTCGACAGAGGCATTTCGACTTGAGGCCGTTCCACGCGCACCGCATTGCGGATTCGGGTGAGCATGTCGGCGATCGGATCGGTCATCATCGTGTTACGAACGTCCTTCGTGAACAAGGTCCGGTCCGGGCGTGGTACCCTGCGGCACCAACTCCCTGACGGTTCGTCTCCGGCACCCGAGCCGCCCCTCACCACGAGGAGCTCTGCGATCTGTGCCGCCGCGGCGTGCGGTTACCAACTCGACTTCTTCAAACCTGGAATCAACCCTTGGTCGCCCAACTTGCGGATGCAAATTCGGCACAAACCAAACTTACGATATACAGCGCGCGGACGTCCGCACAACTTGCAACGGTGCTCGACGCGCGACGAAAACTTCGGCTTGCGAAGGGCCTTGGCAATCTTTGATTTACTGGCCATGGACAATCCTAAATTTCAGTTCCACTCGGGCAACCATCGCGCCCGCTCAAGTTCATCTAGCTACTTCTTGCCACCTTCGGTTTTGAACGGCATTCCAAACCCACGCAGCAACTCACGCGAATCGTCATCGCTGCTGCCGGAGATCACCATCGTAATGTTCATGCCCTGCACCTTGGTGTACTTGTCCGGATTCAATTCCGGGAACACCAACTGCTCGACCAAGCCCAGGTTGTAATTCCCCTGGCCATCGAACCCGTTGGGATCAACACCACGAAAGTCGCGAACCCGCGGAAGGGCCAGCGACACTAGGCGATCCAAAAATTCATACATCCGCGAGCCACGCAAAGTGACCATGCAGCCGATATCGACCCCTTCGCGAAGTTTGAAATTCGAGATGGCCTTACGTGCCTTGCAGAGCTTTGGCTTCTGGCCTGTGATCTGAGTCAGCGCCGAGAGCGCCTCTTCCATATGTTTCTTTTCGATGATCGCGCTGCCAACACCCATGTTGACGCAGATCTTCTTCAGACGCGGCAGCGCCATCGGATTCTTACGACCGAGCTTCTCAGCCAGCGCCGGCAGAATTTCCTTCTGGTAGCGTTCCGCCATGCGGGGCTTGGGAGCCACGGCGGTGCTGTCCGCTTCGCTGGCCTTCGTTGGGGGAGCTTTCTTTGCCATAACGTTGTAACGTTCTTAAAACGTGATGCTGATGGTATGAATTGTTTTACTTGCCGGCCTGAGCCGTCTTTTTCTTGGCCGTCGAGACCCGGCCGTTCGCCGCGCCACACTTCTTACACACCCGATCCTTCGAGCCATCGGCATTGACTCGTACGCCTGTTCGCGTCGCCTTGCCACAACTCGTGCAGACCAGCGCGACGTTCGACACCTGAATCGGCATCTCCTTCGAGAGCCGACCACCTTGAGGGTTCTTCTGACTCTTGCGAAGGTGCTTGAACACCCGGTTCATGCCCTCGACCACCACGCGACCGTGCTTGTTGTCAATCTTCAGCACTTTGCCACGCTGGCCGGCATCGTTACCGGTTGTAATCTCGACCGTGTCGCCCGTTCGAATACGCATCGTTGTCACCTAGTCCTACGAATCCACAGCGACAGCTAAACCACTTCCGCGGCCAAACTGACGATCTTCATAAAGTTCTTTTCACGCAACTCGCGAGCCACCGCGCCAAAAATACGCGTCCCACGAGGGTTCTGGTCATTGTCAATCAACACCAAGGCGTTGGTGTCGAAGCGAACATAACTGCCGTCGGTTCGACGGGTTGGTTGCTTGCAACGAACCACCACGCCCTTGACGACGGCACCCTTCTTCATATCCGTGCCGGCCACAACGCTCTTGACGCAGGCAACCACAATGTCGCCCAGTCCGGCGTAACGCCGACGCGTACCACCCAACACCTTGATGCACATGACTTCCTTGGCACCGGTGTTGTCGGCCACGGTCATTCGTGTCTGCATCTGAATCATGATTCATCCATCTCACTTCTGGCAGCCGCTTGCTGGCAACCACCGCTAACACACCTGAACTCGTTTGCGATTCCGCTCGCGTTTGTTGTACGGTACTTAGCTGCTTACGGTACTTAGCTGCTTACTGCTTGGGCGCTGCTTACTGCTTGGGCCTTGGCAGCCTTGTCGGCCGCACGCATCGCACCGATGTCGACCAGCGTGCTCTTCTGCACCACACGCACCAACTCCCAACGCTTGAGTCGTGACTTTGGAGGGCATTCGCGAATCTCGACCGTGTCCCCCACGTGCGACTCGTCGTTTTCGTCATGCACGTGGCAAATCGTCTTGCGGCGCAGATACTTGCCATACTTTGGATGCTTGATGAACCGGGGCAACTCGACCCTTCGGCTCTTCTTCATCTTGTCGGTCTTGACGACGCCGATCACGATACGCTTGGGCATGGAACGCTGATCCTTACACTTTTGACTTGGCTAGGGAACGCTGCGACTGAACCGTCTTGACCCGAGCAATTAGGCGACGCTGCTTTTGCAACTCGCTGGGGGTCTCGAGACGCTCGGTCTGAGCCTTGATCCGGAGCTTGAACAACATATCGGTCGCTTCGTTCAGCGTGAGCGTCAACTGCTCGTCGCTCATCTCACGCAATTCGGCGGCTTTAGTCATGACTCGATCTCTACAAGTTACTACACGTATCTCACAATCAACCCACGTCAACAACGAACCTACATCGGCCGACGACGAACAAAACGAACCCGCAAGGGCATCTTGTGCGCCAGACGTCGCAGGCACATCTTGGCAGCCGCTTCCGTCACGCCACCCACCTCGAACAAAACCTGTCCGGGCTTGACGACCGCGGCCCAATAATCCGGTTCGCCTTTGCCCGAGCCCATGCGGACTTCCAATGGCTTCGACGAAATCGGTTTGGTGGGGAAAATACGTATATAAAGCTTGCCTTCGGTGCGCAGGTATTGCTGGGCGCTAATACGACCGGCTTCGATCGTCTGAGCACTGATCCATCCACCTTGCACGGTCTGCAAACCAAAATCGCCGTAAGAGACGCGGTTTCCGCGAGTCGCGTTACCTTTTATACGTCCTCTTTGGCTTTTTCGGAACTTCACCCGCTTGGGCATCAGCGCCATGATTGCCGTCCTCGTACATACCTCGGTAAATCCACACTTGAACGCCAAGATTCCCCTGGGCCGTCGAGGCCTCAGTGAAACCGTAGTCAACGTCGGCTCGCAACGTTGACAAAGGAATCGATCCAGCGTTGGCTTTCTCGCAGCGCGACATTTCCGCGCCGCCCAGTCGACCCGACAACTGAATCTTAATTCCCTTTGCTCCCGCCTCCATCGTCTGCTCGAGCGACCGCTTCATTGCTCGACGAAAGCTGGCACGCTTGGCCAACTGCTCGGCAATGTCCTCGGCCACCAACTGCGCTGACAACTCGGGACGAGACAATTCTTCGATCTTGATGTTGATCCGCCGCCCGGTCAGTTCTTGCAACTCGGCTTGCAGCCGGTCTACGCCTTGACCCTTGCGACCAATAATCAGGCCCGGTCGGGCCGTGAACAACACCACCTTGACTTCGTCGCGTGTCCGCTCGATCTCGATCTTCGGGATCCCGGCGCGTCGATAGTCTTCCTTATCCTTCACGAACTTGCGAATCTTAAAGTCCTCGACCAACAGGTCGCTGAACTCATGCTTCGAGGCGAACCACTTGCTCTTCCACGGCATCATAATGCCGGTACGAAAAGCGATAGGGTTGACTTTTTGGCCCATAGTGCAGGGGTCTCGTCTGTGGCTGTGGACTGTACGGCTGTGAACTGTACTAGCGTGTCTGGAAATTATTCTTCGTCAAGCGTCTCTTCAACACCATGCACGTGCTCGCGCGGGCTGTCGACCGAGACGTGAATATGCGAAGTCCGCTTCAAAATCATAAACGCCTGACCACGCGATCGTGGCTGAATCCGCTTGAACATCGGACCACCATCGACCCGGGCCTCGACCACGCGCAGGTTGCGCAGGTCGCGAGCACGACGATCCTCGGCATTGGCCAAGGCGCTCTTAAGCACCTTTTCCAACAACCGGGCGCCACGCTGGGGCTGAAATCGTAAAATATTCAATGCCTCGTCCGCCTTCTTGCCCCGAATCAAATCGGCAATCGCGCGCACCTTACGGGCGCTGATCCGGACGTGGCGATGAACGGCATGGTATGCCATGAAAAACACCTATCGATGAATTGCTCTACTTACCGGGACCCGATTCCTTCTTGGTGCCACCATGACCACGGAAAGTCCGGGTTGGAGAAAACTCACCAAGCTTATGGCCCACCATATCTTCTGTAACAAACACCTTCAAATGCGCTTTACCGTTGTGAACCATGAACGTGTGGCCGACAAACTCCGGCACAATCGTGCAACGGCGCGACCACGTCTTCAACGGCGACTTTTGACCCGAATCATTCAACAGCTCCACGCGGTGGAACAATCGAGGGTCAACAAAAGGGCCTTTTTTTAGCGAACGTCCCATAGCCTACGGCTCTCTATAACTCAAAAGCTTGTTCTTGCTGTGTGCGACCAAATCAACGGTAGATTACACCGCGGAAAGTTAAACCAATGTCACCTGACCGTAACGACGACTCTTGCGACGACGCACAATCGACGAACTCGATGGCTTACGCGACTTACGGGTACGACCACCCTTGGCCAACTTGCCGGACGGACTCACCGGGTGACGACCACCCTTCGTGCGCCCTTCACCACCACCGTGCGGATGGTCGATCGGATTCATCGCCGTACCGCGAACGTGCGGTCGACGACCCATCCAACGCTTACGGCCAGCCTTGCCGAGCGTAATGTTCATGTCGTCGGCGTTGCTCAGCGAACCGATTGTGGCACGACAGGCCGACGGCACACGACGAATTTCGCCGCTAGGCAATGTGATTTGCGCCCAATCGGCGTCACGGGCCGCAAGCGTCGCACTGACACCAGCCGCGCGACACATCTTGCCGCCACGACCTGGTTGCATTTCGATATTGTGAATTTCCATGCCCAGCGGGATGTTCTTGAGCGGCAGGCAATTACCCACGCTCGGCGGAGCATCAGGGCCACTCACAACCTTCGCACCCGCCTCAAGTCCTGCGGGAGCCAAAATGTACCGCTTATCACCGTCGACATAAAACAACAGGGCGATGCGGGCATTGCGGTTGGGGTCATACTGAATCGAGTCGACCTGCGCCGGCACTCCATCCTTCGCGCGACGGAAATCCACCAAGCGATAAGCTTGACGATGACCACCACCACGAAAGCGAACCGTGGTAACACCCTGATTGTTTCGGCCACCCTTTTTCCTCTTGGGGACCAACAACTTCTTCTCGGGCTTGGCGCCTGGCGTCAATTCCAGGAAGTCGCTCACGCTTGCGCCGCGGCGACCCGCTGTGACCGGTTTGTAACGTCGAATACCCATGACTCTATATCCTGTGACTGCCTGAACAGCCCTTAGAACAACTCGATGCGGTGCTCACTATGCAACGTGACGATCGCCTTCTTCCAATCGCGCGTTTGACCGCTGCGAAACCGACTGCGACGCGGCTTACCCTTGCGATTAATGGTTCGCACCGCCTCGACCTTAACGTTAAACAAGTGCTCAACGGCGTTGCGGATATCCAGCTTGGTAGCCAAGCGATTCACCTCGAACGCGTAAGCATTGTGCCGCGTGGAACGATGCACACCCTTTTCCGTCACCAACGGACGGACAATCACTTGATGGGGGAGCAGTTCGTGACCGCGCGATAAAACTTCCGACATATCTCACCTATTTCGCCTGAGCGTTTTGCTTAATCACATCGAGCGCTGCCTTGGTCACCAACAACTTGCTCGGACGCAAGATACTGAGCGCATTCAACTGCGAGACCGGCGACACCTCGACCCGCTCGATATTTCGAGCACTCTTATACACACCCGGATCGTGGGCCGCGGTGGTTACCAATAGGCTGGCACGATCGATCTTGAGCGACTTGAGAATGGCTGCAAATTCCTTGGTCTTCGGAGCGGCAAAAGACAACTCGTCAATGACCACCACCTCCTGGTCGATCAATCGCGAGGCGATGGCCATCCGCGTAGCGAGCTGCACAGCCTTGCGAGGCAAGCGGTAACCCCAATCGCGCGGACGCTTGGCGAAGGTGTGACCACCACCACGACGAACCGGACTGCGACGCTGACCCGCACGAGCATTGCCCGTACCCTTTTGTCGATACATCTTCTTCGTGGTACCGGCACACTCAGCTCGCGTCTTCGTCTTGGCCGTACCCTGACGAGCACTCGTCTGATACATAACAACGACATCGTGCAGCAACTGCTTGTTAATCGTCGCCGCAATCGTGGCCGGATCGATCTGATACGTCCCGACCTCTTGGCCGCTGCGATTATAAACCGGAAGACTTACCATCATAAATTTCCTTTACGGACCGTTCGCTCAAATTGCCGGGAGTTACTTCACCATGCTCGTCGGACGAACAATCACAAAACCACCGTTAGGGCCGGGCACCGCCCCGCGCACCAACAGCAAGTTATTTTCAGCATCCACGCGAACGACACGAATGTTTCGCATCGTACTGCGTTCATTACCCCAGCGGCCAACCATCTTCTTACCCTTGAAGACGTGACCCGGGTAAGTATTTGCACTCGTGCCACCGCTATGACGGTGCACTTTCTTAACACCGTGCGTGGCCCGCTGCCCTTTGAAATTATGCTGCTTCATCAGACCGGCCGTACCGCGGCCTTTGATGGTGCCAATGACGTCGACGCTGACAACTTCCTTCATTGCGTCAACAGTTAGCGTGCCACCCACGGCAAGATCGCCCGGGGCACCGCGCAGCTCGCGAACAAATCGCTTCGGTTCACAACCGGCCTTTTCGACGACCGGACGGCCGAGGGCCGCCTGAGTTTTTGCTCGTTTACTATCGAGCTTAGCGACATGACCACGCACACTGCGAGAAACCTTTTCACGAGGCCGGTCGACAAAACCGAGCTGAACCGCCTCGTATCCGTCGCGCTCCTTGGTTCGCAACTGGAGCACA
>CAYLYE010000018.1:0-42860 GCA_964387325.1 uncultured Planctomycetaceae bacterium
CAACAGTATGGCCCGGCTTGCCTCGGCCAATCGTGGACGGTATCGCTACTTCGACATCACGCGCGATTTGAAATTTCCCGCCGACGACAACAAACCGGGGCCGGCACCATGACGCGACGACTCATGGGGTGCGTTGTGCTTGGATTGGCTCTGCTCGAGTGCATCACGTCCGATGTATCGTTCGCGGCCGAAGAGGTGCTACTCACCACCGGCCAGAAACTGATCGGTGAGGTGACCGACTTCACTGGCAAGCGGTTGGAAATCACCCTGAGCGGTGGTCTCAAGCGGAGCGTGCTCGCCGACTTGGTGCAAGATGTACACACCACGCCGAGCGCTGCTCAGCGCCAAGCCGACGACCTATACGCCGAACACAAATTCATCGAGGCCATGGCCGCTTATCAAGGAGCCATTCAGTCCGAGACACGCCGCTGGGTCCGGCGTCAGTTGCTCGCGCGACTCGTGCGCAGTTCGACCCATGCCCAGCAGATCGCCCAGGCCGGGCAGTTCTTTTTGTTGCTGCTGCAAGACGACCCCGACAGCCGCGACTTCGACGCGCTACCCTTGGCCTGGGTGATGGCCGAGCCGTCGCCGTTGGTCGAGTCCCAAGCGAAGAAATGGCTCGCGCAGAGCGAGCAGCCCGTCGCCGTGTTGCTGGGTGCGAGTCACTTGTTGCTCGGCCCTAACGCCCCGGCCGCGACCACTCAACTGCAACAACTCACGCAGCACGCCGACCCCCGCATCGCCGCGCTGGCGGAAGCTCAACTGTGGAGAGTCTCGATCGCGCGAGTTACCGACGAGCAACTGGCCCACTGGGCCGACAAGGTCGAGCGAATGCCCTCACGCCTGCGAGCAGGACCGTACTACGTGCTGGGCCGCGCCTACGGCTTTCGTCAGCAGAGTGATCTCTCTGCCTTGAATTATCTCCGCGCTGCGATTCTGTTCAGCGAACAACGTCCGCTCGCGGCCGAGTCGTTACTCGCAGCCGCGGGCGAGTTACACCAAGCCAAACAGCGTGCCGAGGCGCTTCGCTTGCTCGACGAACTGATCGTTGACTACGGCGAGACACGCGCTGCGAAAGAATCTCAACAGCGGCGTGCCGAGTGGCGCCCCGCACCGGCTCCTTAAGCCAATTCAAACAACGGAGTGTGCTTTGCGAAACATCCTGCTGTGTGTCGTGCTGCTGGTGCTGGTGTTGTCGGTAGCCCCCTCGTTGGCGCAGAAGGCTGCGAGCGGCAAGGGACCCGAAGTGGCGGCGAACACACAGCGCGCGCCGGCCCCGCGTTCGTCGTTGCTCGACTTGCTCAAGGCGGGCGGACCGATCGGACACACGATCCTGCTCCTCTCGGTGGTCGCCGTGGCCTTGGTGGTCGATTACAGCGTGAGCATTCGCGCCAAGACGCTGATGCCCCCGGGCTTGGCCGAGCGAGTCCGGCAGCAACTCCAGTCGGGTCAAGTGGCCGAGGCGCTGCGAGAGTGTCAGGCGCAGCCCAATGCGCTGGCTAGCGTCTTGCAGGCCGGGCTCAGCGAGCTCGACGGCGGTTGGCCGATGGTCGAGAAAGCCATGGAGGACGCAGTCGCCGAACAGTCGGCACGCTTCTCGCGTCGCATTGATTACTTGACCGTCATCGGCAACATCGCGCCGATGCTCGGGTTACTCGGTACGGTCACCGGCATGATCGAGGCATTTCAGACCGTGGCCGAAACTCAAGGCGTGGCTCGTGCGGCCGATCTGGCCAAAGGCATCTACGAGGCGCTGGTCACCACGGTCGAAGGGCTCGTGGTTGCCATTCCCTCGCTCGGACTGTATGCCTTTTTCCGCAACCGAGTCGATCAGTTGATTAGCGAGGTGGCCTACGCCGCGCAGCACGCGCTGCTCCCCTTGCGGCGGGCGAAACTCGCCCAGGCGCGAGGTGTCGCCAAGCCCCCTCCGGTCGAAGGGAGCGGCACATGAAGATCGCCCGCTCGACGAGCCGAGGCTCTTTGGAATTCAACATGACGCCGATGATCGACGTCACGTTTCTGCTCATCATCTTTTTTATCACCAGCAGTCACCTAGCCCAGCAAGAGATTCAATACGAACTCGATTTGCCGCACGCAGCGAGTGGTCGAGCGCAGAGCGAAACCCAAACGCGCCGTGTGACCGTGAACGTCCTGAGCGACGGCCGGCTACTGCTCGGCAGCCAGACGGTGGCCAACGACGAGTTGGAGCGTATTATTCACTTCGAGCGCAAGCAACTCACAGCCGACGAGCCGCTCGAAGTGCGCATTCGCAGCGACCGCAGCGTGCCGTATCAGTTCGTCGAGCCGATCTTGCTCAGCTGCGCCCGCGGCGGTGTCTGGAATGTGAGTTTTGCGGTCGTTCAAGGAAAATAAATGGGAACCACCGATGAACACGGATGGACACAGATCGAGAGGAGAGCGGCTAGAGGCTAGAGAAGGAGTGGAAAGCTAATGCGATGGCGTGCCTCAGTGTGTCCGATCACGTCTAGCCGAGTATAACAAAGGGCCAAAATATTCTTTTACGCTCCATTATTTGATGATATGCTCACGCACATCTAGGTAACTGTTCGCATAGTATCAGCGGACAGTCTCTGAACCGGCATTGTCTTAGGGAGCAGTTATGAATCGCCAATTAGAAGCCATTGTGCGTCAACGTATTTCACAAGCTCAAGCGCAGATTGAACACAGTTTAATGTGCGTGCAGGCCGGCATGCCACTAGCAGCGGAAACAAACACGGAAAGACTTCAATGTCGTTTGCAACGCAAGGCGTTTCTAACTCCGAGCGAGGCGCAGACGATGTCGTTAGGGATCAGATCTCTTGAGCAGACAGCACCCGAGGCGCGTAAAGCGGTGTTCAAGGCATTTGGCCCGGAGGCTATTTACGGCGACACAGTTGATTTCGTGGGCGTGGCTTTTTTAGAGCGTGGGATTCGTGCAGCACGAACAGTCGCGCGCGTTGCGTTTCGAAATGGCGCTGCGCAAGGAACTGGATTTATGGTTTCCAGCAGACTATTTATTACGAATCACCATGTTATCGAAACGGCATTAGCTGCGGCTCAATTCAAGTTGCAATTTGAGTATGAAACGAATGCCGATGGCAGCTCGCGAGAGCCATCTGAGTTTGCCCTCGCGCCCGATGTTTTCTTCCTCACGGATTCTATTCAAGGACTCGATTTCACACTCATTGCCGTCGGTGAGCAGTTGACAGGACCTCATGAACTATCCACGTTTGGGTGGAGCCGGTTGATGGCCGCGACCGACAAGCACGCCCTGGGTGAATTTGCCAACATCGTGCAACACCCTGACGGCCGTTACAAAGAAGTTGTGCTTCGCGAAAATCGGCTAGTTTCACGACTGGACCTAGCATTACATTATGTCGCGGACACGCAGCCAGGTTCCTCGGGTTCACCGGTCTTTAACACGGATTGGGAAGCCATTGCGTTGCACCACTGGGGCGGCCCCTGGATCGGGCAGCCTCCGGCCAACTCCCCGCAAGGAAGCAATATTAACGAAGGCATTCGGATCAGCGCCATCGTTGCCAAAATGCAACAATCCATGCCGCAACTTCAACCTTCCCAGCGAGAGCTCTTGCAACCCGTCATCGAAGGGCGGCCTTCGGTTGAATCCCATGCAGCGCGCTCGACGCCAATCCAGAATGGCTCTTCAGCGCCTGCCAGGATCGATGCTGATGGTCGTGTCGTTTGGCAAATCCCCGTCGAGTTTTCGGTCCGATTGCCCGGATACGAAGAACGGCCAACCAAATCCGTGGTGTCCACGCCGCCACCGGCGGTTCAAGTGTCATCAACGCCTGCACATCCAATGGCAGAAGCAAATCGCCCCGGTAGCAATTATCAGGATCGCTCGGGTTATGTGACGAATTTCATCCCAGGGCATGCCGTGCCGTTGCCCAAACTGACCGCAGCACAGCAGGCCATTGCTGCCAAAAATCAACAACCTATGCCAGATGACGATCCGTATGTGCTTCGATATCACCATTTTAGCATCGTGATGAATGGTAAACGTCGCTTGGCGTTCTACACGGCTTGTAACATCGACGGCAACGCCGCCAAACATGTCGATCGTAAGACGGGGAATGTAACCGATTTAACTGCTGACGACTCGCGGATCGAATCTTTCAATGCGGAGGGAGCCGAAGCCAGCGAACAATGGTATGACGATCCGCGTCTCGATCCGGAGGAATTCGCCGGAGCGGACGTCTATGCTTCTCAACTGGTACCCGGATATCCGATCGCAAACAGTCAAGGCCGACTGTTACGCATGTTCCAACGCGGACATTTGGTGCGACGAATGGATCCAGCGTGGGGTAGTAAATCGCAGGCGCTTAAAGCCGACGCAGATACTTTCCATTGGACGAATTGTTCTCCGCAAGTTGGATTTTTCAACATGGGAAAAGCCAACCCCGATCTGCCGGGTACAGGTGGAGGGTTACTGTGGCGCGCAGCGGAAAACTACGTTTTGCGAAATGCGGTCGTCGATAAGCAACGTATCTGCTGCTTCAATGGCCCAGTGTTCCAAAATAACGACCGCCGATATCGAAGTGTTCGAGTACCTGGTCAATTCTGGAAAGTGATTGTGTGGTCTGAAGATGGTGAACTTCGATCGGTCGCATTGCTTGTCAATCAAATGCCGGTCATTGAAGTGTGGCCTGAATCTCTCTTCACCGAGGGGGGCCGTTCCGAAGCTTTCGATGACCCTGCCGAACTCGAAAAGGTTGAAGACTTTTTGAGTTCGATCGACGAAATCGAACAGCTCACTGATCTGGACTTCGGACGGGTTATCAAACGAGCTGATATTCGGCAGGGCGAAGCTAGGGAGCTCTTGCACGATGCCCGGCATATTACAACACCCGGGCGTCGAACCACCCCCAGAAAAACCCGCCGATAGTCGAATGTCCAAACGCAGGGCAATACACACCCAGTCGTGCCCGTAACGGAATCTCGCAATCGAGCACTTTTTATGAAAGTGTCCACTCGCTATTGCTCGCAATCGAACTTATCGACTCGACCAAACGAAAGCTGGCATTGCCGATCTCCTAACTCGAAGGATAATCTTTTCCGTGTATTGTACATCAGCAGGGTGAGATAGCTGACGCAGTCCAGATCTTGATGGTACTGAGTTTAATGCTGCCCACACGACGGCGTCTGGAATGTGAGTTTTGCGGTGGTTCCCTTCTGATTTTGTTCTAACTTCATCTTATGCGTCTTCCCAGCAGACATTCGAGTGGTGGAGCGATGCAGTTGCAGATGACGCCGATGATCGACGTCGTCTTTCAACTGCTGATCTTCTTCGTCTGCACGACCAGCTTTCAGGCGCTCGAGCAAATCCTGCCGACGACGTTAAGCTCGACCGGCGGCATGGGAGAAGCGGTCGAGACGCCCCCAGAGATCGTCGAGCTCGAGGATGTCATCGTCAAACTCGGTCGACAGCAAACGACCACGACTTGGCAGTTGAACGAGCAAGGGGTCGAGAGTCTGCCCAAACTCCGCGAGCGGCTCACACGCTTGGTCCGCTTAAGGAGCGATCTGCCGGTGATCTTAGATGTGGCGCGCGATGTGCCCCTCGGCGACGTCATCGACGTGTACGACCTCTGTCGTATCGTCGGGTTCGACAAGGTGCAGTTTGCCGCCAAGGCGGACGTGTCACCGTCACCGCGAGGGGCTCCATGACCGTCGCGCTTCGCTCACTGCTGTTGATATTATGCCTTACACCACGGGCAATGGCCGACGCGCTCGACGATCGATTCTTGGAAGGCTTACGTCAGCGACGGTTGTTCACACTGGCCGAGTCCTGGTGCGAACGGCGCTTGAGTGACGCGAGCTTGTCGTCGGCCAGCCGTGCCGCGGTGGCGATCGAGTGGTCGCGGACGCTGAGCGAGCACGCGCTGCACTTGACCGAGGCCGAGCAGCAAGCCCGCTGGCAGCAGGCAAGGACCGTCATCGAACAAGCCCTGCGACCGGGTGTCGAACCGTCGCAGCGTGTGCTGCTCGAACTGCAACGCGTACTGGTCGACCTGGCCCAGGCGGGTCTTGCGTTGCAAGAGGCCGAGTTGACCCGCGATGCACAACGCCTCGATCAGGGGCGCACACTGTTGCGCGGCGCGTTGCAAGGATTGGATGGTGTCACGAGGCAGATTGACGACTTGCAACGGCAACAGAACCTGACGCCAAACAAATCGCCCGACGCGCTCACCGTCGCGCAGTTGAGTGCGTTGCAAAAGAATGTTGCGTTTCGGCGTGGCCGCGCGTACTGCCAGCAGGGACGCAGCTACCCGGCAGGGAGTGCCGATCGGATCGCAGCCCTGACGCAAGCTTTGCAGACGCTCGAGCCACTGTCGGGGCTCGACCCTGGCGACTCGTTGCTGTTCGCTGCTCGGCTCGAAGAAATCACGGCCCATCGACTGTTGGGAGAAGTGGGTGTCGCTGAGCGGAAGATTCAATCGCTGCTGCAACTCGACCTCGCGCCGATGGTCGCCTTGGCCGTGCGTGCTGAGCAGTTGCGCGTGATGTTACTGCGACAACAATTGCCCGCCGCGCTCGAGTTGATTCGCTCAACGCCTCCGTCGACGGCAACCAGCGCCGAATGGGACTTGGCCGTGCTCGAAGCCGATCTCACGGCGTGGAACGAAGCCGCGACGGCCAAGCGAACCGAAGAGGTCACGCTGTGGCAAAACCAAGCGACACAGCAGGTCGCGACGATCGATGCGCGACATGGCGCGTACTGGTCACGCCGCGCCGAAATGCTCTTGGCCGCGCTGGTCAGCAGCTCATCGGGGAGCAGTTCTCTCGCCGCGCTCGCGCTATCGGCCGAGGCCTTTTATCGCCAGAAGGAATTCGATCTGGCGCTCTCCAAGTACGACGAGCTCTCGGCTCAGGCGCAGCGAGAAGGGCAATTACAACGAGCGTTCGATGCGGCCTACACGGCCGCCGCGATCGAGCAGTCGCGTGACAAGCTCGCCGAGGCGGCTGTACGATTTCGCCGCGCGGCATTACTTGCGCCGACATTCGACCGCGCCGCGCCAGCCCATCTAGCGGCCATTTGGGCTCTCGCCCGAGCACATCGCGAGCCGACCGATGAGCAGATCAAGCACTACTTGGCGTGGCTCGAAGAGCACTTGCAGCAGTGGCCCAACACGGCCACGGCCGATCAGGCATGGCTATGGCGCGGCGAGTATTATCAGCGTCGCGCGCAGTGGCAGAGCGCGATCAACTCGTATCGCCAGATCGCTGCCGATCGACCACTGTATCCGAGCGCGATTAAGGCCTTGGCCGAGCAATGGCCGCTGGGGCTGCAAAGTGAGCGCGCGGCCGGCAAGCTGACCGTTGATATGGCGACCGAAGCGGCCGTGTACTTCGAGCAGGTCGTGATGCGCGGTCAACCACGTTGGCCCGAACGTTGGGGCGAAGTCGAACGTCTCGCCGCGGTGACTGCTGCCCGCGTCTGGCTCAGTTACTTCAACCAGCGTTTCGATCGGGCCGAGCAAATTCTGACGGCGGCCCTGACCGGTTTGCCCGATGCGTCCGAGGCGTGGCGACGCACCGCGCTGCTGCTCATGATCGAGGCCCAAGTCGGCGCACGGCGACTCGATCAGGCCCGACAGACACTCGCTCAGTTATCGAAAGGGGATCCAGCGTCGCTGTTGCCGCTGCTGGAAACGTTGGGCAAGCAAAGCGAGTCGGCCGGTGATGGCTTGCGGCAGGGCTTGGCCCAACTGGTGCTCGAAACGGCTGAGCGGATCGGCGCCGACAGCCAGCTCACCGAGGCGCAACAACGACGCTTGGCGCTCGACGTGAGCCGCGCCAAGCTCACTCTGGGTCAGATCGCCGAGGCCACCGGGCAATTGCAGACGCTCGCGCTGCGCTGGCCCGACGATGGCGATATCCAAGAGGCTTACGCGGTGGCGCTGACCCAAGCGACCGGCCAAGCCGCCATGCAGGCCGCGCTCAAGCAGTGGCGCGAGGTCGAGCGTCGCAGCAAGCCCGCAAGCGAGCGCTGGTTCCGCTCCAAGTACGAGATCGCGTCACTCCATCATCGACTAGGGAGCGACGAACGAGCGATTCAGATCATTGAAATCACGCGCGAACTGCACAACGACCTGGGGGGACCCGCCATGGCGGCTAGGTTCAATGCCTTGCGCAAGCAATGTGGCCCGTGAGGTTATTTTTGCTTGGGCTCGATGAGTTGGCCAGCGAGTATTTTCCCATCGCCGGTGATGGCCTGCGTCTGACCATCGAGGGACAACAGCCAGAGGGTGTCCGCGTCGACCTCGGCCGGCTTGTCGCTGGGTAAGAAGCGAAACGGGTTGAACGTCTGTTGGCCGCCGAACTCAACGTTCTTGTCGTAGTACCGTGGTTTGCTGGAGCAGCGCACATCGTCGAGGGCGAAGCTCGCACCGAGCGGCGCACGCACCGTAAAGTACTTGAGCCATTCGCGCGTCGCTGAGACGGCGTTGAAGGGTTGCGCGTAACCGGCCCAATTCACGCTGCGATACTCGCCTGTGTCGCGTCCGTTGACGTACAGATGCGATCGGGTCTTCGTCGGATCGCTTTTGTCACTGCGCCACACAATCGCCACGTGAGCCCAATCGTCGAGCGGCAATCGCGCCGGCAGCGAGGCCATGATCTGATTATTGTTCACTAGTAAGAATGGATTATGCGGCGTGAGTCGATCGTCCCAGAGTCGACGAATCCAGAACTCGATGGTCCCTTGGCGCAGGTCGGAGAGTCGCCGCTGGCCCGCTTGCCCGTCGTCGATTTCATCCGGAATCCGCAACTCTCGCCCGTCGGTGATGAGCAGCGCCTGACCAAAACGCCCGGCGACGTACGGTTGCGCCGGCTCGCGATTCACGAACGGCTTGTGAATCGGCTCGGGGGTGAACGTCGGCAGCGTGTTGGGCCACGCGGCGGTGGGTGACAGCCAAGCGTCGACGGGCGCCAACTCGGCGAGCCGGAACCAAGTGTCGACCTTAGCCGTGTTTTCGATCGTCAGCAACGAGCCCTGGGGGACGTCTGTCAGCGACACGACGAGACGCTGCTTCTCGATTTTTTTCGGCAACAACATGCCACCGACGGTCACGCTGAACGAGTCGCTCTTGGCTGACTCGATGAGCAATTGCTCGACCCCTGACGCGACGCGCCAGGTCCAGCGTTGCCGCGGCGGCGAGTAGATTGGTTCGGCTCCCCAGACCAACAGCGCGGCGTCTTTCGTGAGCGACAACAAACCGGTCTCCAGTTTGGGTCGCAACGTGTACCAGCCGGCCGGTTCCGGGGCAGCGACCTCGAACTGTCGTGAGTACACCTCGAAGTTGGCGAGCAAGCGATCGAACGGTTGCCGGTGCGACTTGTAGGTCGGCCCCGACGAGCAGACGGTCACTTGGCCCGTGGGGCTCGACAGTTCGGGGATCGGATCCCAGCCCCAGAGTTCGGCGTGCAACGCTGCTCCCTCACGTTTGTGAATCGCAATTGTCGTGCGTTGCGGCGCGAGCGGAGGGGGCGCGGGGAGCGTACCTGGCGCCTGCTGTCCCTGCTGCAAAGCGGCGATCAGCCGGGGCGTGGCGGCGAGCGATTTGATCGGCGCGTAAGGATTATAGATGCGTTGGCCTAAATCTTCAGGCTTGCTCAACGGCTCGGCGTTGGGTAACAAGTTGTCGAGCTCACGCTGCGCCGCGATCAAGTGTCGTGGATCGCGCGTGAAGTGCCACGCCCAGGCGATCTGATTATTGGAATACACGCCGACGTCGCCACCGTAGGGGTCGGCCCAATAGCCGGCCATGAAATAGCGCCGCAAAATGTCAGGCATTCGCGAGTCGTTCGTGGCTCGCGCGTACTTCCACAAGGCCGGCGACCAATAATGGGCCAGCATGGGAGAGTCCGACGTCTTGGGCAACGAGTTGTCCTGACAACGCCAGACGCCGATGCGATGTGCGGGGTCGAGGAACGCCTCGGCGTAGTCGCTCAACACCTGCTTGACGGTCGGGTCCCAGGTGTGTTCGTAAAGCGTGGCGAGGTTGAAGAACAACGTTTGCTGATGGCGCGAACCGGACTGGAACGGCGCGTAGTCGCGGAGCAGTTGGGCCCAAGAGCGGCTGCGTCGCTGTTCATCGTTCGCCCAGCGAAACCAGTTTTGCTCCTGATGCCACACGGGAATGTCGGTCGCGTCGGCGCGCTTGCCCGCGAGCGGTCCCCAATACTGCCGCCAGTAATCGATCACATCGTTGTAGCGTTCGTCGTCGGTGAGATAGTAGGCCAGCGAGGTCGTTTCGAGCGTGCGATGATACGAGGCCCAATACTGCGACGCGCCGCGCAGCCACGCCTCGCCCGTGTCGTGATGACGCACGTAGTGCAACGGACTGTCGATGCTCCAGTCGCCGCGGGGCCAGTGGAGCGTGGCGCTCTCGGCCCGGCCGCCGCGCCATTCGGTATCGAACCGGGTGGGCATGTGCGAGACCGCGATGTCGACCCAATGGTTCTCGCTGGGGATCGCCCAATCGTAGAACTTGCGTTCGCCGCTGCGTAAATAACACCACCAGAGCTGCGTCTCGCGCTGATACGTGTGGTACTCGAAGCGACGTGGGTCGGCGTAGTGCGACTGCGTGGTCTTGTCCCATTGATAGCTGTAGTGAGGTCCCGAGCCGAACAGCCACCAACCGTAGTCGCCAAAGGTGTCTTGAGCATAGCGTTCGAGCGAAAAAATCCGGTCGACGATTGCCTCGTAGGGTGATGAGTTGGGGCGCGACGCGAGCGGGCCGAACACGTCGGTCGAACAGTTCCATTCGCCCGTGGCGAGCGCGAGGGGGGGCTGATCGGCGAGTCGGCCGTACTCGACCCCGAGCTGGGCATCAGTCGCCGGCGCGAAATGCCACCACACCTCATGATGCTTGTTGATCCCCAGGCCATCGGCGGCGCCGCGCTCGAGCGCGCGTCGACCGGCGAAGTAGAAGAAATTCTCGATCGGAGTTTGTGGCGTGCGCGTCCCCTCCCAGTTGAGCAGATACTTGTTCCCGGCCGGGCCAAAGAACTGCCGCAGACCGCGCTCGCCGAAGTCGAGCGCACCGGCCCGTGGACTCCAAAGATGCAACACGAGCTTGTCGCGCGTAAGCTCCCATTGCTTGGGGAACTGCTGCCAGAACCAACGCAACGAACCGGTGATCGCCGCGCGATCGTCGACCACTTGCAGCCACGCGCCCACGCGCTCCTGAGTGGCGTGGACCTGCTCGCCTTGGGCCGATTGTTCAACGATCTGCCCGCGACACTCGGGGTTACCGAAGTGTCGATACGTCTCCTGTGCGGACGAGAACGAGGTGGTCGCATCGCGCCAGGGCCACTCCTGAGTCTTGTGAGCGTCGGCCGAGTCGAGCACGACGCGCCGCGCGCCTTGCGCGGGCGAGAGCGCGATGGGCAACGCGATGTCGGCAAACTGTGTGTCGCGCGTCGAGCCGACGACGCGGAACTCATCGACCGCTTTGATGAGTGACAGCCCGGCGAAGAAATGGTAGCGCGTCCGATAGTGGACGAGCCGCTCGCCTCGGGGGCCCGTGTAGTAACCGTCGACCCGGACGCAGGCTCGGATCGGGCCAGACGACTCGACCGTGATCTGACGATCGGCTGCGTCGCGCGTGCTGTTGTGCGATTGCTGGAGTTGATCGAGGAATTGATGATCGCCTTGGCTGTCGGCTCCAGCGACCTGTTCGCTGGGAGTAAATTGTCCGTCGCGATTCAAGTCGATGCGCACGCTGCGGAGCGCGGCAGGACCGGTTCGATCGAATTCAACTTTCAGCGGGCCGGTCGAGACAGCCGTTGCGCTCGCCTGGATCGGTAGGGTCGGTACCATGCGGCGGATTTCAGTACCAAACTCGAGCGCGTACTTGCGACGCGGCTCGGCGATGAAGTCGATCGTCAACCAGCGGATGCTCGACCGCTCGGCGTCCCAGGTGGCGGCGACTTTGGTTTGCAACGGCTGTTCCACGCCGCGCTCATCGATCAGCCGGCACTGCGTTGCGTCCTTCAGTGCTCCCCGCGGAAACGGCACACCGGTCGTGATCGGCCACGGTACATTGCGCTCGGCGCGGGGCTCGTCGATCACCAACTCGACGCGCGTCGCACCTTGCAGCGGACACGCCAACAGCAGCGCGGTGATGAACCCCAGCGCATGAAGGGTGAAACGCATGACTCATCTCCGAGAGAGGCGGGGGCATCGAGGTGGGCAAGTGTGTTTATTCAACCGCCTCACGCTGCACGACGCAAGCAATTGTGTCTGGATCAACAAAAAAGCCTCGGAGGTTGTTGACCTCCGAGGCTTTCAGGAAACGTCGTTCAGAGCACGTGGCGCGAACGCTTACTGGGCCGTGAACTGCTGGCACCAGTAGATGGTCCCGTCGGGCGTGCTGTAGGCGGCGACACCGATCTTGGTGTAGCTACCGTTGAGGATATTCGCGCGGTGACCCGACGAATTCATCCAGGTTTGCAACACCTCGGGCGCATTGCGCTGACCCATGGCGATATTCTCGGCCACGCCGTAGCTGCCGTGAACCATCGAACGCGAGTTGGTCATCCAGGCGGCGTGCTTGCGGGCGGTCGACATCAAACGGAAATCGACCTCCAACGGCGGCAGGCCTTGCTGTTCACGCTCGAAATTCGTGCGCGAAATGACGTGAATTTCCAGCGGGTTGAGTTGCGGCGTCGTGAACGGGTTCTCTTCGACCCGGGCTTCCATGAACGCGGCATTCAAGACCAAGGCTAGAACTTTCAAAAACATCGTACAAACCTCCTGTGCATTACAGACTACGAGCTTGAATGGCTGTCGAAGATGCCGTGGAGCCGAACCATCGGCGCAGCATCGGACAGTGTCCCGACGTTAGGTGCGCAGAGTTTCCCTAGGGCGGGATCACGATGCGCACCAACTACACGCGAATCTGCAACCCGACGCTCTGGCAGCTGATCAACCGCGTGTCCCTAATCGATTGATAGGAACATCACGCGTCCCAGCCGCCGGGGTTTCAAATCGGTTGAACAAGTGGCAGCCCACGGGCGGGCAGAACCATTCGTTCGTGGGCTCAAGGTGATCGCCTTGAAACCCGACGCGAAATGAAAAAAGTGGTTTCGGGTGTTATTCAAGTTCGAGTCAAACGGATACCAATCTTCACGCCAGCCGTTCGCAGAACAAATTCTCAGCCGTTCGCAGAACGAACTCGACGTGCGGGATCATCGGATCCCGTATGGGTTGCAGATCGAGAGTGATTACGCGCGATGGGCGGCTGCTTTGCAAGGGGCCGAAGGGCAGAAAATCCAGATTTCTACCGGGGGAGTTGCATTCAAAGCGTGGTTTGTTACTCTGTCGGGATTCGAGTCGGCTCCCACACCCTTGCTAGGGTCGGTCGCACCGGGGCGACGTAACGTTTTTGTTCAGCATAACTTGTGAGGAGACACCCACGATGTCGATGTTTGTTGGAGAAGCCCTGGCCGGCGACGGCAATGAGGTTGCCCATATTGATTTGTTGATCGGCGATAAGAACGGTCCGGTCGGCGTGGCCTTTGCCAATGCCTTGGCGCGGCAGAGCGAAGGGCACTCGAACCTGCTGGCCGTGTTGACCCCGAACTTGGCGGTCAAGCCGTCAACCGTGCTCATCACCAAGGTTACGATCAAGGGGATGAAGCAGGCCGTGCAGATGTTTGGTCCGGCGCAGGCCGCCGTGGCCAAGGCCGTTGCCGACGCCGTGGCCGAAGGGACCATTCCCAAGAGCAAGGCCGAGGATTACGTCATTGTCTGCGGTGTGTTCATTCACCCGGCCGCCAGCGACGACAAGAAGATTTACGACTACAACTACACTGCGACGCTCGAGTCGATTCGCAACGCGATGGCTGGCAAGCCGTCGGCCGACGAGATGCTCGCCGGCAAGGACTCGTCGGTGCATCCGTTCCGCGGCTTCTAGTCGCTCACGGAAATATCGCGCCGTTTGCCCAGCACGGGCCAGATCGTTCAGAACAGGCCATGTTCACCCACCACGGTGAGCATGGCCTGTTTCGTTTGCTTGGCACCCGTCGAACTGGGGTTCCTGGGGTGACTTTATGGCGTGGGGTAACTTGACAGTCTGCGGCAGTGGTGTAGTATTTTGAACTTGGTTCGACGGCGTTTTTATGACCGCCGATCTACACAATCGAACCATTTTTTACCGCTTTTTCGTGTTGCTGACTGGTCATCCAGAGGCATACGCGATGACTTAACAAGTCTCGCAGGTGCTCTTTGGTGCTCGAATTTCTCCCGCAACACCTCTATCTCCAGCTCAGACCGAGCCCTCGGTCTATCTCGGGTTATGACTTGCGCAGCCTGGGTTGGCTGATATACGCCTTCTGTCTTTCTGCATGGTCGTCGTTTAGTCACATGCCACGAACTCCAGACCCTGCGGTCTCGGTTAACACGAAAGGGAATTGAAATCATGTCCGACGGCTTATTGCAACGCAGCGTGACGACGTCCGTCGCTCGAAATCTGGCGAATACGACGAAGACCTCACCGAAGATGATGTCGATCACCCCGCGGTGGTCGCTCAGACTGTTGCCGTGGGTCCAGGTCGACGGCGGCACCTTCCGCGTGAATCGCACCAAAGTCGAGCTAGCCAAAGCCCAGCGCGTGGCTGTCGATGTCATCAACGGCGCGGTCGTCTTTCCGCCGGCCTCGTTGCGGAGCGTCCCGTTGTTCTCGCAACTCTCCGACGTCGTGCTCGCGCGGATGGTCTCGCGCTTCAAGACCGAGGAAGTCTCGCTGGGCAACAAATTAATTATCGAAGGCGAAGACGGCAACAAGTTCTTTATTCTGGCGCACGGTCAGGTTGAAGTCCTCAGCAAAGGGGTCCACGGCTCAGACCTGCGCAGCGCGTTGCTCACTGAAGGTGAATACTTTGGCGAGATCGACCTGGTGTCGGACAAGCCTTCGGAAGTAACCATTCGCACCAATACGCCCTGCGTGTTGCTCACGTTGTCACGCAAAGATCTCGACGTGCTGCTGAACGAAGAACCCAACCTCAGCGAAGAGTTCCGCCGCACGATCGACGAGCATCAAGAGTTGCGATCGACGCTCAATCGCTACGGTGAGCGGAACATCGATCTCGTGTCAGGGTTTGCCGAAAACGTCGAAATTCCCGAAACATTTGTAGATTATTCGTCGACACCACGAGAGTATTCGCTCTCGTCCGTGCAAACGGTCGTGCGAGTTCACACGCGTGTGTCGGATTTGTACAACGGGCCATACGACCAGTTGCAAGAACAGATGCGGCTGACGATCGAGGGGATCAAGGAGCGGCAAGAATGGGAACTGATCAACAGCAACAAGTTTGGGTTGCTGCACTCGGTCGACCCTGCCATGCGGATCAGCACGCGCTACGGCGCCCCAACCCCGGACGATCTGGATGAGTTGTTGGCCCTGGTCTGGAAGAAGCCCGCTTTTTTCCTGGCTCACCCGAAAGCGATTGCCGCCTTCGAGCGTGAATGCACCTGGCGCGGAGTGCCGCCGGTCACGATGAATTTATTCGGCACGCCGGTCATTATGTGGCGTGGCATTCCATTGGTGCCCTGCGACAAGCTCGAAGTGAAGAGCCGCTATCAATCGAACCAGTGGTATGGTACGACCAGCATTCTGCTGCTCCGCACGGGCGAAGCCGATCAAGGCGTCGTCGGCCTGCATCAAGCGGGCATTCCGGGCGAGATTATGCCCAGCCTATCGGCACGACTGATGGGACTCGACAGCCTCGGCGTCGCCAGCTACTTGCTCACTCTATACTTCTCGTGCGCCGTGCTCACCGACGATGCGCTGGGCGTACTTGAAAATGTTGAAGTCGGTTACTACCACGACTACGAACCGGCCGGCACGCGCGGCTATCAAGACGGACTGGGTATCTGACGAGTGACTCGTCGAAAATTTCACGACGGTACCTAGGGGTCCTGTGAGTTGGAGCCGGCACGATGAACGAAATCTCGCCAAGCATGATCGCCGAAATCGCCACGCGGTTGTTCAATGATTTGCCTGGCGGCGGCGAGGTTCCGAAGTCCGAGAGCGGCGTCCGCGGCATCGTGGACCGTGGACCTGAATTGCCCCCGAGCGTGGCGCCAGCAGGGATACCGTCCGTTGCACCGCCCTCGTCTCCCATCCCGACGCTTCCATCGTCCCCATCATTGCCAACATCCCCCTCCACCCCCTCAAGCGTGCCGCCGCTGCCGAACATTTTGGGGCTGGGGTTCCCTTCGCTGGCCACGTCGAAACCGGTCCCCAAGTCCAATTCCGTCTCGCAGACACCGCTCCCTTCACATGCCTCCTCCGGCACCGATTGGTCCGGACTGCAAGCCTTTGTGCAACGGATTCGCGGCACGCATACCGATCAATCGCCCCATCACTCGATTGAGAACGCGGACCACGATCTCTTTCAACGGTTGTTTGCCAATCGGGGCATCGCGCCGCGCGAGTCATCACGCGCGTTCGATGTCGAGGCCATTCGCAAGGATTTTCCCGTTCTGCAACAGCGGGTTCATGGCAAGCCGCTCATTTGGTTCGACAACGCCGCCACGACCCAAAAGCCGCAGTGCGTCATTGACGCAATCTCACGCTACTATGCCAATGACAACTCGAACATCCATCGCGGGGCTCATACCCTGGCGGCTCGCTCCACCGATGCCTTTGAACAAGCCCGCCAAAAGGTGCAAACGTTCTTAGGCGCGTCGTCGGCCAAAGAAATTATCTTTGTGCGCGGCACGACCGAGGGAATCAACCTCGTCGCAAACACATACGGCAAGAAGTTTTTTCGCCCGGGCGACGAAATCCTGCTGTCGACCCTCGAGCATCACGCCAATATCGTCCCCTGGCAAATGGTCGCCAAAGAAACCGGCGCGGTCATTCGTGTGATTCCGGTCAACGACCGGGGCGAAATTATGCTCGAGGAATATCAAGCGCTGCTTGGTCCGCGGACCCGCTTTGTTTCGCTCACGCAGGCGTCCAACAGCCTGGGCACGATCTTGCCCGTTCAAGAAATGACCCAGATGGCCAAGCGGTACAACGCGCGCGTGCTAATCGACGGCGCGCAATCGGTCGCCCATCTGCCGGTCAATATTCAGACCCTCGGGGCGGATTTCTTCGTCTTCTCTGGCCATAAAATTTTTGGGCCGACAGGCATCGGAGCCGTCTACGCGAAGGAAGAGGTTCAAGAGATCATGCCGCCGTGGCAAGGGGGCGGAAACATGATACGCAACGTCACCTTCGAGGAAACGACCTACAGCGAGCCGCCGGCAAAATTCGAGGCGGGCACCCCCAACATCGCCGACGCGGTCGGGCTTGGCGCAGCACTCGACTATGTCTCGCAACTAGGACTGCCCAATATCGCCAACTACGAACACGGACTCACCGAGTACGCCACCGAACACCTCTCACGCATCGATCGGCTGCGACTGATTGGCACCGCGCGCGAAAAGGTCAGCGTGCTATCCTTCGTGCTCCCCGATCTGAAAACAGAAGAGGTCGGGCGAATGCTCGATCAAGAGGGGATCGCCGTTCGCGCCGGACACCATTGCTCGCAACCATCGTTGCGACGCATGGGGGTCGAAACCACGGTTCGCCCTTCGCTTACGTTCTATAACACGCGCGAGGAAATCGACAGCTTGGTCGAAGCGCTAAAACGCATCTCGCGCCGCTGAGCAGCGTCAGATTGTCATTGTCCTTGGGTCCATTTAACGGAGTGAACCATGCCCATTCGAGAACGGATCGACGATTGCATCGGCAACACGCCGCTCGTGCGGCTCCAGCGATTTGGTAAAGATGTCGGCGGCCGATTGATTGCCAAAATCGAAAATCTCAATCCCCTCTGGAGCGTCAAAGATCGCATCGCTCGGGCTATGATTGACGCGGCAGAAGCGCAAGGCAAGATCACGCCATCGACCGTCATCATCGAGCCGACCAGCGGCAACACGGGCATTGGCTTGGCCTTTGTGTGTGCAGCGCGCGGCTATCATTTCATGGCCACAATGCCCGAGAGCATGAGCCTCGAACGGCGTCGTTTGCTTCGTGCTCTTGGAGCCGAACTCGTGTTGACGCCGGCCACCGAAGGCATGCCCGGCGCGATTCGCAAAGCGGAACAGCTCGCTGCTCAGAATCCACACTTCTTCATGCCGCAACAATTCAAGAACCCGGCCAATCCGGAAATCCATCGTCGCACGACGGCCGAAGAGATTTGGCGCGACACCGAAGGTCAAGTCGATGTGTTTGTCGCCGGGGTCGGTACCGGCGGGACGATCACCGGAGTCGGCGAAGTGCTCAAGTCGCGCAAGCCGGGCGTGAAAATCGTGGGCGTCGAGCCGTCTGCGAGTCCAGTCATTTCGCAATTCAAAGCCGGGCAGCCACTCAAGCCCGGTCGTCACGTGATTCAAGGCATCGGAGCGGGGTTTATCCCCGATATTCTCAACGTCGACGTGATTGATGAGGTGGTTCAAGTCGCCGACGACGATGCGTTCGAGACCAGTCGATCCCTGGCCCGCCTGGAAGGCTTGATGTGTGGCATCAGTTGCGGTGCTGCCGCCTGGGGTGCGTTGCAAATTGCGAAACGTCCAGAATATCACGGCAAGAACATCGTCGTCGTCTTGCCCGACATTGGCGAACGCTACCTCTCGACCAAACTCTTCCCCGAGTAAGATCCACGACCGCTGCCCCGCGGCTCGGCCCCTTTCATTGCAATCGTTTCCGCGTCGTTGATTCCATATCTACGCTCACAGCAACGGGCCGACGAGCCGGGCGATGTTTTCGATCAGCCGCGCACGAACGCCGCGCTTGTGCCACTCGGTCAAGTCGAGCGGATGCGAGTCCTTGATGTAGTGCTGCTGCAATTGCCGCAATGCCTCGGTCGCCGGCGCGTCGTACACGGCCAGCGTGATCTCGAAGTTGAGCATGAAGCTGCGCATGTCGAGATTCACCGAACCGAACAGGCTCACCTGGCCATCGATCGTGATCGACTTGGTGTGCAGCAGTCCGGCATCGAAGAGTCGGATTTTTACGCCGGCCTCTTGCAGGTCCCCCTGAAAAGCCCGACTGGCGAAGCGGACCAGCTTCGAGTCGATCCGCGTGGGGACGATCAGCGTGACGTCGACGCCCCGATCGACGGCGCAAAGCAGCGCGCCGAGCAAGGCCGCGTTGGGTACAAAATACGGCGTGGTCAGGATCAGTTCGCGCTGCGCGCTGAAAATGGCCGTGATGAGCAGCCGCTCTAATTGTCGGGCGGTCATCGTTGGCCCCGACGGGATCACTTGCACGCGGCAATCGCCACACGGCGGAGCGGGTACAATGACCTTGCGCGACGGCGGAATCTCCTTGCCTTCCTGAGCCCAATCGGCCAGGAAGGTCATGCTCAGCGGCTCGACGGCTGGCCCTTCGATGCGCATCAGGGCGTCGACCCACGCGCCGACGTTGGCCTCTTTCTTGAAGTAACGCGGGTCGGCCATGTTGAGGCTTCCCGTGTAGCCGATCGCATCGTCGATGACCACGATTTTGCGATGCAGTCGCAGATCGATCCGCGCGAAGACCGCGCGAATAAAGCCGGCGGGCAAAGCGACGCGGACCTCGACCCCGGCACGGCGCAGATGTTCGACGCGCTTGCTTTTCAAAAACGACTTGGACCCGACCGCGTCGACGAGCACGCGGCATTTGACGCCACGGGCGACGGCGCGCATGAGCGCCGCTTCAACCTCGGCGACAAATCCCCCTTCGCTCCAGATATAGAACTCAAGATGACAATAGAGTTGCGCCGCCTCGATATCGGCGAGCAATCGCGGGATCGCCGAGGCGCCATCGCGCAGCAGTTCGACACGATTGCCGGCAATGGGGACCGCGTCGAGCGTGATGCTCGCGGATCGGGCAATTTCGTGCCCGGTGAAGGGTTGCCCCGGGTCGAGTGGATGGGCCTGCTTGAGTTCGTCGCGCCAGGGTCGCATGAGCTGCACGATGCGTCGAGCCCGCTTGAGCCGCCAGCGGCCGAGGCGCAATTCGCCGAAGAGCAAGTATAAGATGATACCGGCGACCGGAAACGCGAGCACCACCCCCAACCACGCCAGCGCCGTCGACTCGGGCAGCCGCCGCATGATGATTCGAAACGACAGCCCCACGCGGATCACGAAATCGATCGCCAGGAGCAACAGCCCGAGCCAGGTCGGATCGTGCAGATCGAACCAACTCATGCGAACCCCAATCGCGTCGCCTGTGTAATCATGACGACACCGCATCGAGCGGCAGCGTGATTGCCGAGCCCGCGGCGGCGCTGCGGGCGACGGCCTCGGTGAACTCCATGTACTTGACACCTGCGGCGAAGTCAGTGAACTCGATGGGGTTCTGTCCGCGAATCGCGCCGACGAACTCGGCCTCGACACGCCAGGAGAGCAATTTTTCTGGTTTGATCTCGACGAGTTGCAACGAGGCGTCGCCTGCGCGTGCGGCCCAGAGCCGCTCCTGCGGCGCGAGCTCGATGCGCAACGTTCCCTGGCTGCCGTAGAGATGGATCTGCGTGCCGGGTCCGAAGCGAGTGACGCCGCTGGCGTGGTACATGCCCCGCGCGCCGTTGGCGAGCGTGGTCAGCACTTGGACGCTGTCGGGAGTGCCGACGCGGCGGAGCATGCCCGTGGCCGGATCGACCCGTTCGCTCGTAAAGGCCGAGAGCTGTGCCATGACGCGCACGGGTTCGTCGACCCAGCGGAGCAAGGTCTCATGCACGATTCCGAGTGTGAGCATGTTGAAGCCTGACAACTCGGCGGTCTGTCGCCAGTGCAAGGGGCTCTCCGAGTTCGCGTACACGTCGCTCGTGGCAATTGCGACCAGCTCGCGCAGCTGGCCCAGGAAGTTTTGCGCGAGCAGATCAAGTACCGTGCGATGCACATGCAGTCCCAGCGGGCTGGGGACGATTTGGCACACGAGCTTCGGGTGTTGCTGGCTAGCGGCGAGCATTTGTCGCGCTTCGGCGGCGTTCATCGCCATCCGTGCTTCGCACAGCACGTGCTTGCCTGCGGCCAAGGCGGCGAGCGTGATCGGAGCATGCAGGTACGGCCAGGTGCCGATCACCACGGCGTCGATATCCGGATCGGCCACGAGCGCTTGCCAGTGGTCAAACGTGCGCGGGATGCCCAACTCGCGGGCCGCTTGTGCCGTCGATTCGGGGCGTCGATTGCAAACGGCCAGCAACTCGACATTATCGCACGCGCGCAGTCCCGGCACATGCCGCAGCCGTGTATTAGCGCCTAAACCGACAAAGCCGACTCGCAATCGATTTCGCTTCATGCGTAGCTCACCTCGGCGTGTTATTTTCTCCGCGGGGCGGGTTGCTTATTCGCCTCGTCGGTCATGTCCCAGGCCGTGATCCATTCGACGCTGTGTCGTTCGAGGGCAAAATCCTTGACGAGGCGCTGTTCCATGTCGGGCAAATGCGCCGCGCCGTAGAACACGGCCAGCTTTTTCTGCCCGACGTCGATCTGCTTGCGTAAGACATCGAGCGCCACTTTATTGCGTTCGGTCAGGATGGTCGACCCGTCGGGTCCATCGAACACGCCGACCGCGCGGTCCAGATCCTCGAACTGTTCCGACATCACGCGCTTGAGCGCGAGCCCCTGGTTAGGGTCGAAGAGTGCGGTGAACAACTTGAGGTCGTTGCCACCGCTCGGATTGCGTGCCTGCTCGGCCAAGGCATAACCCATCGCGCGGAAGAACATTGAGCCCAGGCTCTCGCCGCGCTCTTTCATCTTCTCGGCCATTTGCTCGGGCGACATATCCGCGTGCAGAAAGTTTTTCTGATGATAGTCGACGCGGTCGAGCTGATAGTCGAGCCGCAAGACGTCTTTCATCATGGTTTGCATCATGCCCAGGGGATGATCGGCCTTGCCGCCACCTTTGGGCACACGGGTTCCTTCGGGCGCGACCAGCTCGTAGAGCATTTTGTCATATTTGACGAACTCGCGATTGAGTCGTTCGTAGTAGGCTCGGTCGCCGATGTGGACCGCTCCGATCAGATCGACATGAAACGCTTTGCCGTCTTGGCCTTTGCGTACATAGCGGACGATCGACGTCTGCATGCGAATCGGCGCGCCGTCGATATTGCGTTCGAGGCGGATGAACGGCGACGGCTCTTTTTTCTCGATCGGCTCCGCGCCGCGCGCCACGGCGACCCAACACAAAACCGGTGTCACAATCCACGCGAGCAGCAAACGAGCGTTCATGATCGGGAATTTCCCTGGCGACGAGAGAGAGAGGGGACTGTTCAAAATATACGTCGAAACTCGGCCCGGGGGAAGGAAGAGGAGAGAGCCGAAGGGGGCGACGGCATGATCCTCCTTGCCGCTCCCTTGGTGGAACCGATCAACGATGGGCATCGACGCAAAGCGTTGGTTGGCGAGTGTGTCGCAGGGTTGAGTTACGAACCGTTTGGGGCGTGTGCCGCCAGGGCGAATTTTTGTAGCGTATGACAACTGGGAGCAACCAAGCCGCGATTCGCACCGGCGGTCCAAATCACCTCGGCGACATAGACATCTCCCTGGGAGTCGACACGAATGTCGTGCGGCGCGAAAAAATCACCCGTTGCGGTCGGTCGCTCGCCACCACCCCAGCGCGCAACGAGCTCACCCTGGCGTGTCCAGATACTCACGCGGCCGCCGGTTGCGTCCGGAGTGGGAGGGCTTGTGCCGGGCCACATGCCGGCACGGTAGCCCAACTCGGCGACGTAGACCAGACCTGCGCGGTCGAAGCTGACTTGGCAAGGCCGGGCAACGTCACGCCACTCATCGAGATACTTGCCGTCGAGTGTGAAGAGTTGCAGTCGGCTGTTCTCGCGATCGGCAACGAACACCGTGCCATCCGCATGAATGGCGATGCCGTGAGGGAGTTGAAACTGGCCGGGCTCGCGGCCGAGTGCGCCCCAAGATTGGATCCATTCTCCTGTGGCGGTGAATCGATGAATCCGGGCGTTGCCGTAGCCATCGGCGACATACAGTTCGCCCGAGGGCGCTACTGCCAAATTAGTCGGAAAGTTAAACGGCGGACCGACGCGACGAATTTCACGATAGTCGACGCTCGTGGCTCCGGTATCGGACGGCTGTCCGCTCCTTCCCAAGGTGAGTAGGAGTTTTCCATCCGGCGTGAATTTTTTGACCGTGTGGTCCAAATCGTCGACGCAATACACGGCATCGTCGGGGCCGATCGTGATCCCGTGCGCGCGGGCGAACTGTCCTTCACCCCAGGCGGCGATAAAGGATCCCGCCGCGTCAAAGATCATGACCGGGTGGTCACCCCGGTTGAAAACGAACACGCGATCACGCGAGTCGATGGCGATCGCTGAGACCTCGGTCCAACTCCAAGCCGAGGGGACTTGAGCCCAATGGTCGTTGGCCGAGTAATTCAATCGGCCGTCGGGCGCAGCCCAATAGTTAGGAAGCATAGAGCGTGGGTCGATTACGGCAGCGGCAACAAAATGGCGGCATCTTCGGCGAAGGTCGCTTCGCCCGTTTTGCCATTATATCGGTACCGCACTTTGAGCGTTTTCACGCTATTGGGCGCGGGGTCCTCACCAAAGCTGGAGTTGTAGGACTTGCCCGGCAGCGCAATGAGCGGCAGGTCGGTCACTTGCTTTTGCAGAATGGACGTGACGTCGCGCTGCGATGCGGCGGCTCCGTACTCGGCTTTCAGGATCTCGAGCTTGACCTTTTCAAAGCCGGCGGACGCTAACATGCTTGCGACTTCGGGCCCTTTCGATTTCATCTTTTGTGCGATCAACAACACGGCTTGCGACGCATCGTTTTTTAGGTCCGCAATGCCCATCGCCTTGATGGCGACCGCCAACGTCTCTTTATTGGGATGCAGCTTCAATACTTCCAGCACGAGTTTTTGTTCAGCCGATTGCTGCGAAAGGTCCAAGGCCGACTGACACATGGCGGCTCGCTGGTCGTCGGGCATCGTAAACTTTCGCGCCAATCCGATGTAACCGCGCAGCGATCGCGTGCGGAACTGCGGGACGGGCCCCGACTTGGCCAGATCGAGCAGCACGGGAGCGGCATCGACACCGTTCCATTTTCCGAGCACGCGACTGCCGGCGTCTTGCATCTGCGGATCGTCGCTCTTGGCTGCGACCGCGATGGTCGAGAGCGCCTTTTCGCCCCCCACGTCTCCCAGAATTTCCAACAGCAATACCTTGGTCAGGTCCGGAGCCTGCGACAAGGCCTTGGCCAGTTCACCGGCACAGGCATCGCGGTCAGGCATGCGAACACTCGCGGCCTTTAAGGCATCTTGAGCGGCTGGGGCATCGTCCGCCTTGTTGGGCGACACGACGCGCTGCACTAAAATATTCAGTTGCGTCAACGTGACGGTTTCGCCCAGCGCCGTCAGGGCTGCGTTGCGAACGGCCTGATCGGTGTGATCGAGCGATTTCACCAGCGAATCGACCGCGGCGATGCGCCGTTGACCCACGACCGCCAGTAATTGGGGTAAGTGTTTCGCGTCGGCCGTCGCCAATTGATCGACGATCTTTGCATCGACACCCTTGCCGGGCAAATCCGCCAGTGTTGCCCGCGCTGCGAGCGAGAGATCCGCATCGGCGTCAAACACGGCGTTGAGCAATGTGTCGACACATGCGTCGTCGCCGACACGAGCGAGCGCTGCAATCGCCGCCCATCGCACGGGCTTAGATCCTTTGGCGGCCGCGGCTAATACCGCGCTGCGATCGACCGTCGAGGGACGATCGGCCATGGCTGCAATCACGGCCGCGGCCTTGGAGTCGGAAAGGGTCGCCAATTCAGCCGCTAAGGCTTGGTCGATTTTGTTGCCAGGAAACTCACGTGCGGTGCTCAGCGCCATCTGAAACAGTACCTTGTCGGCGCCGCGAAGTTGCTCGAGCAGCAACGGCAAGCCATCTTGTTGACGAGCCAGAATCGCGCCACGAGTCGCCTCCAGCACACGTTGTTTCGGCACGTCCGCTTTGCGAACATCATCGTAGAGCGCGGCCGCATCATTCAGTTTTCCGTCGAGCACCAGCCGTTCCGCGCACAAGATACAGCCCTCCGCCACGGCGGAGCGCACTTTCGGCGGGGCCTTTAGAAGCTGAGCTTGTAGCGCTTTGGTTGCTGCCGCGTTCCCTACGCGTCCTAGCGCCACGGCGGCGGCCGACGCCACCTCGGCGTCGTTATGCAGCAGGCGATTGGCAAGCAACACCACCGCGGCCGCATCGCGCCGCACGCCGATCGAATTCAGTGTTCCGGCGAGTAGCAAGCCATCGAGCGAGTCGGCCGCTTTTCGCAATGCCGCGTCCGCTTCGGCACCGGGAATAGCCTCGAGCGCGATGCGTGCCCAGGACGACAGTTGCGGATCGCCCAACAGCTTGGCCAAGTCACTCACGGCGGCGCTGGATCCATCGATGGCCAATCGCTTGCAGGCGAGCGCCTTTTGAGCCGGCGGCGCGTCGGACCGCAAGATGGCCAGTTGTTCCGCCTCGACTTGTGTAGAGATTGAAAATTTATCGCCGGCCCACGACGTACTGGTGACGAGCAACGCCAGGCAAGCCGTTAAGGTGAGGAATCGTCGGTTCATGATCGTTTCTCGAAGGGCGTGTTGGATGGGGTGTTCGGACGAGATCAATCGGTCGGTAACCCACGCAACGGAGATCAACGTACTCCGCAGTGTGTGGGATTGCTCACGAAACCCTAGACGCGCCACGGTTCGCGCAGCGCCTCGCTACGGAGCCGATTCGCGGGCTCGTCGTCGATGAATTCGTTTTTCTGGTTGTCGTATCGCACGGTGCGACCCAGATGCAGCGCGATATTCGCGGCGTGGCAGGCAATATGCGCGTTGCAAGCCGCGTCGGCGTTCCCCTTGGGCTGGCTACGTGTTTTGACGCAATCCAAAAAGTCGCGGACATGGAACGTGGCCGGATAGCCGCCAATTTCGGCGACCGTGCGGCCCGCGAGCAGCGCCGGCGAACTGAGCACCAGCTTGCCGCTGTCCCCTGCCTCGACCCAGCCGGTCTCGCCTTCGAAGCGCACGGGGCACGAGCCGAGCGGAATCCAGCCTTTCTCACGGAAGATCAACTCGCTGCCGTTTTCGTAGCGAGCAACCAGTTGGCCATCCTTTGGCGCATCGTATTCCACCGGCGGCGGGCAGTCGCCAACAGCCCATTGACACAGGTCGACACAGTGCGACCCCCATTCCAACACGCCGCCGCCGACAAGGCCGCCCCCTTTTTCAAAATTGAAGCCATCGAGCAGCTTCGGATTGAACGGTCGCCACGCGGCTGGTCCAAGATACATGTTCCAGTCGACGACATCCTTGTTGGGTTCGGCTTCGGCCGGCAGCCAGCCACTCATCATCGCCTGCATTCCGGCGGGGTGAGCGTACACGCGTTTGATCTTGCCGAGCTTGCCGGTCCGAGCAAGTTCACAAGCAAATGCAAAGTGCGGCAGGTTGCGCCGCTGCGTGCCGGCTTGGAACACACGGCCGGTTCGGCGAATCGTTTCGGCCAGAATCAAACTCTGGGCGATATTTTTCGTCACGGGCTTTTCGCAGTACATGTCTTTGCCAGCGCGCGCGGCCGCCATTGCGGCGGTGGCGTGCCAGTTGGGACCCGTGGCGATGAGCACGGCGTCGATGTCGGGCCGATCGAGCAGTTCACGAAAGTCGCGATACGTTTGGCAATCCGCATTGGCGTACTTGGTGTCCGCCATTTTCTTGACAAGGTTGCGGCGAGATTCCTTCACATCGCAGACGGCAACGAACTGCACGTCGCGCTGTTCCAGAAACACGCCCAAGTCGTAGGTCCCGCGGTTGCCGATGCCGATGCCTCCGACCACGATCCGCTCGCTCGGCGGCAAATGGCCATCCAAGCCCAAGGCGGAACTCGGCACAATGGTCGGAGCGCCCATCGCCGCGCCGACCGCGACCGAGGATGTTTTCAAGAACGTGCGTCGCGAGAGGCGCGCAGCATTTTTCGCCATGTTTTTCTCCCTGTGATCTGGGGGCGATGACTCAGCCGAATTCGCTGCCAGTATAGGCGATTCAAGAAGTGGCCGCAAAGAACTCAAAGCAACGCAAAGGAGGCTTGCATGGTCGCCGTAGGCGACAAGAGGCGCATCTTGGTGAAGTATTTTCACGTCTTGTAGCCGACGGCGACCAGCTACCCAGGAGAGTTTGCAATCAGCTGAGAAACAGTGTCTTGTCGGCGATCGGCGTGTTAAAATCGGCGCTGCCTCGGATCGTGCTTGCCCATCGCTCGACCCACCCCCGGCGTTTGTTCGCAACCTTTGCGGCGAGCCACTTAACCCCAACAGGATACCCCCCCCATGAAACTCGGCTTCACGTTGCTTTGCTTGCTCGGACTTGTCAGCCTCGCTCTGGAGCACCACTCGGCACGAGCGGCCGACCCCGACAAGATCGGCGCGTCGATCGACGGCTATCGGTTCGAGTTTCCGTGCAAAGATCCGATGCCCGAGAATCCCAAGGAAGGGGCCGACGGTGCGTCGGGGCTCGTGAAAGGTGATCCGAAAACGACCGACAACTTCACCGCGAAAAAGACCTTCGGGGGCGAGCCGGGCAAACGCTACAAAGTCACCCTGCGGTTTCGTGGCGTGGTCGAGCCGATGATGTACAAAGGAGGTAAGCAGGTGGGCGATTACTTTTACATCGGTGGCGAAAAAAACAACAACACCTACAACGTCTACCAGATCAGCGTCTCTTCACCTGAGTCGCATTACTTTCTGAATCGTCAGGACAAGGTCGGCCACCAGATATTCACGATCGACTACACCCAGACGATCGAGATCGACGGCGGCGCGACGATCACGTTTCATGGCGATGGTCAGAACGGCCGGTTGATCACCAACTTCAAGAAGCTCGTTGTGCCCGACGTTGCTCCCGCTCCGCTGCCGTACAACGGTCAGTTTGTGCAGGTGAACGTGGTTGATGTGAAGTAAGGGGCCGTCCGTGAGCTTGTTTCCCCGTCTGGATTGGACGCCATGAACCGCCTCACCCGAGTTCTGCTGCCGTCATTGTTACTGCATTGGCAATACGTCTCGGGGGCTGACTATGTGAACGAGGTCCGGCCGATCCTCGCCACTTACTGTGTTACCTGTCACTCGACGGAGAAGCCGAAGGGGGACCTGGACCTCGAACGATTTACGTCGCTCGAACGGGTCAAGCGCGAGCCGGCCGTCTGGCAGCATGCGCTCGAGCAGATCCGTGACCAAGAGATGCCCCCGAAGGATAGTCCTCGTCCGTCGGCGCAGCAGATGGCGTTATTGACCCGATGGATGCAAGACACATTGGATCAAATTGCGCTGGCCAATGCGGGCGACCCGGGCCCCGTCGTGTTGCGTCGGCTCTCTAATAGGGAGTACACGTATACGATCCGTGATTTGACCGGTGTCGCGACGATCGATCCGGCCAGCGAGTTCCCCGTCGATGGCGCGGCAGGCGAGGGTTTCACGAATGCCGGCGCCGCGCTCGTCATGTCTCCGGCGTTGCTCACAAAGTATCTCGATGCCGCCAAGCAGATCGCCAGTCATGCCGTGCTGCTACCGGATGGGATACAGTTTTCTCCCTTGACGACCTCACGCGACTGGACCAACGAACGGTTGCGAATGCTGCGTGAGTTCTACGCACAGTTTGCCGCTCCGGACGGTCGCTTGCCCATCGGCAAATACCTGGACGCCATGCTACAAGAACGGTCGGCGCTGACCAACAAGACAAAGACCACCGACGACGTGGCGCGAGCACGGGGCCTGAGTCCAAAGTATCTCGCCGCGCTGTGGGGCATGTTGAACGATTCCAAACCTTCGCTGCTGTTGGACCCGATCCGCGAGAAATGGCGCAGTGGAAATCTCGCGGCGGCCGATATCGAAGCCTGGCAGCAATCGCTGTGGCGATTCACAAATGTCGGACACTTGGGAAAGGTCGGTGGCCCCACGTCGTGGATGGAACCCGTATCACCGCTGGTACCCCAGCACGAGTTTCGTTTGAAACTGGCCGCGCCCGCCGATGGGAGCGACGTCACGATTTATCTCGCGGCCGGCGACGCGGGGGATGGACCCGATCAAGACCTCCTCGTCTGGGAAAATGCTCGACTCGTCGCACCGGGTCGAGCAGAAGTGCCTCTCAAGCATGTGCGCGCAGTATGGCAACAACTGGCCAGGCGGCGTGCGACTGTGGCCGCAACGGCGACAAAATATCTCGCCGCGGCGCATGAACGGGAGACGTCCACCGAGCCATTGGATAACGCTCGGCTGAGCCAAAAGCATGGCCTGGAAGCGGATTTGCTCGCCGCTTGGTTGACCTACTTGGGGTTAGGGTCCGGTGCTAGTCAGCCCTTGGGCCCACTGTTGACCAAAAAGACAGCGAGTGTCGCCAACTATAACTTCATCCAGGGTTGGACAGGCGATCAGGCCTTCAGTGTGCTGGCCAACTCATCGGACACGACGGTGCAAATCCCCGGTCGGATGAAGCCGATGAGCATCGCCACACATCCGTCCCCCAAGCTGGCATCGGTGCTCGCTTGGCGCAGTCCGGTCACGGCCTCGGTGCAGGTCACAGGACGTGTGCAGGACGCACACACCGCCTGCGGTAATGGCATTACCTGGTCACTCGAACTGCGGCGCGGCAACACGCGCGAGCGACTCGCCAGTGGCGCCAGTGCGGCTGACCGAGTCATTCAGCTCGGTCCGATCGCGGATCTGGCCGTGAAAACCGGCGACGTGCTGGCTATCGTGATTGGTCCTGGCAAAGGGGATCACACATGCGACTTGACGGCCGTCGACCTCACGATCCGTGACGGCCAAACCGAGTGGGATCTGGCCAAGGATGTTGCACCGGACATTCTCGCGGGCAACCCACATGCCGACCGCCACGGGAATCAAGCGGTGTGGCATTTCTTTGGCGACCCCGAATCGGCTCTCGGCGCGCCAACCATTCCTGCCGAGTCGAGCCTTGCCCAATGGCGTCGAGCGAAGAGTGCGACCGAGCGACAGCGGCTCGCGTTGCAGATCCAGAACATGCTTCAGCAAGATTTTTCGTCGCTGGCAGCCGAGTCGCCCGACCGAACCACGCACGCCCAACTATTGTCGTTCAATGGGCCATTGCTGTCGGCGAGCTTGCAAACGCTGAATCTCGACGACCAAGAGCCGCTGCTTTCGCCCTACGGACTGGATCGCGGGGCGTTTGGCACTCATCCGCAGGGGGGCGCGGTGTCTGCGAACAGCCTGTGCGTGCAGGCCCCCTCGCTGCTCGAAGTACGGTTGCCCGCAGCGCTCGTCGATGGCACCGATTTCATCGTGCAGGCCAAATTAGCTGCTCCCAGCGGCGGCGAGGCCAGCGTTCAGGCGCAGGTCTCGACATCCAAGCCCACGTCCATCGCGGGGCTGCGACCGAGTTCATTCAACGCGGCGACCTTGAACGGCGCATGGAATTCCAGCAACCCGAGCATGACCTTCAGCGCCCCGATCTTGGTGCAACCCACGGGCGCCGCTCGCCAGCGATTCGAAGCCGCGTTCAGTGACTTTCGGCAACTCTTCCCGACGGCGGTGTGTTACACCAAAATCGTGCCGATCGATGAAGTCGTGACGCTCACCTTGTTTCATCGCGAAGACACGCACCTTGCGCGTCTGATGCTCGACGACACACAAAAAACCACGCTCGATCGACTCTGGGGCGAATTGCACTTTGTCAGCCAGGACGCGCTGACGCTGGTCGACGCCTTCGAGCAAATCTGGCAATACTCGACGCAGGACGGTCCCAACGCGCCCCACGGTGACAAGCGATTGGAACCGCTTCGCGAACCCATTATGCGCGGCGCCGAGGCATTCAAAAAGCAACTCGTTGCCGTCGAACCGCTCCAGGTGCAAGCGGCAATCGCGTTTGCCACCCAGGCATGGCGTCGTCCGTTGAGCGCGGCCGAGCGTCAGGAATTACTCGCGCTGTACCAGCAATTGCGCAACAAAGAACTGCCGCATGATGACGCTGTCAGGACGCTGCTGACGCGCGTGCTCGTGGCCCCAGCGTTTCTGTATCGAGGCGAGCAATCGGCGCCGGGCTTCCAGGCCGTACCGATCAACGATTGGGAGTTGGCGACTCGAATGAGTTATTTCCTCTGGTCGTCGGCGCCCGATGACCCACTCCAGACCCTCGCCGCGCAAGGCACGTTGCATGACCCGGATGTTCTTGTAGCTCAATCACGGCGCATGCTCGGCGACGCCAAAGTGCGTCGTCTGGCGACCGAATTCGGCTGCCAGTGGCTGCACGTGCGCGACCTGGACACGCTGGACGAAAAAAGTGAACGGCATTTTCCGACGTTCGTCTCTCTACGCGAAGCGATGCAAGAAGAGACCGTGCGTTTCTTCATGGATCTGTTTCAAGCCAACCGTTCGGTCCTCTCGCTGCTCGATGCCGATGCTAGTTTCATGAACGGGCCGCTCGCCAAGCACTATGGAATCACGCTCCCAGGAGACGACTGGCAACGAGTCGACGGGCTACGGGCCATCGGTCGCGGCGGCATCTTGGCCTTCGCCAGCACGCTGGCCAAGCAAAGCGGGGCTTCGCGCACCAGTCCCATCTTGCGCGGCAACTGGCTCAGCGAAGTCGTGCTCGGCGAGAAACTGCCGCGGCCTCCGAAAGGTGTGCCCGTGCTGCCCGAAGAAGCTCCCCAAGGACTCACCGAGCGTCAACTCATCGAACAGCACAGCAGCGATGCCCAGTGCGCTCGCTGCCACCGGCGCATCGATCCGCTCGGGTTTGCCCTGGAAGGTTTTGACGCCATCGGTCGAGCCCGCTCCAAAGACGCCGCGGGGATGGTTATCGACACCGCCGCAATACTTCCCGACGGCACTCGATTGCAAGGGCTCGACGGGCTGCGCACCTATCTGCTGGAAAAACGTCGCGACGACTTCCTGCGACAATTCTGCCGCAAGCTGCTAGGGTACGCCCTGGGACGCAGCGTGCAGCTGTCCGACCAGCCGTTGCTGGAAACCATGCTTGCCCAACTCAAGACCAACGACCATAAAATAGGGATCGCGATCGAGTTGATTCTCCGCAGTCCGCAGTTCCGCGAAGTTCGCGGTCGAGAATACCTCGCCGGTCAGGAATAAATTCAAGACGACACTTTATTGACGACAGCGCGGCTAATGAGCCCGGGCGACCAACGGAAGCCCGGTATTTTCAGGCTTCGCGTTGCTCGCCTAGGCCCATTAGCTGCGCATACTTCAATAGGTACCGAACTCATCATGCATCGTCACCACTTCTCGCGTCGAGTCTTCCTGCGCGGATTAGGCGTCAGCATGGCGCTGCCTTGGTTCGAGTCGATCCATGTTTGGGGAGACGAACCCCGGCGGAACCAACCCGCCAGCGAAGCGCCCGTTCGGCTGGCCGTGCTCTTCTCCGGAAACGGCTTCCATTCCAAGGAATGGTGGGCCAAAGGCGAAGGCAAGTCAATGGAACTCGGCCGGGTCCTCGCTCCGCTGCATGAGTTTCGCGAGAAACTGCTCTTCGTGCGCGGACTGTATCATGAAGAAGCACGCAAAGGAAACATCCACAGCTCGCAAACCGGCAACATGCTCTCCGGTGCGCCGATCGCCTCGGGCGGAGACATTCGCTCCGGTACCAGCTTCGATCAATTACTGGCACAAACCTACGGCCGATCGACAAAAGTACCGAGCCTCGTGCTCGGCTGCGAGCGCTCGAATCCATCGGTCCACAAGAACTACTCGATGCTGTATAGCTCGCACATCTCCTGGAGTTCGCCCACCACGCCGACGCCGCTGGAGTTGTTTCCCGCGCTCGCTTTCGATCGACTCTTCAAAGATGAAGTTTCGCCCGGCGACAAAAGCGTGCTGGATGCCGTGCTGGCCGACGCTCAACAACTGCGCCGCAACATCAGCACCGCCGACCGCCGCAAGCTCGATGAATACTTGGACTCGGTTCGCGATGTCGAGAGCCGCATCGCCAACGCCGGCAAGCGCGGTGAGCTGCAAGGCTGGCGCCCCACACTCGACAAGCCGAGCCTCCAGCAACGCCCCGCCGACGGTATCCCGCAGGATATTGGCGAACACATGCGACTGATGTGCGACATTGTGGTGCTCGGCTTTCAGACCGACACCACGCGGATCACCACGCTGAAGCTGAATAACGATCACAGCGCGCTGCGCTTTCCGAACCTGCCGAGCGTCCAGCAACTTGGTCACGGCATCGACTACATGATCCATCACCTGTTGTCTCACAGCGACGGCGAGGATTGGTTAAAGGTCAATCAGTTCTTCATCGAACACATCGCGTATCTGGCGCGCAAGCTCGACTCGATCCAAGAAGGCTCGCGAACGCTGCTCGATAACACGATGTTGCTTCATTGCTCGAGCATGATGGCCGGGGCCAAACACGATAACGACCAACTGCCAGTCATCTTGTTGGGCGGGGCCGGGGGCCGTATCCAAGGGGGCCGCGTGATCGATCACAAAGACAAGCCCAACCGCCAGCTCTGTCGGCTCTTCATGTCGATGATGGACAAAATGGATATCCACCCCAAAACCTTCGGCGACGCAACCACGATGCTCGATGAAGTTTAGCGGTGAAGATATTCGTGCCAGCCGTCGATGACCCTGCGTGAGCTGCAGGCCCCTGCCTCGCCGCCAACAGCGTGGAATTTGCTGGTACGGCACCAAGAAGCACGACCGAGAATGAAATAACCCTCGATATGAGCGAGGGTTATGGCAGCGATTCGCACTGCGTTGCATCGCCTTGCATCAGTGGCCGAGGCGGGGATCGAACCCGCACGATGGTTACCCATCACAGGATTTTAAATCCTGTGCGTCTGCCTATTCCGCCACTCGGCCTGATTCGATCCGTAAACGCGCCATGGCTCGCTTGCTCCAGGAGCGTTTCGCCCGTGTGGATCGAGTCGTCAGTGCATCACGCAAGTCTACTCAAGAGACCGCGACAAGCAAACCCTATTCGGTTGCTCGCCGCGCATTTCAGGCCGTGATGTCACGCCGCCGCATTGGACTCGGTTTCGATCAGCGAACGATGAGGGTCGATTAACAACCAACCGACGGCGCCGAGCAACAACAAGCCGCCGTAGATGTAATAGGCGGGGTCCCACTGCTGGCGACCCGCGTAGCCGAACGTGGCGAGCCAATCGACGAAATGTCCCAGGAAGACTTGTGAGCAAATGGCGCCCATGATGCCCATCGAGTTCATTAATCCGAACAGCGCTCCGAGATGCCGGCCGCTCAGATCGGAGACGACGCCCCACCAGGAGGCTAACTGGACATGGATGAGCAAGCAGGCCAGCGCGGCACAAGCGACGGCCAGCGCAGGTTGATCGCAGAACTGACTGGCCCCCATTGCCAATCCGGCGATGGATAGCCCCACCACGCCGATCAGACGTCGGACGTGGCGACCGAAGCGGCGCAGGAGAGCGTCGTTGAGAAAGCCACCTGACAAGCTGCCGATGGCGCCGCTGGCTAAGACCACGCCGGCGAACCAACTGGTTGTATCGGCATCGATGCCGCGCCCTTGTTTGAGATAAGTCGGGTACCAGGAGAAAAACATATAGGTGGTGAACGAGCAGCACGAGACAATCCCGCCGAGGAGCCAAAGATTGCGTTGGCTGAGCGTGTAGGCCCAGGGCATTTGGACCTGTTCGGCGGGTGCATGTCGGCTGGCTTCGAGCAATGTGCGCTCGGCCTCGTTCACGCGAGGATGTTCGGCCGGATCGTCACGGAACCCGTAGTAGAAACCGGCGGCCCAGGCGATCCCTGGCAAGCCGAGGATCAGAAACGCGCCGCGCCAACCGAACTGCGGTGCATCGATCAGCGCCTGGGCGAGCATGGGCGAGAACGCGCCGCCGAGCAGGGCCGAGGTCATGATGAGCCCCTGAGCTGGTCCGCGATCATGAGGCGGAAACCAGCGCGCAATGATCCTCGCGGCATTGGGGAGCGCACCGGCTTCGCCCGCCCCGAACAAAAATCGCACGACGATCAACGTGCCGAAACCGGTGCAGGCTCCGGTAATCATGGTGAAGACCGACCACCAAATGGCGATCCGTGCGAGCACGCCACGCGAGCCGTGACGATCGCCCCAGTGACCCACGGGCACCTCGAACAGTCCGTAGGCGATCGTGAACGCGCCCAGCACCCAACTCATCTGACCGTGCGTGAGTCCCAGGTCCGCTTGGATATCGGTCAGCGCCTGGCTGATGCAAACACGGTCCAGGTATAAGATGAACGACAGCAGGCAGAGCGACCCGAGTACGCGGTAGCGCACCAGCGTGGCACGAGGGGCGGCGACAGGGAGTGACACAGGCATGGCGACCGCGGGGTGAGAGTTGCGACGGGCAGGCACCTCAGTCATACCAGACGCCGATGCGCAACTCCAGACGCGAGTGCCTGAGTGTCTGATGCCGAGAGACGAAGGATGGACCGGCCGGTCCGGTTCTTCGTTCACGCGCGATGAACGGCCTGCTCGTGTCACTCGTCGATAGCAGACTTTGCGTTCTGCATGCGGAGATGACTCCCGTGGTGTAAACTACACGGGTATCATTCATTCAGCCACTTTGCGTCGCGCGCCTCGCTTTGCACCCAGCGGGAGTTCAGCATGTCGACCACGCTCGCCCGGAGAAAGCTCATTCAAGCTCAACGCTGGCGAGGCGCCCTAGTCAGCACCGTGTTGCTCGTATCGATCATCGGCGGTGGGTTGTATCTGGCACAGGCCGCAGGGGACGGCGACTACCAACCTTTGAGCGGCGATGTGCTCTTCCAGTCGTCGCCTCGGTCGCAATTGACCAGTACGATCGAAGGGGCCACGCGATCACCCTACTCGCACTGCGGATTACTCGTGCAAGAAGAGGGACGATGGGTCGTCTACGAGGCGCTCGAACCGGTTCGCCGCACGCCACTCGAGCGCTGGATCGCACAAGGACGCCAGCGGGCCTTTGCCGCCTATCGACTAAAAGAGCCCGAGCAAACGCATATCAGCGGAATGATCGAGTACGTGCGGAAACAAATCGGTAAACCGTATGACATGCGCTATCGGATGGACGACGAGAAACTGTATTGCTCGGAGCTGGTGTTCAAGGCGTACCGGTCGGTCACGGGAAAACCGCTCGGCAAGCTTGTCCGGCTCGATGAGTTGGATTGGAAACCGTATCGTCGGTTCATCGAGTCGCTGGAGCAGGGGCCCGTGCCGCTCGATCGTGAGCTGATCACGCCTCGCGATCTGGCCGAGGCCGAGCAGTTGGAGCGAGTGTATAGCGCGGGGTACGCGCTGGAGTCGAAATAATCAGCCCCGGTCTGGCCTATCGCGCGCCGACCAACACGCTCATCCGGGTCATGCACGAGCGTGCTTGAGCTACTGACTGCCGCGCGGCGCGTTCGCCGACAACGAGTCGGTGTCGTTCAGTCGCACGACCTCGCGCAGATCGAAGAGCCGTCGGGCTTGGCGATCGTCGGGATCGAGCGCGGCCCAATGGATGCCCGCCTCGTAACTGGCTCGAATGATGGCCAGCAGGTCGTAGGGTTCGGGCCGTAACGGTTTCCATTGGGGGTCGAGTTGCGCCGCCTGACAGTAATGCCGCGCCGCCGCTTCTTTCAGGAACAAGGCCAGGGTCCGCGTGCCGTCGCGAAGCGTCCACAGGGCGCATTCCAACTGCTTGTCGAGCACTCGGTACACGACATAAGGTTCGGCATGCTCGACATGTTGCGTGGCGTTGGTCTCGGTCATGGGCAGAACGTGAATGGGCACAGATGGCGCTGACAGTGGTCGAAATACAAGTCCCCTCTCCCGTCGGGAGAGGGTGGCCGAAGGCCGGGTGAGGGTTCGCCGCAGCGAAGTTACGGTGCGATCCACCCTCATCCGGCGACTGCGTCGCCACCTTCTCTCCAAGGGAGAAGGTTACTACTCTATTTATGCTACTCACACCCCGGCGCACATGCTACGATCAAGTGAAAATTACCCTGAAAAACGAGTGGATATTGCCATGACACACCGTTGCATCCGCCTGTTGGCCGTCGTGTTTTGCTGCCTCGTGGGGGTCTCGCTGGCGCCGGCCGCCGAGCCGCGTCGACCCAATATCGTGTTCATCTTCAGCGACGATCACGCCTTTCAAGCCATCAGCGCGTACGGGTCGAAAATCAATCGCACGCCGCAGATCGATCGACTGGCCCGCGAAGGCATGCGCTTCGACAACTGCTGTGTGACCAACTCGATCTGCGGGCCCAGCCGGGCGGTTATTCTCACCGGCAAGTACAGTCACCTGAACGGGTTCATTGACAACAGCGGCACGCGCTTCGATGGCTCACAACAGACCGTCGCCAAACTGATGCAAGCCGGCGGTTATCAGACGGCCATGATCGGCAAGTGGCATCTGGTCAGCGATCCCACCGGGTTCGACTACTGGCACATCCTGCCGGGCCAGGGGGCGTATTACAATCCGCCGATGATCGACAACGGCAAGCGGATCACCCACACCGGGTACACGACCGATATCATCGGCGACTTGACGCTCGAGTGGCTCGAAAAGCGTCGCGATCCCAACAAGCCGTTTCTGCTGATGTGTCAGCACAAGGCGCCGCATCGCGAGTGGGAGCCAGGTCCCGCCCATCTGCAAGACTTCAAGGACGTGAAGATCCCTGAGCCGGCGACATTGTTTGACGACTACGCGGGCCGTGGCTCGGCGGCCAAGCTGCAAGACATGACGATCGCCAAGACGATGACCGCGCGCGACTTGAAACTCGTGACGCCAAGCAAACTCAACCCCGAGCAGCAGCGCGCCTGGGACGCAGCCTACGCTGCCGAGAACGAGGCGTTTCAGAAAGCCAATCTGACGGGCAACGAACTCGTGCGTTGGAAATATCAGCGTTACATCAAAGACTATCTGCGCTGCGTGGCCAGCGTCGACGACAATGTCGGCCGGGTGCTCGACTACCTCGATCGCACAGGGTTGGCCGACAACACGATCGTCGTCTACTCATCCGATCAGGGATTTTACTTGGGCGAGCATGGTTGGTTCGACAAGCGTTGGATCTACGAAGAGTCGGTTCGCACGCCGCTGTTGGTCCGTTGGCCTGGCGTGACGAAGCCGGGCAGTGTGAGTCGCGATCTGGTGCTGAATCTCGATTTTCCCGAAACGTTCTTGGAAGCGGCCGGGCTGCCGATCCCGAGCGACATGCAGGGGAAAAGCTTGAAGAGCGTGCTCGCTGGACAAACGCCAGCCGACTGGCGGCAGAGTTTTTATTACCACTACTACGAGTTTCCTGGCCCGCACAGTGTCCGGCGGCACTACGGTGTCCGCAGCAACCGCTATACGCTTGTGTACTACTACACGCTTGACGAGTGGGAGCTGTTCGATCGACAGACTGACCCGCAGCAGATGAAAAGCGTCTACAGTGATCCGAGTTACGCTGATGTTGTGGCCGATATGAAGCGTGAGTTGATTCGTTTGCGAAGCGAATTGAAGGTGCCCGAAGACACGCGAGCAGAAAGCCCGGCGAAGAAAAGCGGCACGAAGGCGTAAATCGGTTTGAGTTATATTTTCGCGCGAATCGAATCGGACTTATTGTCGATTTATTTCTAACGACTAGATTGAATTCCCGGCGTTCATCGAACGGATGCGACGTAGCACGGGACCCTCGATCATGTCGACGGCGGAGCGCACCTCGACGGAAGTCATCGACGATCGAAAACGGCTTCGTCCGTTCGCGCGACATTATCAACCGTTGGTCATCACGCTTGCCGCGCTCAGTGGCGGCATGGCCGTCGATCGTTACTGGGGCGGCCACTTTGCGCTCCTCTGGTGTCTGAGCTTGTTCGGTTGGGTTGGCTGGTGGTTCGAGCAGCGGCGCGAAACCATGCTCCGCTCCAGTGCGCTACTGTTGCTGAGCGTCGCCGCGCTCGGAGGCGCTTGGCATCACGCGCGTTGGTCGCAATTCAACGCGGATGAGATCGGCCTGTTCACGGCGGATCGGCCGATACCGGCCTGTATTCAGGGCATCGCTCAGTCGATGCCGCGACGCATCGCGGCCGAGCAGCACGATCCGCTCAACGCCCTGCCGCATGGCGATCGAACCCGGTTGATTGTGGCCGTCGAGCGGATTCGCGATCGCGATACATGGCGCACGGCGTCGGGGTTCATGAACGTGCGCGTCGAGGGGCACGTACTCGACGTTCAATTGGGGGATCGTGTGCAGTTGTTTGGTCAACTCTCAGCGCCACAACCTCCGCTCAACCCCGGCGAGTTCGATTTCGCCGCGTATCAGCGGGCCGATCGCGTGCTGGCCGAGCTGTGGGTCGATCACTCGGCAGCCATCCGCAAGATCGACACGCGCCGCGGCTACGCGCTCGCCGCCTGGCTCTCACGGGTCCGACAGCATGCCGAGAGTTGGCTACGCCGCGATGTGAGTGGGTCGCAACGGGGAATGGCCATCGCGCTGCTGCTCGGCGAGCGCGAGCAGGTCGACCGCGCCGTGAACGACGCCTATTTTCGCACCGGCATGATCCACCTCTTGTCGATCTCGGGTTTGCACGTCGGCATCTTAGCCTTGGGCTTAATGGCTGGCCTGCGGCTGGGGTGGCTGAGCCGTCGCAACGCGCTCGTGCTGGTGGCCGTGGTCACGACGTTTTATGCCCTGCTCATCGATGCCGAGCCCCCGGCGCTGCGCGCGACCATGCTGGTCGTACTGGGCTGTATCGGCATGCTGCTCGGTCGGACCAGTCAAGCGTTCAACACACTGGCCGCCGCGGCGATTGTCGTGCTCGTGCTGAATCCGGCCGATCTGCTCCGTGCCGGTCCGCAACTCTCGTTTCTGGCCGCGGCCGTGTTGGTGTGGAACGCCGAGTCGACGCTGCTACGCCACAAGGACGATCCGCTCGCCGATTTGATCCGCGAGACCCGGCCGATCTATGTGCGTGGCGCCCTCGTGGCGTGGGACGCGATATGCGAGATGACGATCGTATCGATCTTGATTTGGGCGGTCGCATTGCCGTTGATTATGTGCCGCTTTCATATCGTGGCTCCGATCTCGATTGCATTGACACCGCTGTTGAGTGTGCCGATCGGGGTGGCGCTCTTTAGCGGCTTTGGCGTGCTCGTGTTGGGAGGCATTCTGCCGCCATTGTCGCAAGGTTGCGGATGGTTGTGCGGCGCGAGTCTCGAACTGATCGAACATTGCGTGCAAACGGCGGCCACATTGCCCGGCAATCATGTCTGGCTCGCGGGTCCGAAGCCGTGGTGGGTCGTGGCGTTTTATCTTGTGTTGGTGCTCGTCTGTTTGCGCTGGCATCACGTCGTCAAACCGTCACTCGAATTGGCCCTGGTCACGTGCTGGTCGGTGGCGTCTCTGATGACGCCCGCGCATTGGCCACAGCACGACCGCCCGCTGGTCTGCTCGTTTTTGGCCGTCGGTCATGGATGCGCCGTCTTGTTGGAGCTGCCTAACGGGACGACGTTGCTCTACGACTGCGGACGCTTGGGCCCACCGGCCTACGGAGCCCAAACGATCTCGAGTTTTGCACTGGAACAGCGAGTGAGTCGATTCGATGCCGTGGTGATCTCGCATGCGGACGTCGATCATTACAATGCGCTGCCTGAGTTGCTGCGGCGATTCTCGGTGGGCAACGTGTTCGTCTCGTCGGCCTTGAGACGCGATGCGAGTGAGCCCACGCGGACCATGCTCACGGCGGTTCAGCAAGCGGGTTCGGCCTGTTTGGATTTGGCTCGCGGAGATCGCATCGAGCTGGACCCCGGCGTGTCGATCGAAGTACTGCACCCACCGCCCCAGGGGATCTATGGAAGCGACAACGCCAATAGCATCGTGCTGGCTATCGAGTACGCCGGTCGACGGTTGTTGCTGACGGGCGACCTGGAGCCGCCCGGCTTAGAGCGCGTGCTCGCCTCGCCGCAGTGGGATTGTGACGTGCTGCTCGTGCCTCATCACGGCAGTCTGCGGAGCAACCCGCCTGGTTGCGCCGCGTGGTGTTCGCCTGAGTTCGTCGTGATTAGCGGGGGCAACAATCCGACCATCGAGTTGGTTGGTGCGGCCTACGAGCAAGCCGGCGCCAAGGTCTTGCACACGGCTCGTGACGGAACGATCACGTGTTGTTTTTCGTCCCGAGGGGTGGAGCTCAGCACGTGGCGGCATGGGCCGCTTGGCAAGCCGACTGCCGCGCGTTAGCGTAGCGGGTGATAAGTATCGGAGCCGACGAGATGCGAGCTGTTCATGAGTGAGTGGCGTTTTGCGTAGCAAAACCCGGCTCACTCAAAACTCTCGCGCTGGGTTATGCTGCGCATAACCCAGCCACCCGTACGGTCAGCTATTTGACTGGCACGCTTTCTTCAAACATCGAAGCTCCTTTTACCACGGAGACTCTCTGACGATGACAGTCAACACCGGCAAGGTCGCGGGTCGACGGCAGGTTTACTACGCCACGTTCGACGAGTTGCTCGCCGATGCCGAACGGATGAGCGGACCGGCGGTGCGTACGCTCGAGCGCATGAATCGTGAGTCTCGGCGGGCACCGAGCCCGATCTTCGGCACATTATCGCGCGAAGATGCTGACCGGTTGCACCTCACACACTCGGCGATGCACATGAGCTTCTTGGTCTCTGATAAGGCATGAGCGACGCGCTCGACGATTATCGTTGGTTGACCAGCGACGAGGCCCACGCCTATCTGTTGGAGTTAAGCACGGACGCGGCGCCGCTCGTCCAGCAGGTCGCCCGATTGCGGAAACAACTGTCGGCCGAGCGAGTCCACGGGCTCATCCAACAACATGAACTGCGCCAGCGCGCGCGTGCCAAGTTCTCGCGTGCCGATGCGATGTTGTTCACCGGCATCGGACTCGAACAGGCCACCGATGAGTGGATCGCGGCCTACAAAGCCCGACGGTTTCCGATCATCGGCGAGGTGGTCGATCTGTGCAGCGGAATCGGCGGCGACCTGCAAGCCCTCGCGGCACGCGGCACGGCGCGGGGCGTCGATCGTGATCCGATCTGCGCTCGGATTGCCGCGTACAACGCGCAAGTCGACGTCCGCGCCGTCGATTGCTCCGCAACCGACGTGCAACACGCCGCGGCGTGGCACATCGATCCCGATCGACGCAGCGGTGGACAACGCACGACCCGAGTCGTCGATCACGAACCGGGCGCAGCGGCACTCGAAGCGCTGCTCGCAGCCAACGAGCAGGGCGCGATCAAGTTGGCGCCGGCGGCCGAGTGGCCCGACGAATGGACATCGCGGGCCGAATGGGAGTGGATCAGCCGTGACGGCGAGTGTCGTCAACTGGTCGCCTGGTTCGGATCGCTCGCCGAGCGGCGCGGCAAACGGTCTGCCACGATTGTCGCGCGACGCGGCGAATCCTTTCGCACGGTGGTCGAACGCGCTGCGGTGCGCTCTTTACCCCCCAGCGGTTCGATGGATGCGATGGTGTACGAGGCTGATGCCGCGATCTTCGCCGCCGGACTGCTGGCCTCGCTCGCCGAGGAACACGACCTGCGCGGGCTCGACTCCCACAGCGGTTACTTGACGGGGCCCCGCTCGAGCAGCGCCTTGGCCGATCCGGCTTTGGCCGCGTTTGCCGTGCGAGACATCGTGCCGTTCGACGTGCGGCAACTCAAAGCGTATCTGCGCGAGCGAGGCTGCGGGACACTCGAGATCAAGAAGCGCGGCGTCGACGTTGATCCACATGCGTTACGCAAACAATTGCGCGTACCAGGCGATGAGCAGGCCACGCTGCTGATCACGCCGTACCAGGGGCGCCACGTGGCGCTGGTCGCCGAGCGAATCCGTAGCGAGAAACCAGTACCATGAGCAACGCATCGCTCGCGGCAGCACA
>CAYLYE010000019.1:0-42729 GCA_964387325.1 uncultured Planctomycetaceae bacterium
ACCAACGTCGTCTACACGATCGTGATTAGCAATCGTGGCAATCTGCCGACCATGAGCGTCTCGCCGGCGACGCTCTCGGGCGGTATTACGACCTCGGTGGCTGCCAACTTCGACGGTGGTACCGCGACCAATGGTGTCACCGTTGTTGCGGGCGCCGCTCTGGAACTGCAAGGGACGATCAACAGTTCCACCAAGCCGTTCACGCTTTCCGGCTCGGGTATCTTGAACAGCGGCGGCTTCTTCATCAACAACGCCAGTGGCATCATGGGCTCGGGCTCGCTGCGCGTGCTCGGCGGGAATCATACCATTGGCGGTACGATGACGTTGCTGGCCGGCCCCTTGAACTTGGCCATCGAGTCCGGCTCTATGAACTTGACGGGTCTGACGAACTTCTTCGGTGTCGCTAATACAATCCACACCAAGACGGGCACGGGTACGCTCGAACTCTCCGGCACCGTCGCCAACGTTGCCACAGCGGCGATTAGTCTCTACGACCTCGATGGCACCATCGTCTTGAATAAGACGAATAACGTCCAGTCGCTCCCAAACAACATAACGCTCTACATCGGCGATGCCATCGGCAACGATGATAGCGATGTCGTGCGTTATGGCACGGGAAGCTCCGGCGCGGTCGACCAAATTGGCACGGGGAATATTTTCGTCCAGAGCACGGGCCGACTCGATATGAACGGCCGTAGTGACAGTGTTGGTGGCGCCATCCTTACGAGCATCGGGCCACAGGGCGGCGGCGATATTGTGGGCGTCAACGGACTGCTATCCTTAGCGAGTAACATCTCCACACTGGTTCATGGCGGTCCGATTGCCAGTTCCACGACATCGATGATCACCACAAATTTGGCCTTGGTGGCGAGTCGCAACATCACGGTCATGGAAGGGGCCGCCAACGACGAACTCACGATCTCCGGAAGTATTTCTGGCCTCGGCTTAGGCATCACGAAGCTCGGCTTGGGCACGCTCACGCTAGCGAACTCCAATTTGTTCACGGGCGCTACCAACATCAATCTCGGTACGGTCATCGTCCAATCCAATGCCGCATTGGGGTCGGCTGCTGGCGCAACCAACGTGCTCAGCGGCGCCACCTTGGCGATGCGTGGCAATATCAACTACGGTGTCCCCGAAGTCATTAACCTCGGAGGTACAGGGAGCCAAGCTACAGGCAACGCGATCTACTCCGGCGCGTTCGTTAACCTCTCGGGCAATAACTCGTTCAGTGGCACGATTACCCAGACGGCGGCCAGCACGCTCATTAGCTCCTCGGGTTCACTGGCCATTAACGGTTCAATCGACGCCGGTAATTTTCCGATGACGATTCGTGGCGCTGGCAATTTGACCTTCAATTCGAGCAGCCAGTTGTACGGTCAGAACCAATTGATCAAAGGCCTCGACTCGACCGATACCGGCACCTTGACCTTTAATACCGACACGACGTATGACGGTCCTGTGACCCTCAATGCGGGAACGACGTTGGTCAACAATAATCTTACCGGATTGGGAACTTGGAACGTCAATGGAACGGCCACGTTAGGTGGCTCGGGTAATCTGGCCGAGCCCATCTTCTCCTCGCTCGGAGCCGGCATCCTGTCACCGGGCAACAACACGGTCACGGGGATCTTGAGTACCGGCAATGTTAACTTAGGCTCCTCTGCCTCGCTGGCGATGTTTATCAACGGCACTACCGCCGGAACCAGTTATGACCAACTCAACGTGACGGGCTCCGTCAACTTGAATAACACAACTTTGAACATCACGCGTGGCGCCTTCAACTTTAGTCCTGGCACCCAATTGACGCTGATCGACAATGACGGTAGCGATTCGATCGTGGGCAATTTTCTTGGCGCAACCGAAGGGCAAATCTTTACGACTTCAGGTGGCGTGCGTGGAGCCATTTCGTATGTCGGCGGCACGGGTAACGACGTCGTCTTGACGATCGTTGGCCCTGTGGTCGCCAGTACGACTACATCGCAAACCGTCAACGAAGGCCAAGATGTCGCACCGTTTGCTGCCGTCACGGTTACCGATCAGCAGAGTCTGCCCGACACCGTGACCACCATCACGCTCGACGACGCCACGAAGGGCGTATTTACCTCCACGAGCTTGACCAACAGCGGGTTCACGCTCGCTTCGCCAGGAGTTTATACCTTTACCGGGGACGCGGCCGCCACGCAGACGGCGATTCGGCAACTGATGTTCGATCCGACGAATGATCATGTCGCGGCGGGGTTGAGCGAAACGACCACCTTCACCATCTCCGTACAAGCCAAGCAAGGCTCGCTGAATTTGAACGCCCCGTTTGTCGATGGTTCGACGACGGTCACCTCACGTTCGGTCAACGATAGCCCAACCCTGAATGCGTTTAGCGATCCGGCTTCGATCCTGGAAAACGCTGGCTTGCAGACCATCTTGCTCTCCGGTATTGGAGCCGGGGGCCTCGAGACGCAAAATCTCACCATTTCCGTTTCAAGCAGCAATACAGCAGTTATTCCGACGCCGACGGTCAACTACACCAGTGCCAATTCCACGGGTTCGTTGAGCTATACTCCGGTCACGAACGCCTTCGGTTCGTCATTACTCACAGTGACATTGCAGGACAACGGCGGAACGGCGTTCGGCGGCGTGGACACGATCACCCGCTCGTTCCTGGTCAACGTGACCTTCGTCAATCAATTGCCAACGATCGACGTCATCCCATCGCCTGCGGCCATTCTGGAGGACGCCACGCAGCAAACCATCAATCTGGCTAATATCTCGGATGGTTATGCGAATGAAAACCAGACGGTTGTTGTCACCGCTTCGAGCAGCAACACCCTGCTGATCCCCAATCCGGTCGTGACGTACAGTAATCCCAGCAGCACCGGCACGCTCACGTACACCCCGGTTGCTAACGCCAACGGCACCGCGCTGATCACGATCAACGTATCGGATGGGCTCGACATCGTAACACGCACCTTCAGTGTCGTCGTCACTTCGGTTAACGATCTGCCGGTCATGACGGCCAGTGCTTCGCTCATCAACTTTACAGAAGACGACCCAGCCACGCTCCTTGATGGCGGGCTCAATATCGTCGATGTGGACAATGCATCACTCGCCGGAGCGATTGTCTCGATCAGTTCGAATTACCGCCAAGGGGAAGACTTCCTCAGCTATTCGAGTGGTGCTGGGATTTCCGGAACGTTCAATTCGTCGACCGGGCAACTGGTACTGACGGGTAACGCCAGCGTGGCGGCTTATCAATCCGCGCTACGCAGCGTTCGCTTCCAAAACACCAGTCAAGATCCAAGCAGCCTGCCGCGAATCATCTCGTTCTCAGCCGATGATGGTTTCGGCATGGCGCAGGGAAGCTCGTACCAAGTGAACGTACTGAACGTGAACGATGCGCCAACGATCGATGCAATTGCGACTCCGTACCAAATTGCCCAGAACGCACCTATGCAAACGATCTCGTTCTCTGGCGTGAATGTTGGTGCCGGCGAAGGGCTCTCGCAGACGATTACCAGCATTACGGCCACAAGCAGCAACACCTTACTCACCGGCACGCCGACGGTCGCCTACACGGCCTCGAATGTCAACGGATCGTTGTCCTTTATTCCGCAATCCGGACAGTTCGGTTCCGCTCTCATCACGGTGATTGTCCAAGACAATGGCGGAACGGCAAATAGCGGCATCAACACAACCTATCGGACATTCCAAGTCGATGTCCTGCAGCCTAGTGAAATCAATCATGCACCGACGCTTGATGACCTTACACCCAACCCAGTGACGTTGGTCGAGGGCAGCCCGCTGCAGACGATAAACCTTTCCGGGATTTATGATGGCGACTTCGGTACTCAGTCGATCACCGTGACTGCGATCAGCAGTGATCCATCGGTCGTGCCAAACCCCACGGTCAATTATATCAACGGGGCATCGACCGGTAGCTTGAGCTTTACGCCCTCGCAAGACGCTTTCGGGTCGGCGCTAATCACCGTGTCGGTACGTGACAACGGTGGCACCGCCATTGGGGGCCAAGACACGGTAACGAAGTCGTTCTTGGTGAACATTTCCAACATCAATGATCCGCCCGTTGTTACGCTGACCGCTTCGGCGCTGACGTACTCGGAAAAAGACTCGGCGACTCCGATCGACGCCGGTTTGCAGTTGATCGACATCGACTCTCCGCTGTTGGCTTCGGCGACGGTCAAGATCATCAGCGGACTACAAGGCAGCGAAGACGTGCTCGGCTTTACTAACCAGTCGGGTATTACGGGTAGCTACAATTCTTTGAATGGTACGATGACGTTGATCGGCGCCGCGTCTCCTGCGGCCTATCAAACCGCGTTGCAAAGCGTGACCTACTTCAACAGTAGTTCCACTCCGAATACGGCACCGCGCATCGTGCAGGTGGTTGTTGATGATGGCAGCGCACAGTTCAATCTCAGCACGGTGGTCACTCGCCAGATCAGCGTCGTAGCGGTCAAGGACTTCCCGCTCATTACGTCCTCGGGTTCGACGCTCGCTTATACCGAAGGGGACGGCGCCAAGGTCATCGACCAGTTCTTGACCGGCGCGGCGATCGATAGCCCGAGCATATCGAGTGCGATCATAACCGTGAGTAATAACTTTGTCACAGGCGAGGATGTGCTGAGCTTTGTCAATACGGCTCAAATCACCGGTGACTACAATGCCGTGCAAGGGACGCTCACGCTGACCGGCACGACAACCTACGCCAACTATATTTCGGCGTTGCGAACGGTGACATACACCAACTCCAGCAACAGTCCAAGCACCTTACCACGAACCATCTCGTTTCAGATCGACGATGGCAACGCAATCAACCATTCAAGCAACGTCGTGACCGATCTGATTTCGATCTCTCCGATCAATTCGCCGCCGGTTGTGACCACGTCCGGCATCGCCAACACCTATCAAAAAGCGCATCCTGCGGTTGCCATTGATGCTGCCATAACGCTTAATGACCTGGATACAACGTCGATCTCTGGAGCCACGATTACCATTGCCGTCAACTATCAGGCCGGTGCTGACAGCTTGCAATTCGCTCCGGCGTCTGGCATCAACACAACCGGCTTCGACGCGGTGAACGGTCGTTTGGTATTAACGGGAGTGGCGCCCTTGTCGACCTACATTGGCGCGTTGCAGTCGGTGCTGTTCTTCAATAATGCGGTTTCGCCCTCACAGCTCAATCGCACGATTACATTCCAGATTGATGACGGTCAAACCAATCCACCGGGTAGCAACCTAAGCAATGTCGCCTCGCAAACACTGTTGGTGAGCTCGATCAACACCGCACCGGACTTGGGTATCTCGACCGTTACACCGCTCAGTTACGTCGAGGCTTCTGGCGCAATACCAGTCGATTCGGCCATTCAAGTTGACGATCTTGACTCGCCCAATCTGGTAGGGGCGACCATATCCATTACCAGCGGATACGTTAGCTCGGAAGACGCGCTTGTCTTCGTCAATCAAAACGGCATTACGGGGCAGTTCGATTCGATTAACAATATCTTGGTTTTGACCGGTACGGCTTCACTGGCCAATTATCAAACCGCTTTGCGAAGCGTGAGCTTTATCAACAACAGCAATTCGCCGAACACCCAAACGCGAGTGGTCTCGTTCCAGGTCAGTGACGGCGGGAACGCCAATAGCCTGAGCGAGGTGCAAAGCCGTGCAATCAATGTGATCGCTGTGAACTCGCCTCCGGTGCTGACCGGTTACACCTCAAGTATCACCTATACTGAAAAGCAACCCGCGCTGACGCTTGCTCCGGCTGCGGTCGTAAATGATTTGGATACCGCCAGCTTAGTGGGTGCGACGGTCTCGATCTCCCCCACAACCTACTCATCGTCGGGCGAAGACGTGCTGTCGTTCGCAAATCAGACGCATATCACGGGTAATTTCGACAGCTCAACCGGCGTGTTAACTCTTACGGGTACCGATAGTCTCGTCAACTATCAAACCGCCTTGCGAACCATTCGCTACCTCAACACAAGCTTGGCTCCGCATGAAATTGATCGCACCATCACCTTCACGCTCGACGATGGTCAACCGTCAAACAATACCAGCCAATTTGCTCAGACATTGAAAATTGTCGGTGTCAACGATGCTCCGGTGATCACCACGTCCGTTTCAGCGTTGTCGTACACCGAAGGGGATGGCGCGGTCGTGATCGACAGTCTGATTCAAGCCTTTGATGTCGACTCGAATGTTTCGTCCGCCACGGTATCGATCGGTCCATTCCTCACGGCGGAAGACGTTCTGTCGTACTCAGGCAGCGTGCCCGGTATTTCCTCCAGCTTCAACTCGACGACGGGCGTCCTGACCCTGTCGGGCTTTGCGGCCGCGAGTTCCTACCAAACCGCTCTGCGTGCCGTTAATTACACAAACACGAGCACCGATCCCGATCCGGTGACCCGGACGATCAGCGTTCGCGCCAACGATGGTCAGTTGGTCAATAACCTGAGTGCCATCGCGACCCGCGCCATTAGTGTCACGAACGTGAATGCCTCGCCGGTGGTTTCCCCATCGGTCGCTTCGGGCCAATACTCCGAAAATCAATCGCCTCAGACGATCGACAACCAGCTTATCCTGAGCGACGCGGACAATGCCTCGCTCACAGGCGCCACCATTACGATCACCGGCAACTATTCGTCCTCAGAAGACGTCCTGAGTTTCACCAACCTGGGCAATGGGATTACCGGTGCTTTCAACTCCTCGACGGGGACACTGACGTTAACCGGAACCGCAAGCGTGGCCAACTATCAAGCCACGCTCCGTACGGTTGCGTACTCGAATACGAGCGAGGACCCCAACACGGCGCAACGTTCGATCACGATGATTGTCAGCGACGGCCAACGCTCCACTCCGACCAGCACCCCGGTCCTCTGGCAATTCAGCGTCTTCAAAGTGAATGACGCCCCGGTGCTCAATAACTCGGTGACGCCCAGCCTCGACGCTGTCGATACCGATGTCTCCGGCAACACCGGAAATCTGGTCAGTGAGTTGCTCGCCCGCGGCTTCAATGGTGTGACTTTCACAGATGTCGATCGGTCCGACAGTCGCGGTATTGCCGTAACGAATGTTGACAACAGCAGCGGCCAGTGGCAGTACTCGCTCGATGGCTCGAACTGGCAATCCTTCGGTTCGCCTAGCGCGACGGCGGCTCGCCTGCTTGCCTCGGACGCCTTGACGCGTGTGCGATTTGTTCCTACCGGGGGTGTTGCCGGCACGTTCACGAATGGCCTTACCTACCGGGCCTGGGACCAAAGTAACTTGCTCGCCAACGGTTCGACGGCCAATGCCTCTTCTACGGGCGGAATCACTCCCTATAGTGCGCAAACCATCTCGGCCGGTGTCAGCGTCTCGCCCTTCGTCCGCCAAGGCACCACCCTGTTTGTTAACGGCACCGGTCTGAACGACACCTTCTCCGTGATCTTCACGTCCTTGTCGCAGTTCACGGTTACGATGATCCCGGGCAATGTCGTGGCCAACACGGTCACACGCACCTATGCCCTACCGTCGGTCGTGCGCGTTATTATCTCCGGCAATGCCGGGAGCGATACGATCACGGTCACCGGCAACGCCAATAGCGATTCGGTTACCGTACTACCAGCTTCGCTGACGTTTGTCGGAACCGGCTATCGAGTCGATGCTTCGAGTGTCGAGAACGTCAACTTGAATGGCGGTTCGAATGATGTGGTCCAACTGTTCGGAGCGACATCCGGCACCGATACGTTTACCTACTCGCCAACTTCCGCGACCATGATTCAAAGCGGTGTTTACAGCGACACTGCGACGGGCTTTGGTTTCGTCTACGGATTTAACAATAGTGGTGCGTCGGACGTTGCCAGTCTCAAGGGTGGCTCGACGGGAGTCGACTCGCTGGTCTCGGTGCCCGCCTATAGCATCCTTTCTGGTCCCGGTTTCTTCGGCCAATCCATCGGCTTCACGCACGTGACGGCCGATTCGGGCAACCCTGCCAACTCGTCAACCGGTCCCAACAATACCGACATCGCGATCATCTATGGCGACGCAGGTTCCGATACCTACAACGTTCAAATGAATTTGGCTACCTTGAGCAATTCCGGTTTTGACTACACGGTCAGGAACTTCGGCCAAGTCACCGCCTTTAGCAACGGCGGCAGCGACGTGGGCACGATCAATGGCGCCACGACCGCCAACTCATTGGTCAGCGGGTCAAATTTTGCGCTCGTGACCTCGACCGGTTACCTGGCTCGCGCCAACGACTTCCGCAGTGTCACCATCAATGGTGGCGCTGGGTACGATTCAGCGGCCATGTACGACTCGTCTGGCAACGACACGTTCGTCTCGAACGTGACCAACTCGACCCTTTCGGGCACCGGCTACTCGGTCCGCGCCAATAGCTTCGAACTGGTTGTCGTCATTGCCTCGCTCGGCACCGATGTCGCCACGCTTAACGGTTCAAGCTCCAACGATACCTACTTCCGCCAAAGCAATTGGGCCTCGATTAACTCCCCGGGCGCTGCCGTACAAGTCTTCGGTTTCGATCAAGTTACGGCCAACGGCAACGGTGGTATCGATGCTGCCTACATCGACGATTCGCTTGGCAGCGACTTCCTCTTCGTCTCTGGCAGCCAGGCCCAGTTGACGATTCCAGGGCAAGTCTTCACCGTGAATGGGTTTAAGAACGTGTTCGTCCGCAGTATCAACGGCGGCGTCGACAAGCAACGTATCCAGGCCTTTGATTTTGCCCTGCAAATGACCGGCCCCTGGCTCAACGGCTAAGTTCCGATGCCACGTCGGTTGCGGATACCTGGATTCGATGGCTCGATGTCGTGCGAGTTGTTCCACCCCCCCCTGGGTGACAACCCTCTCCACGCGTTATGATAGGGCTGGTCTCTGCGGTTGGTTATTGAACCAACTCCCCATGACCCGAGCCTGAATCGCGACTTGCACACATGTCCACCACTTCAACAGCCGTCGATAAGTCTTCAGCGCGCGTGCGGCGCATGTTCGGCGAGATCGCCAATCGTTACGATCTGCTCAACCACTTATTGTCGCTCAATATTGATCGCTACTGGCGTTCTCGTACCGTCCGCGAGGTGCCGCCTCAGGGCCCCGAGCCCATTCTCGACCTTTGCACCGGCACGGGCGATCTGGCGTTAGCGTACGATCTGGCCAGCCACGGTCGAGTACCGATCATTGGCGCCGATTTTTGTCATCCCATGCTGCGCATTGCCCGGCAGAAAAGCGCCGCCGCGGGGATCGACGGACGAATGACATTCGTCGAGGCGGACGCCCAACAACTGCCGTTTCCGGATCATCATTTTCAGATTGTCTCGGTGGCCTTTGGGTTGCGCAACGTGACCGACACACTCCAGGGACTGCGCGAGATGACGCGCGTTTGTCGCCCGGGCGGCAAGGTTGCCGTGCTCGAATTTTCCAAACCGACGTTCGCCCCCTTGCGGGCGATCTACGGCCTGTACTTCCAGCACATTCTGCCGCGCATCGGTCAGTGGTTCGCGCGGAACGGTCACGACGCGTACAACTATTTGCCCGAAAGCGTCGGACAATTCCCCTGTGGCGAGGCATTGGCTGAATTGCTGCGTCAAGCCGGGCTCGTCCAAGTTCGCTATCTGCCGCTCACCTGCGGCATTGCCACCTTGTACATAGGCACCAAGCAAGTCTAGGCATGCGAACTTTTATTGTCGCCATCACCGGAGCCAGTGGAGCCGCGTATGCAGTGGCGTTGATCGACGCACTGTTACGCGACTCGTGTCGTGTTTGGCTGTCGATCAGCCCGGCCGGCGCTCAGGTCATCCAGCAAGAGCTGGGCCGATGTGTCGACTTGCAGAACTTTCAACTCTCCAGTCTCGTTCCACCGTCGAGCGAGCATGCTGGAACGTTGGAATATTTTTCTCACCACGACCTGTTGGCCCCGATGGCCAGCGGTTCCGCTCGGTGCGATGGCATGGTGGTTTGTCCGTGCTCAGGTGGTACGTTGAGCGCCATTGCACACGCCTCGAGCGGCAATCTGATCCAACGTGCGGCGGATGTGCAACTCAAAGAACGACGTAAATTGATCCTTGTGCCGCGCGAAACACCCCTCTCCATTCCACAGATCGAGAACATGCTTCGCTGTGCCCAGGCTGGCGCGACGGTGTTGCCCGCCATGCCCGGTTTTTATCATGCCCCGCAGTCGATCGACGATCTCGTGAATTTCGTCGTGGGAAGGATACTCGATCAGTTGGGCATCGATAACCGCTTAATTCGACGCTGGGGAGAAGGAGCCGAAGATGGCCGCTAATTCACCGTCGACAACCGAACCACGCAGCATCAGGCGACAAGTGCGGATGTTCCTGGAGCTCATCCGTTTTTCGCACACGATATTTGCCTTACCTTTTGCACTGCTCGCGGCCGTTATGGCTTGGCGGACTGATCCGCCTATTTCGTTTCGTGGGCAGGATTTGCTTGGCCTGCTGCTATGTATGGTGGCGGCTCGCAGTATGGCGATGGCTTTTAATCGTTATGTTGATCGCGCACTCGACGCCAAAAACCCTCGCACGAAATCGAGACACTTGCCGGCTGGCCTGCTAAAGGCCAGTACCGTGCTGCTGATGATCATTGCGAGCGGAGCGACTTTTGTCGCGGCCACGCTGTTGTTCTGGCCCAATCGCTGGCCGTTGTATCTCTCGCTGCCGGTGCTCGCGTTTTTGTGCGGCTACAGTTACACGAAGCGTTTTACCGCGCTGGCCCATTATTGGTTGGGGGCGGCGCTGGCGTTTTCCCCTATTGCCGCCTGGATTGCCTTGCGTGGCGCCGTCGACCCTACGCCGCTCGCCTGGCCACCCGTCGTGCTTGGCATGGCTGTCATGCTGTGGGTTGCCGGCTTCGATATCATCTACGCGACGCAAGACGTCGAGGTCGATCGACAACTCGGACTGCACAGCATTCCGACTCGGTTCGGCGTCGCAGGGGCTCTGCGACTTTCAGCCCTGTGTCATGCACTGACCATCGTTGCACTCGCCTGTTTGCCGCTGGTCATACCCGCTCTGGGGGTGATTTACTACGCGGGGCTGACCGCGATCACCGGGCTGCTCGTGTACGAACATCGACTGGTGCGGCCGGACGATTTGACCCGAGTGAATCAGGCCTTTTTTCATGTCAATGCGGTTGTCAGCCTGGGCTTATTCGCGGTTACGACTCTGGATTTGCTGCTTTAGCTCGCCATGCTACGATACATGGCTCAAGGACGTTGCCCCCTAATCTTAGATCGCCCATGTCACCGATGATGCCGACAGAAGTTGCCGCTCAGTTTCGCGATATTCGCCGCAAGGTCGAAGCCGGTGAACGCTTATCGTTCGACGACGGATTGTTGCTCTACGATCCGCGTGTGCCGCTCAACGAGGTCGGAGAGCTGGCCAATCTTGTTCGCGAACGCAAGAACGGTAACTTCGGCTATTACAATATCAACACCCACCTGAACCCGACGAACGTGTGCGTGTATCGCTGCACGTTCTGCGCGTTCCGCGCTGATTTGCGGCAGCCCAAAGGCTACGCAATGACCGACGAGCAGATTCTCGATCGTGGTCGCGAGGCTGTCGAGAACGGTTGTACGGAGATGCATATCGTCGGCGGACTGCATCATCAGATGAAGTTCGACTGGTATCGGCACATGATCCAGATCCTGCACGACGCCTATCCGAACTTGCATCTCAAGGGGTGGACGGCCGTCGAGATCGAATGGTTCGCCCGGCTCGAACGGCGCAGCCTTCGCGAGATTTTGCAAGACCTCATCGACGTCGGCTTGGGAAGCATGCCCGGCGGCGGTGCAGAGATATTTCATCCCGCGGTTCGCGATCAGATTTGCGAACACAAAGCTGACGCCCGCAACTGGATCGAAATTCATCGTACAGCTCATCAGTTGGGCCTGCGAACCAATTGCACCATGCTCTATGGACATATCGAGCAACCGTTCCATCGCATCGACCATCTCGTTCGGCTTCGCGAGTTGCAGGACGAGACGAGCGGCTTCCAGACGTTCATCCCGCTCGCGTTTCATCCGGACAACACCGGCCTATCACACCTCAAAAAGCCATCGAGCCTGCTCGATCTGCGCACGATGGCTGTCAGTCGACTGATGCTCGATAACGTTGCACATATTAAGGCGTATTGGATCATGCTCGGCATCGGCATCGCGCAGGCCGCCCTGAGCTACGGTGCCGACGACATCGACGGTACGGTGCGGCATGAGCTGATCTATCACGATGCTGGTGCCGAGACGCCGCAGATGCTCACCGTCGACGATATTCGCCGCCTGATTAGCGAGGCGGGCCGCGAACCGATCGAACGCGATACGCTCTACCGGCGCGTCGTCCGCGATGGCGCACGTTGGGAAGTTGGCGAGGCCGTATGCGTCAACGCCTAAATTGCTCCGGGATGATTTTCACACCGTTTTTGCTAAGCGTTCGCGCAGCTGTCGCCACGAGTTCTCGATAATTTGCTCGGCGGCAGCTTTGATCAAACCAGGGCTAACGGTCGCGATTAGCCCTTTGAGCTGACTCACCGTCGACCGCCACTGGAGCTTCGAGTGGGGGCCGTGACTCTCGATGCTCAGCCGCGACTCGATCTGCATCGAGACGCCGATGCCCGAGGCCTCGACCCGCATCATGGCCGATTCGGGCGATTGTAGGTCGGAGAGTTTGATGAGCAGCTTCATCGTGCCACGCAGGAATGAGAAACCTGGCCGCACGACGGCGCGTAACGTGTGGTCGTCGACCCGCTCGCTGCTGACTAGGTCCGGAATGTCGTCGCGGACGGCGTTGATATCGGTGAGCGCTGCGAAGAGCGTCAAGGCATCGACCTGAAAATCTTCGATCCCGCCAAACTCAAGCGGCACAGCCATTGGGTGATCCTCCGTGCATATTAACGTCCGACATTCAAAGGAGAAAGGCTCGATTCGGCGAGCTGCCAGCGACGGGGCGAGGCCTGCTTGAGTTGCGCCCACGCGGCGCGGGCCTCATCGAGCGGACAGCGCGTCAGGTATCCGGCAATCGCGCGATCGACCTGCGCGTCGAGCGGGGGCGATTGCCTGGCCAGTGTGATGACGCGCGGCAGATATACCCACGCCTCCCAGCGAGCCAAATCGACGATGGCCGTCGCGATCGTATCGGCTCGCTCGAGCAACAAGCTCATGGAGCGGGCCAGACGAGCCTTGTCGATTTGGCGACCAAACTCGTAGTAAAAACGCAACGCGGTCACGGCATGCAGCACGTCGCCGCGCGCTGAGTCACGGCGAGCCAGAATGTGCTCGTCGAGCAACTGTAGTCCCGCCTCGCCTTCGAGCACCAGCAAACCACCGAGCACGCCGTCGAAGCCCGATCGATAATCGTTCGCCGGCGCGGTGACGAGCATGCGAAGCAGCGTGCGGTTGGCTTGGCGGTCGTCCTCGTGGCGAGCCAACCCCAACGCCAGGCCATAAAATCCTTTTCGCTGCTGGGGGATATTCGGATCGACGATCCAGCGGCGGATGTCGCTCATCGGCAGCTTGTCTGCGATCGCCTCGACCGCATCGTAGGGCGCACGACCAAACTCGGCATAGGCGTCGTCGGCGATCGATGCTTCCGAGTGCTCTAGGAATCGTATGAAGTAAGCGAGCCGCTCGGCGGCGCTCTGTCGGAGGTTGGGTGAGCGAGCGAAATAGGCATAACCGATTTCATCCACCGGCCAACTCTCCCAGCGTGTGCTCTGAGAATCGGTCGAGATCGTGCCTACGAGGATCAACAAGCTGCCGGCAGCGGACGAACTCGGGCAACTCAACTCATTGCCAACGGCAAATCGATCGGGCCCCTTGAGTCGACTGCGGACGGTGACCGTCGCCGAGTTGTTCTGGGTGCGGATGACTTCGGCAAGCAACACGACGTCTGCGGCTTCGCGTCGTTCAGCCCAGGTGGGTTCGGTCGCCGCGCAGAACGGGCAGGCGACGAGGGTCGCTGGCCATTGAAGCAGCACGAGCAGGGCGAGCAAAAGAAACAACGATCTCATGACGGTCTCCGTGATGGCCGCAGGGGGCGGCTTCACTTGACGTTTTCGCCGTCGAGATGATAAATGGCGCGAACCACGCCGTCGGCATCGGCGACTTCTTGGATGGAGAAGGTCCCTTCGACCGCGATGGGACGCGTGGTGAAGTCGGCCCCCTTGCCCGGCTTCATGTCGACAATCATGCAATCGTAGACCCAGGCACCTGGCCCAAAGCAGCACTCCATGTTGTCGCGCATGAGCACGAACTGCGTGAGTCCGCGTTGCTGAAAGCCAGGGAGAATATAACCGCGGACACGCACTTTTTGACCGGCCAGGGCTTCAATCTGCTCGGTCAACATCTCGCGCGTGAACGGGTCTTCCTTGCTCTTCATCTCGAACTTGACCGTGTCGAAGGTGATCTCTTTCACACCACCGACGGTCTTGAGTTGCTCGGGGTTCTTCGTGCGAAGCTCTGATTTGACCACCGGCGACCCGGCCTGTTCGGGAGCACTGGCTGGTGCGGTCTCGACCGGCGGGGGAGCGACGACTGGTGCCTCGGCTACTGCGGAGGGCTGCTTGACCTCGGTCGTAACCACCTGCGGCGAGGGCTCGCTTGGCGCAACAGTACTTGTGCCCGACTGTGCTGGGGTACAGCCGACGATGAGTAAACCTAGCGCCAGCATGCAGAGGCAGGCCGAACGACGAGTCGAGTCTGGGGTTGCTGTCATTGAATGCTACTGGCTTCGATGTGATAGAGCGCTCCACTGAGACCGTCGACCGTGCCCCCCTCATGCACATGAAAGACTCCCGCCACTTTGCGAACTCGCCGACTGAAATCGACACTCAGCGGCGCTTCGAGCGTGACGCGGATCATGTGCGTGACCGGAGGGGTCCCTCCAAAGCAACATTCGTCATTATTGTAGCATAAAATAAACTCTCTCAGCCCGCGACTTTTGCGGCCAGGGTACATGTAGCCTTTAACGAACACCGCTTTGCCGTCGAGCGCTAAGGCCGATTCAGGTAGCCGATGCGGCAACTGCGGGTCGGGCTGCAACTCATCGTAGCTGATCGGCGTGCAGCCTTCGGGCACCTCGACCAGTCGGACGTAGGCCGTGAAGCTCCAGCCCCCCAGCCAGCAGACGGCACTCAAGACGATCCCGGCGAGTGCGAGTCCCTCGCCCGACCAGTCCGTGCTCTGACGGCGAATCGTCCACAGCGAGAATGCTCCGGTGGCGACTCCCAATGCAGGAATCAAAGCTAGCGTCGGATCCAAAAACGTCACAACCGACATGATACCCAACAAGCACGCGATCACCGCGGAGCGGGCAATCGGTCGATAGGCAAATTCGTGATCGGTCGGACCGTGCGCACGAGGGGCATGAGCCGGGGCAGGGTCGAGCGAGGCATTCATATGCGATAGGCCCAATAGCTGCTACGGGCACGCTCGTCGCTCCGTGACCAAGCTAATGCCGTGGGATGGTGCGTCGATCAGTTCCGTGATTGCTCGCCGCCGCAGAGAACCGTGTGCATGAACCATGTGAGTCCGACGGCTGACAACGCAGCCCAGAGCAGCACGTTAAAACGGCTCGAATGTTGTGCCGCGAGCGGTGTCTCCGCGCGTGTCACGCTCACGCTGGCCAAGGCTAACTGCGGTTCATTGTCGACGGCCCCTTCAAGGACTTCACTTGCCGAGGTGAGCTGCGCCAGAGCCGAGCTCGATTCAACCGCAATCGCCACAACCTGATCGTCGACCTCCGTTGCGGTTACGATCGGGCGTTGATTTTCAATCACCCGAGCGCCGTCACCCGCGTCGGGCTTAGCGGGCTTCTTTTTCTTGTCGTCCGGGCGAACCGCTGAAGGCGGCGGCTTCACACCTCCGAGCGGAAAGAATTGACTGGCTCGCTTGACCGACTCGGGGTCGATCTTCGCCAGGTCGTCGATCGCTTGTTTCGCCTCGGGTAGCGGGCACGCACGGAGAAAATTAATCACCGGCACACGCACCCAAATCGAGTCTTCTTTGGCTTCCTTGAAGAGCGTAACCAGTTTGTTGAGCGAACCCCAATCTTCCCATCGAGCCAGATCAGGAATCACCAAGTCAGCCAGTTGAGGTCGATCCAGCATGTGCCGCAGTGCGGCGAGCAACTCGGCCCGAGGTACAATCGTCGTCTCAGTCCCATGAAACCGCAGCGCCATGATCGTGGCATAGGTGTCGGTGTACTCGGACTTCTTGTTCTTAAGGAACAAATCGACAATCAACGGCAGACCGTCGGCTCCGCGTAAGTTAAGGTAGCAAGCGACCAACGCGTCGAGCGAGGTACGGACTTGCCGATCCTCGTTGCGAATCAGCTGTTCGAGCAGCGTGACATCGTCGTTCGTGCCGCACACGCCGAGCATTGTCAGGTACAGTCGCCGGCGCGAGGTGGACACTTCTTTGTCTTGAATCCAACGGATGAGTTTCTCACGCGGCATGCGCGACTTGAGTGCCTGCACATCGGCGTAAGGGCTTTTGGCAAACTCGTCATAAGCGTCGCCGGCCAATAAGGCGTCGGCGTCTTCAAAGTAGTCTTGAAAGAATGCCAGACGGTTGGCGCCTGTCTCGGGAAGCTTGACGATCTTTTCGAGATACTCGACTGCCCGAGGGCTGAGCATCGTCGGCGTCGACCAAGCCAGGTTCTTGGGATCTACGCCGGTGACAAAAAACTGCGTGCCACTGGGATGCGTGCCGAAATACAAAACTTCGATTTCCTTGGTGGCTCCGAGCAGTTTGTCGCCCTTGAGCACCTGGACGATCGCGAATTTGGTTTTGACCGGATCGCGCGGCGCGACTGCGCCATCAGGCGCGGGTCCCGCCGACTTCGGTGCGTCGTTTCCTTTGTTGAGCCGGACGATGAGCGCTGCGTCGGCCCCTTTGATTTCTTCGCTGAGCGTTTGTTGCACCGCGCTGCAGAAGGGGCAGGCATGCACAACTCCGACCACCGCAACAAGCAGTGCGAGGGTCATAACCGAAACGGGAACCACGGGAGCACGAAACATAAGTGTCGATCTCAACGATAAATCCATTGTTCGCGAACAAAACCCCACCGGCGAGCGATGCATGTTGGACGCTCGGAACCATCCGTGAGTCACAATCACAGGGCAGGATTGTCGACTCAGATTGCCCTAAATCCAACCAAACTCACCAGTTGGCATCGTTTCCATCCGTACTCATCGTTCCTGATTAGCCGCCAGCCGTCAAGGCCCGTGAGACATCGGTCCGGTAGGCCGAGAGCCCCGGCAGGATTCCCACGGCCCCGGCGAGCAGCATTAGGGCCGGTATCAGGGTCAATTCATGCCGGTCGAACTGTAAAAAGCCGATCGAGACCCCCGTTTGGGCCAGAATGATCGGGTTGGCGATCGCGATCAAGGCGTGGCCGAGCAGGAAGCCGAACCCACCGCCCCCCAGGGCAAGAAGCGTCGATTCGCACAAAACAATCGTGAGTACCATCACCCGGCTGGCTCCCAAGGCCCGCATGATTGCGATGTCTCGCCGTCGATCGGCCATCGAATTGTAAATGCTCACCATGATCCCAATGCCCGACACGACAACAACCAACGCGGCCAGGACAAGCAGCACCGCCTCGAGGTTCCCGATGATGCCATCGAACAGGTTCTTGATTTCGCTGATCGGAAACACGACCTGGGCGTAGGGCTCTTTGTTGATCTGTCTGGGCAACGTCAGATTGACGAGTTGGCTTTTCGTGCGGACCAGAATCGCCGTGACCTCGCGCTGATCGTAGGGTAACGCGTCGGGTTGCCCAGCGACTTTGGGAGGCGCGGCAGCCACGGTAGATGAATCACCCTTGGGCGTTAGGGCAGCGGGCTTGTCGGTGGTGGCTTTATCGAATGTGGCTGGCTTGGCCGGAAGCTTCGCATGCCCTTCGAGCAGATAAAAGCCTTCCATATTAACGAACACGGCGCGATCGTTGGGAGTTCCTGTCGGAGCGAGGATGCCAACCACTTTGAACGCGTCGTGTTTTTTGCCATCGCCGGCCACACCGTGGGTGGGGAGAATCTCGTCGCCGACTTTTAAGCCCGTGCGGCGAGCAACCATCGCGCCGATCACCGCCTCGAAATAGGCGCTGTCATCGAAATTACGTCCTTGGACAAAACGATAATCTTCGCCGTCGGCATAACCGACCTCGAACAACTCGGCGATCGTCCCGACGACGCGAAAGCCCTCGTAACTATCGCCCAGGCAGTAGGGAATAGCGACCGAGACACTTTTGGCGAATCGCCCCCCCTCGCGAAACTCCTGATAGTACGACCAGGGCACGTTCTCGACCGGAGTGCTGAGGTGGTACACGGTGTTGAGTACGAGTTGCAGTTTGCTCCCCTTGGCACCAACGATGACATCGAATCCCTCGGCCCCTTTGCTAAACGAGCGGCTGATGACACTGTGAATGACCAGCACCGCGACCACGAGCGCGACGCCCAATGCCATCGACAGTGCCGTGAGCGACGACGCCAGTGACCGCTGCGTGATACTGCGCCAGGCGATAGTGAGAAGGTTCATGAAAAAATGATGAATGAGGAGTGATGAATGATGAATGAGAGGACAATCCATTACGATGTCCTCTCTAGCCCCTTCTCTCTAGCCCCTTCTCTTCTTCACATCTGCGTTCATCGGTGGTTCCATCGGCCTTACGCTTTTACAGCCAAAGCTTGATTGACTTGTTCCAACTGCTCGACTCGCTCGAACTGTTTGGCGACCTCGGGGGCATGGGTGACCAGCAGCAGCGACACCCCTTCTTCACGGCACCGCTCGCGCAGCAGATCGATGACCTGCTGCTGGTTGCGCGTGTCGACATTCGCGGTCGGTTCGTCGGCCAAAAGTAGTTTCGGCTTGTTGACCAACGCGCGGGCAACCGCCACGCGCTGCTGTTCGCCCACGCTCATCATGCTGGGCCGATGATTGAGTCGATGCGACAAGCCGACGCGGTCGAGCAATTGTTTGGCCCGATCGACTTGCGGAGGCCGACCGGCGAAGGTCATCGCCAGCAGCACGTTTTCGAGCGCTGAAAACCCTGCCAGCAGATTGAATGTCTGAAACACGTAGCCAAGGTTGAGGGCGCGGAACCGATCCCGCTCTGCTTCGCCGAGCGCGGCGACATTTACACCGGCAATTTCGACCCGGCCTCGATCTGCTCGAGTGATGCCGGCAATAATGTGGAGCAGGGTCGTTTTGCCCGAACCGCTGCGTCCCATCAGCAGCACTTGTTCGCCGGCGTCGACTTGAAACGTGCGCACATCGAGCACCGGGACTCGCGTCCCGTCGGGATGCACAAACGCCTTTTGCACATTTTCCAGCAGTAACATAGGTCGGCTCGATCCGTCGCCACGAGTTCAGAACATCCGTCCACGGCGAGATGACCGCATGATAGTGATCTGAGCGGAAACATCAAGATGCAATGCAGTTGCAGAATGCAATCATCGAGTTCAGGCGGTCGTCCCGATACGCATGATATTGGAGCCAGAAAACTCCGTTGATTTGAAGAGTTCCTGTCATTTCGCGAAATCAGCGGCAGCCAGACAAATTTCAATCTTGAACTTAGGCCAGTAACCTTGAGAATTTTGTTCGCGGACGAAATATAGAAATAACCCAAGGGGGGCTGAATCATGCGAACTTTTAGCCTGGGCGTCTTCCATGTCAGGTGGTTCATCTGCGCATTCGCCTTGCTAGTTGCTGGAGTAGGAATCGGTATTTGGTGGCAGCACACGGCACCGGCAAGAACTTTCAGGGATATGGTGCTAGCCAGTTCGCTGGATGCTGAGACCAAGGAAGTATTGCAGAAACTGGCGGAGTCACCTCTAGTCTGGGACTCGAGCTTGATCCAGCATCTCTCCAGTCCTGTTGGCCTCAAACACTTAGTGTGGCAGGGGACGACCAAGTCATTGGAACACGGTCGACTTCATGTTTTGATTTTCGATGCGTTTATTCGCCCCGTCGCCGATACGCCGATCCCACCTGTATGCGTCATCTGTGATGACCAACGAAATCTGATTGCGTGGGCCGTCGTGGCCACCTATTCAGCGGGCTTCCTTCAAGCTGCCCTATCCGATGATGGGGTGCTCACTATTACCACCGTTGCCAACTGGTTCTTCGGCAAAGGTACCTATCGGTATGCCATCAAGAACCGTTCGATTGAGCCTCTGGACGAAGGCGAATTTACGAAATTCGACGAGCAGGACCAGATGGATCGCCTGCCGAAGCTGCTCGCCCCGCCGCGAAACTTGTGATGACCGACGGGTAGTCCCGGTATCTCGAAGCATTTGAGAAATTGGCAGAGTTCTCAGTTCTGCTGTTGAAGCTTCCGGATCGGGCACGATTACACGACGAAGCTCCCCTGACGCCCCTGGAAACCATATCAACTGATCGCTGGCGATATCGTTTTCAGGTGAGCGTTTCGATTCAATCGCGCTTAACCATCGACGAGGTTGTCGCTGATTTTGACGTTTGCGGCCGCATCGGCCAGCACCACGTCTTGAGTGCCGCGTTGCAATGTATTCGCGGTGGCAAAATTCATGCGTCCGGGCCCTTTGAAGCGGATCGCGGCGACGCTGAGCTTGTCGGCTCGTGGCTCGACAATCGTACAGCCGCTGATGGCGACATGATCCGACTGCTCGACATGAATGCCGGTCGGGGTGCCGTCGAGGATCTGGCACCCATTCACGTTCACGCGTTGTGAGCGAACGATCTCAAGCAACCCGGCCTTGTCCATCGGTGGAAATTTGTCGACGGTGGGTTGACCGGTTTGGCTGTCTTGCAAGATCGAGCCGCTGAACGTGCAGTCACGGCTCTCAAAGATGCGCACGCCCAGTGCGAGTTGCTTCTCTTTGTAGTCGGGATTGTGTTCAAAGCAGTTTCCGTTGAGCACCACATGGCGTGAACCTTCGACGAGTACGTTTCGTCTGGCCGCGCTGTAAATAAAATTGTTGCCGACAATCACACCGCGGCAGGCAACCAGGTGGACATTCGTTTCTTGGCTGCCGATCAGGTTGCCGCTGATCGAGAACATTCCCGCCTTGTGGTTCTGCTCCGGGTTCAGGCCCACCATCCGGATATTCGCCCCGCCGGGGCTCACCTTGGCCTGGATCGTATTGCTCGATATGGTTCCTTCACGCACCGAGGAACCATCGGCCGTCGAGTCGATCCAAATGTCAGCCGACTCGCTTTCGTTGACATCGTAGTTGTACTCGATGTCGTTGCCGGTGATTTGGATGTTGCGGATCTCGGAGCCGGCGATTTTAATGCCCGCGCGGCGACAGTAGCTGATATGCGAGCCGGTGATAATTGCCTGGTGCAAGTTGACTCGATCGAGAAACACGCCGATTCCACGATTATCGTAAATATGGCAATGCGAGATCAACACGTTGCGTGCGCGGCGAAAGACGCGGATGCCGTCGAGTAGCTTGCGGAGCAACACACCTTGGAACGACGACTGCATTGTCCCTTCGACCAAGAAGCCGCTCGCCTCGGGATGCCGCCCTTCGATCTCGATATTGGTGACCGTCGGCATGCGCTGACGGCTCCAGATGCCGGGCTCGAACCCTTGCGGGTCGGCTGTCGCGGCGTGTGAGCCGAACAGATGAAACGCACTGCCTGGGCCCGACATGATCAACTTTGCCGCGCCGCCTGTCCCCTCGATGCTGAATCGGCCGAGTCGTTGTAACTCGACGACGATCGTCCGGCTGATGAGATAATCGCCGGGTGGAAATTGCAGTGTGCCGTCGCCGTCGCGCAGCGCGTGCTCAATGGCCGCCGTGTCATCATTTCGAGCGTTACCCTGCGCACCAAAGTCACGCACATTGCTCATGTCGATTCCTATTTCGTGTTCTGTACAACCACTCCGCCGCGGCGCACTTTAAGGAGCACCGGGCGTGAGGCCTGATTGTTCACTTCACCGCCGCGTGTGTTGATCGACTCGGCGAAGAAATACCGATCCAAGTCGGTCATCCACGGAGCCGCTTTGAGAAAAATCGTTCGTTCGGTCTGCTTCTCGGGGATCAGCACGCCGTTGAGGCCGATGTTATCGACAATCACGCCGTGGGGCAAATTCAATACGCTGATTGGTACCCGGTCGTCATAACCGTGACGTTCCACCTTTAGCGTGGCGGTGATCGTTGAGCCCGGCGCGAGTGTCAATTCGGCCGGCTCGATCAGCACGCGCAGCTTGGCGGCCGTGGCCAACTGGACCGGTCCCAGCTTGCCCACCTCGTGCATGAGTTGTTCTTTGCCGATGAGGGCCGTGGCGGTGAGCTTGGCTTGAGACCAATCGGCTTGTGGATTGTCCAACGGATTGATGACGAGCCGCGCCTCTTGATGGCCGGCCTGAATGGTCATCGGTGTCGACGCGCTCCAGCCCGCGGGGAGCCCCGCGACATCGACGCGAATGTCTCCATCGAAGCCGTCGATCCGTTCGGCTCGTAGCGTCAGGATTGCGCCTCCGGCGGCATTGACTGTCGGCGTCGGGTTAGCCAATTGCACTTGAAAATCGGGACGCGCCTCATGCATTTCGAGCCGATACACGAACCGCTCGCCACCAAAGCCGCGCGAGTCGCTGACCCGCACGAGGTAATCGCCCGTTGCCGGAGCCGTGAACAATAGCCGCGAATCGGCCCCGCGGGTTCGTTCCGCGTCGTCGTCGTTAACGTAGTTCAAGGTGAATACCGGCAGGCCGTTGGGGAGCAACTTGGTCCCGAGTGGATGCGGCTCGACGACGTAGCACGTTTCATCGAGTGCATGTGCCGTCGACGATGTGTCGAAATAACCGCGCCGTTTTCCAGCCGAGGTGTAGAACTGAATTCCTGAGTCGGGACCTTGCGGCATGCGGAACACTTTGGCGACTTCGCCTTGGAAGTAAAGCAACTCGTTGAGTTCCATCTCCTCCCAGTTCTGTACGCGAATGTCACTCACGTCCGATGTGACAGGTCGAAATGTAACATACGAGTCGCGGACCGCTTGCAGCAGCAGTCGTTCGACGGGCTTGCCGTCAGCGCGGAGGATATCGAGTTTGGTGTCGACCGGCGAACCTCGCCGCGCGGCCGAGGTCTCGAACACGAACACTTGGCCGCTCTCGGCATGAAAGCGGTACAGGTCGACGTCGGCGAGGCCAGCGCGGGGCGCGACAATGCGTCCGCCGACCGCGATCGACCGTCCGGCACTTAACGTGGCGAGCGGGGTCGCTTGTTGCGGTTGGTCGTTAGGTTCCTGCTCGATCGACTCCTCGGCAGTCGTGGCGAGGAGCTTCAGTTCGCGCGCCGTACGATATCGGGCCAGATCGATGGGCACGGCGAACTCGCCAGGATTGGCGGGGTTGACCTTTAGGGTGCTCGATGGCGGCAAGTTATAGCCCACCAACTCGACGGTCGTTTCGCGTCCGCTGGTCACGCTCAGCGGATAGACGCCCGTGACGAATGGAAACGTCCCGACCGAGAGTCGGTAATAGAACTCGTCGCCCCCTTGAAACGTCAGATCTTGCACGCGAACGGTGTACGTCCCATCGGCTGCTGCGGTGTAAGCGAGCAGCGGGTCGCTTTGGCCATCGAAGTCGTTGTTGTGGGCGACAACTTGCCCCTCGCCATCGACGAGTACGAGTTGTCCGTTGAGCTGCGAGTTTAATGGTTTGGCAGACAGTTCAAGGACGGCTGTCTCGCCCTTGCGAAGCCGGATGCGAAACTGGTCGACATCACCGCGCTGTTGAATGACTCCCCACACGCCGCTGGAGAGCGGCAACTCTTGCGCCAGCGTGTTCGTGTTATTGGGTTCGCGCTCGGCGAGTTGCGGCAAGTCATCGATCGAAAGTGAGATCGCGTTGCTTTCACCGCCACTGCCGACGACCGCGAGTTGATAGACGCCGCGTGCGAGTTGCGCTGCGGGAGTGATCTCGACAGCGAAGCCGGTCCCTTGCGGCTCGAAACGGACCTGCGTATCGACCGCTTTGCCGGCTTGAGTGAGCTTGAGTTGGTTGATCTCGACCAGATGCTTGCCTTGTAGCAGCAGCTTGGTTTTGGCTCCGCGCTGGATGCCGCGAGGGACAAGGCTCGTCAGCTCGGGCTTCGCCAGTTTGATCTCTTCTCCTTTGCTAACGTCGACGAGCGCGTACGATTCGTCGAGTCGCCCCAACACCAGAGTCTTGTTATCCGGGGCGAACGCGAGCGCGGCGACCCAGTCGCTTTGGTTGGCGAGCACGTGCCGCTCGACGAGCTGTTCGGCGTCCCAAAGCTTGACCGAGCGATCTTCGGCCGACGAGACCAGCACCTTGCCGTTGGGAGAAAAGGCGAGCCGTAGAATGGCCCCTTCGTGGGCGAAACGAGCCAGTTGGATCAGGTTCGTATTTTCAGCAGCCGAGGGGCTTAGCTTCCAAACACGAATGCGATTGTCGGCCCCGGCGGCCAGCAGACGTTGACCGTCGGGCGAGAAGACGACGGCGTTGATCTCCTTGAGCGATTGCGAGAGCGTATCGAGTCGTGCGCCGGTGGCGACGTTCCAGAGCTTGACGGTGCGGTCGGCGCTGGCGCTGGCCAGGATGTGCCCCTGGGGATGGAAGGCCAGGTCGAAGATGGCTCCATTATGACCGGTGATCGTGAGGCGCTCGCGGCCGTCGATGGCGTTCCAGAGCTTGATTTGCTGATCGTAGCTGCCGGTGGCCAAAGTTTTTCCGTCAGGGCTGAGAGCGGCCGCGTACAGACTGTCGCGATGTGCGGTGATCGTGCGGAGCAATTTTCCGTCCACGGCGTTCCACAATTGTGCCTCGCCGAACAGTCCAGGCTCGCCGGCCGCGGTGAGGAGCAGATCTCCGCTGTGCGAAAAACTCACCGCGGTCACGCTGCCTCGGATGGGCCCCAACGTGCGCAGCAGCCCGCGCGTCGTGGCGTCGAGCACTCGCACCTTGCCATACTGCCCCAACGCGATCGACTTGCCGTCGGGCGAAACGGCCGCGGCCGTGATCGAGCGGCGCGGAGACGATTGCAGCGGCACCTTGAGGGTGGAAAGCTCGCGTGTCACGTTCGCGGTCTTGCTGGGCCCTGTGGCTCCCGCGTCGATCCAGGCTTGGATCGTGGCGATCTCTTGCTTGTTGGGGGCGGGATTATTCTTCGGCGGCATCGCCGGTTTGCCGCGGCCGTCGAGCACGAGCAACAACTTGCTCGCCTCGCTCTTGCCGGCGATGACGACCGCGCCGCTCTTGTTCCCCTTCATGGTCGCGGCAAAGCTGTCGAACGCCAGTCCCTTCTCGGCCTCGGCCCCCTCGTGACACGCCACACAGTACTTATGCAGCAGCGGCGCAATGTCGCGCTCGTAGTCGGGAGCCGCCTGGGCGACGGCGACTGAACCGGCAATGGCCAGCGTGGACAACACTCGAACGATCATGATATGTTCCGCGAACAAACCGAGCCCGTCGGGGCTACAAAATTAATGATTGAACAAGAACTCTTTGCTGCTCAACACGCTCCAGCAGATATCTTCGAGTACCGCGCGTAGCTCGCCCGGTGCGGCTGTATTGATGGCCGCGACAAGCTCCGTGCGCTCATGCGCCGTCGGACGCCGCGAAAGTGATGTCAGGTAGAGTTCCTCGATGATCGCATCAGGCTTGGTTTTGTCCTTGAGCCAGCGATCTATCCGGTTGTCCTTCGCAGCCAACTTGCCGTTGAGGCTCTCCTTGCTGTTGCCATTGGCGATGTTGAGCACTTGTACCATCGACGGCTCGGACGAGCGTTCGCACTCGCAGGTTGTGACTCGCTCGGGTCGACCGAACGCCGAGAGGAACTCACTGGCCACGAGTGAGTCGGGAAGTTGCAAGGCGCGCCACTGCGGTGGGTAGTTGCCAAATTGTGTCGGCGCGAGCGTGACCTGGCTCATCGCGTCGAGTAACACCTCGGCCATGAGCCGCCGCGGATAATAACGGGCATAAAAGCGTCGGTCCTGGGCGTTGCCACTCAGTGGCTGACTGCTCCGCTGATAGGTGCGCGATTGCAAGATGGTGCGCATCAGCGCCTTGAGGTCGAAACGCTGTGTCGCAAGATACTGAGCCGCCGCGTTCAACAAGGCCTCGTTGCTCGCCGGGTTCGTCAGACGCATGTCGTCAACCGACTCGACCAAACCAACGGCAAAGAAGTTGGCCCAAATGCGATTGGTGATTGCCCGAGTGAAATACGGATTGCTGGGGTTCGTCAGCCAAGCGGCGAGCGCCTGACGACGATCGACATTTGAATCGGCCGCGATGGCTTGTCCATCCAGCGGGGCGGGGCGCTGCGGCTTGCCTGTCAGCGGCTGGATCAAATCGCCGTCGGCAGCTACAAACACGACATCGCTACCGTTCACGCCTCCGTTCTTCGTGCGCACTCGAGCAAACAAATTGGCAAACGCGTAATACTGGTTGTTGGTCCACTTTTCGAGCGGATGATTGTGACACCGGGCACAATTGATCGACATGCCCAGGAAGGCCACGGTGGTCGTCTCGGCCTGATCGAGTGGGTCTTTGTGGAGCAGAAAATAGTTGGCTGCTCCGTTGTCGAGCGTGCTGCCGCTGGCGGTGACGAGGTTGCGAACAAACACGTCCCACGGGGTGTTCGCCTCGACTTGATTGCGAATCCACAAGTAGTAGCTCCACATCGCCGAGTTACGGGCGTCCGTGTTGCTCGCCAGCTTGAGTTTGTCGCTGTTGACGAGCAACAGATCGGACCATTTGTACGACCAGTAGTCGACAAACTCACCACGGTCGAGCAGCTGCTCGATGAGCTGATCGCGTTTGTCGGTCGCCGTATCGGCAAGAAATTTCTGGGTCTCATCGATCGTGGGGAGCACACCGATCGTGTCGAGATATGCACGGCGGAGAAACTCACCATCGGTGGCCAAAGGCGACGGCGGCAGATTGAGGCTCTGCAACTTGGCCAGCACGTGCTCGTCGATGAAGTTGCGCCGCGGTTCCTTGGCGAAAAATTCAACGGGGATCTGGTTCGGATACGGCGACGTGACGCTGGCCGTGACGACTTGGCTCAGATACCAACCGGTGATCGATCCTTCGCCGTGGCCAATCACGTTAACCTGGGCCACGCTGTCGACCTGGGCCATCGCTTCGTTCGTCGAGGTGTAGCGCCCCCAGCGGGTCACGTCCTCCGTGTGACCATCGGTAAAGTGAGCCAACAGCACGAATTGTTGCGAGGAGCCGGGTTGCAACACGACGCCGCGAGGCAATATCTCTAGATGGTCGAGCCGCGAATCGTCGTCGCGTGGCGCGGGTGAGCCGGCCGCGATCCACTCGGAGAGGACACGATATTCGAGTGAATCGGTCGTGAACCGGACGCCCCCTTTGTGCGGAATCGCTCCCGTGGGCTTGGTGAGCAGCAGGCTCCGGCCAGGGTCTTCCGAGACAATCCGCCGGCCGCGAGCTTGGCGCGTCAGAGCGATGTAGTCCCCGTCGGGATCAAAGCCGAAGAGCGAAATCTTGAAGCCGTTTTTGCCCGCCTGGGCACCGTGACACGGCCCGCTACTGCAGCCGGTCTTGGCCAACACGCTTTCAACGTGATTGCGAAAGCTCCAGTGAAACGGTCGCTCGAAGTTCTTGACGGTCACCTTGGCCTGAGCCGATTGCCGTTGATGATGCGCGGTGATGGTAGCCTGACCGTTGCCCGTGGGGCGCGCGACGCCATTCTCGATCACCACGACCAGGGGATTGCTCGACTCGAAGGTCACCCCTTTCGTAAGTTGGCCGATGAGGTGGGCCCCTTGCTGTCGCTCGACGAGCAACGCCTGACGAGAGGCCGAGTCGGATAACGTGATCTCGCCAGGCAATACGATGAGCCGTTCTTCGGCAGCCAACGGCAGTGCGTAAATCGTGAGTAGCGAACCGAGCAAGGCACAACGCCAGATCATGAATGGCTCCCACAGGGGTAGGACACGACACACCAGAGGCGAGGAGTTGGCCCGTCGTTCACACGGTCACCCGTCGAACAGGCCAGGATAGCCGCGACACGCAGCCTCATCACCGTTACGCAAATAATTCTTTCACGGGTAGCTTGCCTGGGTCGACCAGCGAGAACGGACGCTTTTGCGGGCCTGGCAGATGCGATTCGACATTAAGGCCGAGACTGTGAAAGACCGTGGCAATCACTTCGGCCGGATCGACCGGCCGCTCGGCAGGGACACCGCCGATCTGGTCGCTACGGCCGACGACGCGGCCACCTTGCACGCCGCCGCCAGAGAAACCGACCGTCCAGCATTGCGGCCAGTGATCGCGTCCGCCGGCTGGGTTGACGCGCGGCGTCCGGCCGAATTCGGCCAAGGAGCAAACCAGCGTGTCGTCGAGCATTCCGCGCTGCGATAAATCTTCGAGTAGAGCGCTGTAGCCCTGGTCGTATGCGGGCGCGACGATGTCACGCATCCCTTCGATCGATGTGAACGGCTTGCTGCCGTGGATGTCCCAGGTGATCTCATCGAACACCGTGATAAATGTGTTGATCGTAACAAACCGCACGCCCGCTTCGACGAGCCGCCGCGCCAACAGGCAGCACTGGCCAAAGCGATGCATGCCATATCGCTCGCGAACCTTTTGCGGCTCGCGGGTGAGATCAAACGCCTCGCGCGCCTGCTTACTCGTCATGAGCCGATAGGCCGATTGAAAGCCCGAGTCGAGCAGCTGGGCGTCGTCGCTGGCCTCGAAGTTCTTCACGGTCTCGTCGACGACGCTGCGCAGTTTCTTGCGGCGATCGATACGCGCTTCGCCGATTTGTTGCGGCGGCAATAAATTCGGCACCCGGAAGTCGGCCTTCGATGGGTCGGCCATTAGCACAAAGGGGTCGTGCGCCTTGCCAAGAAAGCCGGCGTCTTGCCCATGCGGCATGTTACCCCCGGTGCGTCCCATGGGCTCGGGTAGAATGACATGCGAGGGCAAATCGGTGCGTCGCCCCATAAGGTAACTGACGACACAACCGGCGTGGGGCGAGTTGATGCCGCCGGTGAAGAGCCGACCGGTCTGCATCATCTGGTGACCGGTATCATGCACGGCTGCCGCGTTATGGTAACACGATCGGACCAGCGAGAACTTGTCGGCCTGCTTGGCCATGAGCGGAAAGATTTCCGAAATGTCGATCGCCGGCGCAGCCGTCTTGATCGGCTTGAATGGGCCGCGAATTTCCGCGGGCGCGTCGGGTTTCATGTCCCAGGTGTCGAGTTGGCTGGGAGCGCCAAGGTTGAAGATCATGATGGCGCTGCGCGCGTCGCGGTCCTTGGCCACCTGACCGGTTGCCGCCGCCGCCTCATACTGGGCCATCGAGAGCCCCACGGCTCCGAGCGTACCGACCTGCAAAAAATCGCGCCGCGAGAGACCATCGCAGGTCTGTGTCGAACCTCGTCCAGTGATATTCAACATGGGGCTTTATTTCCTAGCGTCAAGCTTGTGATCGCACGCGCGACTTTGAGTGCCGCAGTGTGTCTCGACGCACTGCGAGCCCCCCTTCGCAGCGCTGGCGAGGGAATCTATCTAGTGTCGGAAGCGGGCCAGCATGGGTCAACCAGTTTTACGACAAACTGATATGATATATACTCAAGTCTGATCCATGATCCCTACCGCTCACGACCGATCGTGTTATGCCCGCCCAACGCACGAACAAAATTACCCAGGTCAAGCAGCGGATTCTCGACCGGCTCCGCAACGGCTTCTACCGGCCGGGCGACCGCTTTTTGTCGAACCGAGACGTCGCGGAGCTATTTGCTATCAGCTATCAAACCGCTCACCGCTTGATCGCTGAACTGTGTGACGAGGGGCACCTGCAACGCCGTCCACAGTCTGGCACTTACGTGCCCGGAGGGGCCGTGAGCCACGTGGGGGTTCAACTCGTATTCCATTCGCGGGCCGGCACGGCGAACAGTTTTGGCTCCAAGTTGCTGGCGCATCTGACCAGTCGCCTCGATCTCGAGGGAATCTCTTGGAAGCTCGTTTGGGCACAGAGCGAGGTTGCACTCGACACCGATCGCATTCCGGTTGTCTGGGAGTCCCCTGATACGGTCGATTGGTGTACTCGACATGGGCGACAAGCGGTGCTGATCAACGATCGGCCTCGCGGCGGCTTACAATCGCTGTTCATCGACAGCGTCTCGACAGACGACTTTCTCGGCGGCGCGTGCGCTGGCGAACTCATGCGCGCCCAGTCCCGCTCGCGCCGTGGCGTGGCCATTCTGGCTGCGTCACACGACGACGGCCGCAGCCGCTTACGGGTCGAGGGCTTTCAATCGGTGCTCAATGCCGCGGTGATCCATGCCCGTAATTGGTTTTATGACGACGGATATGCCGTCGCGCCTCAGGTCGTCGCCACAGGCACAGCAGGCATTTTCTGCTGCAACGATCAACTCGCGAGCGCCGTGGTCCGCTGGTGCCAAGAACAGGGGCGAGCCGTGCCACCGCTCATCGGTTTCGACGACGCTCCGGTTGCCGAATCGCTCAATTTCACGACGATCGCTATCCCGTGGGAAGAACTGGTCGACGGCGTGACGCAAGTCGTGCGCCGGCGCCTAGCCGGTGATCGCAGCACGTCGTCACATCAAATCTTTAACCCGCGTCCGGTGATTCGTAATCCCCACTTCTCTACGGCAATGCGACTCCGTGGGGGAGATTCATTGATCAACACGGCTCAGGAAGATCAACGCTAAACACGCGTGGTTATTGACGACTGCGCGGCGAATGAGCCAGGGCGACCAACGGAAGCCCGGTATTTTCCGGCTTCGCGTTGCTCGCCTAGGCCCATTAGCTGCGCATACTTCAATAGGGCAGCTTTTTGATTTCGACATGATTGAGCAAATACTTGCGCCGTTCACGGGCAAACATCGCGATGTTGCTGCGAGTTTTTTCGCCCGGAGTTTCACTCGCGCCGATCTCGGCGGTCGCACGGCGAAAATCACTCATGGATGTTAATTTGCGTGTGTCGGCAGCCACCTCGTTCTCGATGAGCTGCCGATACTCGTGCACCAGCGGGCCGATCGATTGCCAGTCGAGCTCATCGGTGGCAATCGATCGCACGTGCTCCAAGTAGCGTTTTCGCAAGCTGGGGATCGTCAGTAATTTACTCCGCAAAGGTTTACTGGCGTCGGTGAGTCCGGTGAGCGGATCGAGCGCGTATCCACTGCCCACGTTGAGCGGTGCGGTTTCCCTGTTCCCCGGCGGTAGAGGTCGTCCGCCCTGAGGCATGCCGTTCATCCCCGGCGGTCCACCCGGCGGCAGGCCCATGCCGGGGCCCATCGGTGGTTGAAATGCCTCGTTCATATCGTGCGGAATGACATGGAACTGTCCGTTGTTGTCGCGAAACAGGCTGTAGTCACTCGCACGCGACCAATACCCGTCGCTGTTGATGAGCGTGATGTCGAGAGCCAAAAACCACAACACGTGGTCCAAATCGAGCAGCCCCTCCAGGCGACTTTCCAGCGGTCCCGCCGATAAACCCGAACTACGCTCCATGGCCTGTGGCGCGGAAGTCGCTGGCATCAATCTTTGCAGCGGCGGAGGATCGAGCATACGGCACAGCGACACGAGCGCTTGCCAAGCCTTTTCTCCATCGCTCGACTTCATCTCGTACCGACGCTTGTACGCTTCAAGATCATCACCGAGGTAACTCAGGCCCGCTCCTCCCATCGGGTTGCCAGGTACTTTCCAACGCGTTCCTTTCGAGCTCGAATAATTTTCGGCTAGAAAGATTTTGTCGAACTGCTGGGTGTTGACATACAGTCCCCAACTCTCGCCATTGATCACGACGCGAACGAAATTCGCTTTCGGAGCGGGGATATATTTTCGCGCGATGTGTGAGTACAGCACCGTATGCATGAAGGTCGGGTCTTCATGCGAGTTGAGCAGATTCAGGGTCTTGTAACCCAACAGTTGTTGTTGCGCATCAACCAGATCGAGTGACAGATTGAGCGAACGCTTGGAACCGCTGGGGACAAGGTCATACGACGAGTTGCCCCGAAAGCGAACACCGACGCCCGGGTACGGTTTCCCGTCGACAGTGAGTGTCGCCGGCACCTCGACATCGGTGTCGTGAAAGCGTTCCAACTCGGCTTCCCAGGCGTTGTGTTCAAACTCCAAGAACAAGGTGCGTACGACACGTGGGTCGTATAATTGCTCCGAGGAAACTGGCTGCACATCGTTGGGCGATACACGAGCGCCCGGTTGGCCGGGCTCGATGGGGCCGTGGGGCATGCCAGGTCCGCGCGGCCGAGCCCCCGGCGACGGACCAGTGGGCGATGCACCAGGAGGCGCCCCGGGCGGACCACCTCGCCCACGAGGTGGTTGGGTCTTGAGAAAGTCGCTCGCAGCGTTTCGCTCGCTCGTGTTAAGCCAGCCATCGTGATTGACATCGAACTGGCCGACGAGTTTCAGTTCTTCGCGTTTTCCTGGCGGGCCTCCCATGCCTCCTCGGTTTCCCATGCCCGGCGGTGGTGGAAACCCATCAGGAGGAAATCCTCCCCCGGGAAAAGGAGGCGGAAAACCGCCCCGTGGCGGAAACGGTCTGCCCGGCGGTGGTTGTTGGGACCAGCCGACCGCCAGCGGAATGAGCAGCATCGCGCCGATAACCGGGAGCAACAAACGATGCATCGGAGAAACGACCTGAATATCGGGGAAGTATCGATTCTGGCTTGATTTGAACGGTAGGCTCGCTGACCTTCTCCATGTAACGGCATCGCAGGCCATTTTTTCACTGACAATTACGAAAAAACTCAAACTTTCCGCGCTCAATCTCCATCTCCGAGCGAAAAGGCTTGGCAAGCGATCCAGGGGGACCGCCGCTCGTGCGCACGAACTGGACACGGTTTACCGACCGCGAGCCAGTCGGTTAAAGTCACTGAACAGCCGAGCAGAAAGAGTTTCTTGGGCGTCGTTAGCCACGACGGATGTCGGTCTTTGCCTGACGGGCGGACCTTCCAAAAACGGAGCCGCCAGAAGCTTGCTCGCTCGCAAGGCTGCCATCGGCTTGGCGACTTGCTCACACAAAGACTCGACCTCTTGCCGCAACTGGGCACAGCCAGGACAATCGTCAGAAGGTCTTTCCGCGTTCACAAACGTGAAGCATGCCAGCATTCCCCGAAGGGCGCATGTTCAACTCGGTAACCAATCACGCAAGAACGAGTCGGACGATCCGGCCAATACCAAGTCGAAGTGAGTTGAAATCGTATGAAGTTGTTCCGATTCCTTGCCGTGTTCATGCTTGTGCTCGTGAATGGACTGCGGGCTGGCGAAAACCCAACGAAGCAGCCCAATAACGCGACGCCGCCAGAGTCGATGCAGCCGACGTCCCGCTCGATCCGCAAGCTCGAAGGCTGGACTATCCGCATCGACGATCGGTTACTCGAGCCCGCGAACGAGCCACTTGGCCTGCAGGCGCTCAGGTTTCTTGAGGCCAAGCTGTTCGAGGTCAAGGCCGTCGTTCCTGCCGCACGGGTCAAGGAATTGCAGTCGATCACGATCGTGCTCGATCTGAACTGCGGAAAACTGGGGGCGATGCAGTATCACCCCAGTGCCGGGTGGCTACAGGCGAACGGCTATACACCGGACCTGGCCAAATGCGTCCACCTCCCACGAGCGGCCAATCTAGCTACCCGCCGCAATATCAATGAACAACCGTGGGTCATTTTACACGAGCTGGCGCATGCGTTTCATGATCAGAAATTAGGATTTGACGACGCTCGCGTTCTGGATGCCTATGAGCAATTCAAAAAAAGTGGGCGAGGCGAGGCGACTTTGCTTTACAACGGCAAGCGCGTCAAGCATTACGCACTGACGAATCACAAAGAGTTTTTTGCCGAAATGACCGAATCGTTTTTCGGCGTCAACGATTTCTACCCGTTCAATCGAGCTGAACTGCAAGAGGCCGAGCCCGAGTTGTTTGCGTTATTGTCGCGAATCTGGTCGAGCGAGTGACCTGAGTTGCTAGGCTTTTTTCTGGATAATCGACCCCAGACTCGCTGCGGCAGAACATCCGTGTACAGTCGAGGGGGTAAGCCGTTTTTTCGTTGAGGGGCACAGCCCGGTTACTTGCTCGGGACCTTCGCTCCTACCAACTCGGCCTGGAGCAAAATGAGCTCAAGGTTTGCAGGCGCATGGGTTCCTATCCAATCACGAGCCATTTCAAGGGCCGCTTGAGCATCTTGGTCGAGGTTCAATCCTTGCAATGCCTGTGCCCTTAGCAAGAAGTACCGTCCGTCCTTCTGAATATCCTTGGTCGACAGTAGCGTGAGCGCTTCTTGATACTCTCCTTGGCGCAATCGGATCGAAGCCTTTAACAGTGTCGTCGAAACATTGGTTGATTGAGACAGGATCGCGTTAACAATGAGCTGCGCTTGCTTCGGGTCGCGAAGTGTTGGCTCCGGTCCGTTGAGAAGCAGCCACGCCAGACGCTGTTGATAATCGACCGTGCCAGGCTGCTCAGAGAGTTTGCTCCAGGTGTCAATCGCCTGCTGCAGCGCCTGCCGCGACTCAGGTCGATCGGCGGATTTCAGCGCCAGTCCACGTTCGTAATGGAAATAGCCAAGCCCTCCGCTGATTTCAACCCGATCGGGGAATTGCCGTGCCAAGGCCTCCAACGTAGCGGTGACGAACATCGTTTGCTCATCGGCCAAGGCAACCATTTGTTGTCGGTAGAGGATTGTGGCCAGATGTGAGCGAGCTATCGCGGCTCGTTGTTGAAAGAGCACCGTGTCTGGGTAATCCTGCACGAGCTTGTTGAACAACTCCGCGGCGACTTCAAACGACTTGCGCGCGGAGTCGAGCCGTCCCAGGTCACGTTCGATCAGCCCTGTCGCATCGTAACATGAGGCGATTTGTTCTATGTATCGGGGCGATTGTGGGTCATCACCGAGCAGGGTTTCGAGTTGCTGTCGAGCCTGAGTCAGGATCGGTTCGGCCGCCGCGGCACGAAAGTTGTCTTGCAGGGCTTGAGCCAAGTCAATCTGCGTGAGCGCCAACGACTCGCGATAACGAGGCACGTCAGGCAACGCTTTGAGTAACGCTTGGTAGTTCTCGATCGCGTCCTGGTAAGCGCGGCGTTCGCCCTCCAAATCGCCCCGATGGCGCAACGTTAGCGCCAAGGCAATTTGCGCGGCGGCGCTCTGCACCCGATAGATAGGTTCGTTCGGTTGACGAATGACGGCCAACTCGAATTCACGAATGGCTTCCGTGAGCCAGCGGAGCGATTCGTCGTTCTGCCCTCGATGCGCGAGCAACTCAGCCAGGGTCTGCTGTGCATGAGCCAATTCGATTTTCAAGGGCAGGTCATCCTCGTTCTGCTCCTGAACCTCGGTGAACGTATTCACGGCCTGTCGTACGAGTTGCTCGGCTTCTTGGTACTCCCCTCGAGCCGAGAGGCTATTCGCGCGTTGGACGAAGATCGTGCCCTGAATGCGTTTTGCTCGCTCGGTGGTGTGTAAGGCTTCGAGGTCGCGCGAGGCGAGGTCATACTGCGACTGTGCTTGAAGGTGTTGATTCAATTCACTGAACAAGATACCGAGCCGCAACGCAGCACTCGCCCGCTCGAGTTGAGGCGCTTCCGTGTGCTCTGCCGAGTCGCCAAGCCTGCTCAGAATGTCATACGCCTCGCGATACGAGCCTTCGGCCTCGGTAGGACGAACGAGCAGCTTTTGTACATCCCCCAGGCGGAGCAGCGAGCGAGCGCGTTCCAGTTCGATGTCGGCATCGTCTGACACCTCGCCGGCAAACAGGGTGTACCGTGCCAGCGCCTGTTCGAGAAGCCGTTGACGCACACGCTGTACGCCGGGCAAATTCTCCAGCACGTCGCTGGCGCCTGTCAGCCACGTGTCGACCGCATCGCGAGCTTCGTGTAGGCGCCGCACGGCTTCGAGTCGATGCCGTTCCGACTGATTGCGGGCGTGATTGATTTGCACCGCGGCCACCGTGGCCACGAAGGCTATCGTGACCACGGATAGGGTACCGGCGATCGCCCAACTGCGATGCCGACGGGCCCAACGCCAGGATCGCTCAACGAACGATTCAGGATACGCGCCGACCGGTTCGTCGGCGAGCCAGCGTTCGACGTCGTCGGCCAGAGCGAGTGCCGATGGGTAACGTGCTTCGGGCTTGAGAGCCATGGCACGCAGGCAGATGGCTTCAAGCGGTTTGGGCACGCTGGGGTTTACTTCTCGCGGCGGCGGAAACTGTCCGGCAACGACACGCAATAGCAGTGAGGCTAACGATTCGACGACAAAGGGAGGCCGACCGGTCAGGATGCTAAACAACGTTGCTCCCAGGCTATAAATGTCAGTGGCTGGCCCCAACTCGTCAAGCCGCCCTTCGGCCTGTTCGGGGCTCATGAACTGCGGGGTTCCCAACGTGCGGCCGAGTTGTGTCTCCATACCACCGACACTGCCGCTAAGGGACAAGCGAATCGGTTGCACGTCGGTTGACTCGGTCGCTGGCGAGGCTTGACGGATATTCTTTGCCAACCCCCAGTCGACCAGGAGCGTCTCTCCGTAATCGCCCAACATGATGTTGTCGGGCTTGATGTCGCGATGAATGATGCCTCGAGCATGGGCGTATTCCATGGCTTGGCACACCGACACAAACGCGCGCAATAACTTACGTAACTCAACGGGATTCAGTGCATCACGAATGCTCGACGCGGCCTTGTTCAACACGTCTTGCATGCTCTTCCCGCGGATTAATCGCATGGCATAGTACGGTCGTCCGTCCGGATAGGTGCCCAGGCCGTAGATGGGAACAATGCCCGGATGTTCGAGCTTGCCAGTGATTTCTGCTTCGATCATGAAGCGGCGTCGCGCTTCGAGTTGATGGACGTGTCGGAGTTGAATCTCTTTAAGCGCCACCTCGCGGTCGAGTTCTTGATCTTGAGCAACAAATACTTCACCCAATCCACCTCGGGCCAGCGAGCGCAGTGGCCGATATCGACTCGGTGATGCGTTCGCGGCAGGGTGCTCAACGGGTGCATCCGAGTCTTCCGAAACAAAATTGGCCGTGGGACCCGACACATGAGCCGCATCACCCGATGACGGACGAGCGTGGTTGCTCGACGCGCGATGCTGACTCGAATCGCGTGAGAAATGTGTTTGAATGGACGCAACATCATCAGGAAATCGCTGGATGTACTCGTCAACGTTCGGCGTCTCGCCACGTCGACGTCGATAATCGAGCTCCAGCAAGACCAGTTCGGCGAGCGCCTCCTGGCGTCGTTCGCGCAAAGCAGGCAGGCTCAGGTATTGCTCGATCTGCGGGGCCTGTCCCGCCCGCAGTGCCGCCTCGAACTCGTCGTAAAACCGTTCGAGCTCGGCGCCGATACTGAGCATGCCTGTCGGCGGTGGTTCGCGTGATGTCATGAGTCGAGAGACGCCGGGGAGTCGGACGATGCTTCGCGCGACCATTTCTCGCGAATGCGGGCTACTTTGCGCTCGACGGTTCGCACGGCGCAGTCGAGCCGGGTGGCAATTTCCTGATCGGTGAAGCCTTCCATTTTCCAAACTGCGATTTGCGCTAAGGTTTCGTCTTCGAGACAGTCCAGTAATCGACGCGACTCTTCTGCGACAAGCAACGCCATATCGGGCGGCAGCTCGTTCCCCTCGGCCGCGTTGATACCGGGCGCGTTGGGCTCGTCGGCATCCATAAACACGGATTCGCCGCGAACGGCACCCCCGCCTCGTTTCTGTCGGCGATCAAATCGGACGTAGTCACGAACCTTCCGACAGGTGAGTGTGACGAGGATCTTCCACAGGTCGTCACGATTATCGAGCTGGGGGAACTGCCCCGCCGCAGCGCGCTCACAAAAACTCTGAAAGACGCTCAACGCCACATCTTCTTCGTCGGCCCAACGCGGCTTGAGGCCGGAAAATCGTTGTTTTGACAACCGCACCAGTTGCTCGTAAATATCGCCGTAAAGGCGGTAGGCACAGGAGCTTTTTCCGGCTTTTAAGCCAGCGACCCAAGCAACGATCGTATCTCGAGGCGCATCCATGAAGCAGAACCCGTAGCGACCACAGGGCGAGTACCCATTAGACACCATCACGATGCCCTTTAGGCTATCACCCACAACGACGACCAGCAACCAACCACAGGGGAAGCTTGGTTCGGTTGCGTTCGAGCTCGTCCGATCACAGCACGGGCTCTCGCGCAGTATTACGGTGGGACTCATGGTTGTTATCCGAGCTTACTGAAGATCGCACGTTCCAGGTTGTCGATGAAGTTCTTCGATGCAATCCAGTCGAGTGGTGCGATTTTGTCGAATTGCGAGTTGAGTTTCTCGCGCATCGGCCGTGTGTGGGCTTGAACTTCTGCGAGGCTCAGCGGTCGATAATGGACCCGGTGTTCGGAGAAGAGCCGATTGAGCTGCTCGCGGTGCGACTGAAATTCTGGCTTCAACAACACCCCCGACCAGAGAATATGACCCGTGCTTCGATCGAATTGCTGAAGGGGCACAGTGCGCGCGATGGTTGGTCCATCGGCGATCGAGGCGGTTCGTGCGGCAATCGCTCGCCGCCGCATTTCAATTTTGCGTTCTTGCTCAACGGCCAGAAAATCAAGATTCATTTGCCGCATTTCGAAGTAGGTCTTCGTGGCAAGCAGTTTCGTCCGCTGAGCCTCTTGCTTGGCGAGTTCGTCACTCTGGCTAACTTGAGCTGTGGCGAACGAATGACACATAACGACGAGTGAAAATACTGCAATTTTTGAACATGTCATGATGGGACTCTCAAGGATCGTAAAGGGAGAAGGATTCTGGTCACGCGCTCCTTGTCACGACTGGCTCGTCCGCACGCGAGACAAGCCAGTCTCCGCACATCATCAGGCCCCCAAGAAGCTAGCGAGTCGGCCCAGACGCCAGCTCGGTAATCGCTTGTTGAAAGTCCGAGCCAACTGGTGAAGCAGACGATAAATTCGTCGCGGGCTGTAGCCCGACCGCTTACTGATCGACGACGCGACGTGGTGATGCTCACCACGTACGAATGGGATGGACTCGGGCCGTGCGGGTTCAAATTCGGTGTAACCCAGTGGTCGACCATCATCGTCAAGGAATTCCACGCGAATCCACTGAGGATCCCAATCACAAACGCTGCGCACCGTGTTCGATTTCATGGTCGTACTCCTCTTGCCATCGATTGTTGCTGTTCTTGTTTCGCGGCGATGCGAACGCCTCACATACGACTCATGGACATTGCCGAATCGGACCCGACAAAAAAACTGCGAGAGATTTATCTACTTGCCAGTTCGCCAAGAAAAAACATTGCTCGTTGGCCAAGGAAAAAATTTGCACTTGCCATGTCGGGTCGGAGCGATGGATGGCCATAACGGGTCCAGCAGGGCCGCTTTTGGATTCAAATCCATTTCGCTTGTTTGCTGAAGGATGCGCCGGCTCGGAGGGGCAGCCGAGCCGGCGCGTATTGAAGCCGCGGACTCAGTGCCGAGACTCGCTCGCACGTTACTCACAGCGAATGCCCATGCACACCAATCCAGCTATTGTGGGTGGGATAGCACTCTCCGGGCGAGTAGTCTTTGTCGGCAAAATCCTTCCAGATCACGTCAATCAATTCCGATAAATCCGAAGACGACGTGTTTAGTGATTTTGCCGGCTCACTTCGACTTGGGGTAACGATGCGCCGAGGGGCACTCTATTTATCGCGATCGAAACGGGGGCTGCTGGCGCTGCTACTGGTGATCGCTCCGGTCGTGGTACTTGCGGCTGAGCCCGACTCCGGCGAAGAAAATGCTCCGGAGGAAGTGGTTGCGGCCGCTGCCGTAGCGAACGATGCTGTCAAGCCGGTGGGCTATGTGCAGCCGCAGCCGCAACTCACACCGTTGACCAATATCGCGCCGCGGATCGAATCTCCTCGCGGAGCACAAGCCTTGTCGACGTCGCTGTTCGGCGACGGCACCATTGCCGCGAGCTTCCTCGGGAGCGCGACGCGATCGACGAGCCAGACGAGCAACGGTGAGGCCACGGCTCGTAGTTCGACCGATGTGGGCAATTTGCTCGGCAAGTCGCCGAGCGTCATCGGCGTGGGAGCCCAGCGTCGTAATCCGATCGTAACCGATCCTCGTGTCCGTGGCAGTCGCGTGGGGCAGTTGGCCGCGTCGGGTTCGCACTGGGTGCCGGCCCGTATCGACCTCGACACGGCCGTGAACAAGATCGGTTCGCACCTGATCAATAACGTCTCGGTTATCAACGGTCCGTACTCGACTCGGTTGGGGCCAGGTTTTCAGTTCATCGATATCGATCTGCTCGCCGCGCCTCGTTATGCCGACGGTTATGAATCGCACGCTAATCTCGGCGTCGACTATAAGCAGAACGGCAACCAGTGGTTTGGCCGCGAAGCGCTCTGGGGTGGCGATGCGAATTGGGGCTGGCGCGCCAATGTCGGTCAGTCAGCAGGCTACACCTATTTCAGTGGCGATGGCAGCCGGATCCCCGCCGGCTTTTACTCACGCGATTATAATTTTGCCCTCGGATACGATCTGACCGACGACAGCTCCGTCGAGTTCAGCTATCTCGGCCTCGGACAGAACAACGTGTTGCTGCCAGGCCAAGTGTTCGATATCGACAATCTGGGAACCGACGCCTTCGAGCTCAAATATCAACTACGCGATCAAGCCTATTACGACTTGCTCACTTTCGAGTATTGGCATAACGCCACGACATTCAACGGCAGTGCCCAGCGCCCCACGAAGCGTCAGTTCTTCCCGTTTCTCGATGACATCGGCTATGTCGGTTTCACGCATGTCAACTCGCGGTCGACGGGCTATAACCTCGCGATGTCTTGGACCGAGGACGAGCGAAACTATCTGACCCTGGGCACCGATATGCGGCTCATCAACCAGCAGATCGATGAAATTGGCAGCGGCGTGACGACGGGAGTATTTACCAACGCCAACTCGCCCATCCCACAGTCCTACACTCTGGACTTTGGTATCTACAGCGAGATCGCGGTCCATGATGGCGATGCGAACCAATTGCGCGGCGGTGTGCGCGGCGACTGGACCAGCACCGACATCACCGCTGACCCGGCCAGTTTGCAAAACCTGGGCAATTATTTTCCGGCCCAGCCGTCGTTCGCGGCCATTGTCGGAAGCACGGCCACGGCGCGTAACTTCTCGATGGCGGCGGGCTATCTCAGTGCCGAGCATAGTCTCACCGACCATTGGAATGTGTACTCGAAAGTCGGCGCCTCGCAGCGTGCTCCGAATCTGACCGAGCTGTACGCGGCTCAGCCCTTCATGGCGCTGTTGCAGAACGGACTCAACACGGTCACGGGCGACCCCACGCTGCGGCAGGAGACGCTGCTGCAAACCGATATTGGCATGACCTTCACGCAGGACTATTTCCAGGGCGGAATCGGCGCGTACTACGCCTGGGGATTCAATTACATTACGTTTGAGAATGTCGGTATCGTGTACGGCCCTGGCTCTGTCCCTGAGCAGGTTAACCTGAAGTACGTGAACACCGACTTGGCAACGTTCTGGGGCTCGGACGCCTATCTGCAATATGACGAAAACGATTATGTGACCCCGTTTGGTTCGTTGAGCTATGTGCAGGGGACCGACCAAACACGAAACGGTCACTTTGCTACCGCGCCCGTGAATGTCTCGCTCGGAGGCGTGGTCACGGCCAGTCACCGCGATGCGACTCAGGTGCGTGGCGCGTATAATAATGGTACGGTCGGTGGCATCGCGACCGGCGGGCCGGCCAAAGAGGCGCTCCCCAGCATCCTGCCGCTGCAAAGCCGTTTGGGTGTGCGATTACATCCACGACGCATCGAGGGTCCCGCCGCGCAACCGTACCCCTGGGGCATCGAGTTGAGCACGCGAATCGTGGCCTCACAGAATCGCGTGGCCTCCAGTTTGCTCGAAACTCCCACCCGCGGCTTCACGATCGTCGACATCAACGCCTACTGGCAGCCCTCTCGCAACACGATGCTCAAGCTGGGCTTTGAAAACATCGGCGGCATCAACTTCCGCGAGCATCTCGACTTCCGCTCGCAAGACCCTCGGGCGAGGGTCATGTTTCAGCCAGGCCTGACGGTCGTCGCCGGTGCCGAGCGGACCTTCTAACACGACGCGCTGTTACCTGAAGCGTGCTCGGGGGCCGATTCACTCGACCGCCCCGGCTCCCCGTTCGAGCGACGCAGAGCCCCTGCGTCACGCTATCGAGCCACGGCCATCTACCCCAGCCACCCCCCCTAGATGTGTGTGTTTGTCGAGGGCGGAAATTGCCTCGGGCAAGATTTTTTGAGTCGGCAAAAGGTCTTATTTGTCCATGTTCTTCCTAAGTGATCGTAAACTGCGATTTCTTCCTAGCGGGACCGGTTATGATGGCTATGATCGACATATCGAATGGGGGGGCTGTATCGCCGTCTGTTTGGCTGTTTGCCCGCCTCAAGATTACCCGCCACGATCCTTTGCCTCCCCGCTTGTTCGTTCAAGTGTTGTCATTCATTCGTGTCCCTCGTCTGCCTTGGGTTACTCGTGAACTAGGTTAAGCAAATGTTCGGTTCGCTGTTCGGAATGCTGAGCATGCGAATGGGCCGGCTCGTTTCACGCGGGCGATCGGCAGCGGGAAGCCTCGCGCACAAAGCCACTCGTCGTCGACTTCGTTTCGAGCCGTTGGAAACTCGACTGCTGTTGACCGTGAGTGACGGAAGCCTGCTCGACGTGCCGCAAGGATTTGTGGCCGCGCGTTACAGCA
>CAYLYE010000020.1:0-548 GCA_964387325.1 uncultured Planctomycetaceae bacterium
GCCGGAGGATTTTTTCGATGTCGGGCCGAAACCCGATGTCGAGCATGCGATCGGCTTCGTCAAGCACGGAGATTCGCAGATGCTCGAGTCTGAGCGAGTGACGACCGAGATGGTCGAGCACGCGGCCGGGGGTGCCGACGACCACATCAACGCCCCGCTTGAGCTTGTCGATCTGCCCTTTGACGGGCTTGCCGCCGTACAGGGCCACGACGCTCACGCGCCGTCCGTGGGCCAGCTTGACGAACTCATCTTTGACTTGCACGGCCAGCTCGCGGGTCGGCACCAGCACGATGGCCTGCGGGCTGCCGACATGCTTGTGCGGTTCGAGCCGTTCGAGGATGGGGATCACGAAAGCCGCAGTCTTGCCGGTCCCGGTACGCGCTTGCGCCATCACATCGATACCGAGGACCGCTCGCGGAATAAGACCAGCCTGCACGGGTGTTGGCTGTTCGTAGCCAGCGTGCTGCAAGGCCTCGAGCATAACGGCCGATAGGCCTAATGAAGAAAACAGAACGGTGGGTTCGGCGGGGAGCTCAGACGACAATGGC
>CAYLYE010000020.1:558-42163 GCA_964387325.1 uncultured Planctomycetaceae bacterium
ATCGCGACCGTGGGGCCGCTCCTTGACAACGTTTGCGACAATATTTCAATCCACTACGGTACCCCAAACACCACTCGATAGTCAATCAGGGGGATTTTTCCCTCGGTTTTTGGCCAGTTGATCCGCTTCGGCTCGCTTGCCGAGTGTAAATTCACCTCGGATCGTCGTTTGCGAGACTCAGGCAGAACACCATTTTGTCCTACCATCTGAAAGTTAGATTGTCCTATGTTGCTGAAACCGTTTGTGGGCTGGTTTTCGTTGATGTGCAGCTTGGCGATGCTATTCGCTTCTGCTGTGAGCGCTCAGCTCCCAGACAAAACGGCTTCGCTGCAAGAAGAGTTGAAGCAGCGCTATGCCGCACAGCTCGATATTCGTTTCGATCAACCGTATGCGGGCACCGACAACCCGAGGCAGATGCTCGATATCTATCGCCCTAAAAAGTCCAAGAGCGACAAGCCGCTACCGGCGATCTTGTGTGTTCACGGAGGCGGTTGGAGCGGTGGTAGTCGATTGTCGAACAGTAATCTGGCCGCCAATACCGCACTCGAGGGGCGCTATGTGGCGATCGCGGTTGGCTATCGGCTCTCGGGCGAGGCCCAGTGGCCCGCACAGCTTTATGACTGCAAGGCGGCTGTTCGCTGGGTTCGCGCTCATGCAAAGGAGTTGAACATCGATGCTGAGTATATTGGCTGCATGGGCGGCTCTGCCGGTGGGCATTTGGTATCGATGCTTGGCTTGACCAACGACCGTCCGGAACTGGCCGGTGATGTGGGTGATCACACGCAACAGAGCAGTCGCGTGCAGTGCGTGGTTAACTTTTGTGGCCCGAGCGATCTGACGATCCCATTCGTAAGCGAGACGGCGAAAGAAGGCTACGAGGAATCGTTGATCGTGACTTTGATCGGAGGGCCACTGGCCAAGAAACGCGATGTGGCCCGGAGCGCCTCGCCGCTGGAATACGTCACGGGCCAAGCGCCGCCGATGCTCATCATTCACGGTACGCATGACACGACCGTGAGTTATTCGCACTCGGAGAAGCTTCATAGGGCATTAAAGAAAGCCGGCGTGCAAAGCTGGCTCCTGCCCTTGGCGAACGTTGGGCACAACATCCCTCGGCCGTCGGCGATGGTGCAGCGGATCAACACGTTTTTCGATCGTTTTCTGTTGGGGCTCGACGGTGAGATTTCCGTCGAGCCGATCGTGACACCGCTCCCCAGGGGCCCCGTGAAGTGAATCGCGTATAATGTTGGTTGTGATACGCAAGTCAATGATAGATATACTCTTAAGATATATTCGTGATGGCCGATGGGGCAATTTGCGGGGGGCGTATTATTTCGCGGCTTCGCGACTGGATTACCGATTGCAAAACGATCGATACCTGATACATTGGACCCCTAAGTTATTGTGGTTTCATATTGTAGGACATGAGTTCTAGCTGTTTGACCAACGGGGTCGATGCTTGACGCACAAGGGTTAGGCCGACCGACGTGGGGGATGCGTATTTGCCGATGGCTATCACGAAAGAGCGCAAACAGGGTTTGATCGGAAACTTCCGTCGCGAGGACAGCGACACGGGCTCGCCGGAGGTGCAGGTCGCGCTGCTCACGGCGCGGATTGCCGAGTTAACCGAACACCTGCGCACGCACGACAAGGATCATGCCAGTCGGCGCGGATTATTGATGATGGTCAGTCGTCGCCGTCGTCTGTTGGATTACCTGAAGAAGGTCTTTCCGCAGCGTTATCTCGACGTGATCCGTCGTTTGGAAATTCGCAAGTAAGCGACGCGTCTACTCGCGTGTGACGATCTCCAACCAAGCTGCCGCCGAAGACGATTCGTGCGACGAGGTTGGGTCGTTCTCGGTGTCGCTTACCCACAACGAACGTAGCCCACTGCGGGCGTGGTTCGTCACGGGCCTTCGACTCAAGGTTGGCTGCTACGGCTAGAACCGTAGGAAAAAAGGATAGGTAACAACCTTGGCTAAGGTACGTGTTGAACGTCAAATCGGATCGCAAACATTATCAATTGAAACAGGGACCTACGCCAAGCAAGCTGCCGGCAGCTGCTTAGTGCAATACGGTGAAACGGTCGTCTTGGTCGCCGTCACCAGTGGTCCTCCGCGAGCGGGCGTCGATTTCTTCCCGCTCACCTGCGACTATCGCGAACGCATTGCCGCGGCGGGTAAGTTTCCCGGCGGCTTCCTGAAGCGCGAAGGCCGCCCCACGATGAAAGAAACCCTCACCTCGCGGCTCATGGATCGCCCGATCCGCCCGCTCTTTCCTGAAGGTTTCCACGACGAAGTGCAAATCCAGGCCAACGTCTTGGCCTACGACCAACAAAACGATCCCGACATGCTTGCCATGATCGGTGCCAGTGCCGCGCTGGGGCTCTCGTCGCTGCCGTTCCAAGGTCCGCTCGGCTCCTGCCGGCTCGGCCTCATCAACGGCCAATACGTTCCATTTCCCACGATGGAACAACTCGAAGAGAGCGAGCTCGACCTCGTGATCTCCGGCTCGCGCGACGCGGTGCTGATGATTGAAGGTTTTGCTCGTGAATTGCCCGAAGATCAAATGCACGCCGCCGTGATGGAATGCCATCGCTACGTGCAAGAGATCGTCTCGTTGCAAGAAGAGTTCTTTGCCAAGGCCGGTGTCCAAAAGACGCCGTTCGTCGCTCCGCCGAGCGATGGCGTGTTCGAAACCCTCAAGGGCAAGTACTACGCCGCGTTCAAGGCCGCCAAGCAAACCGCGGGCAAGCACGCCCGAGCCGAGGCCGTCGCCAAGCTCAAGGCCCAAGCGGTCGCCGAGCTTATTCCCGACGCCGCCGCGGCGAATGCCATTCCGCAACTGGCCTTCGATCGTGCGTGGTCGAACCTCGAACTACGCGTGGTCCGCGATGCGATTCTCTCGGGCACCCGGCCCGATGGCCGCTCGGCTACCGAACTGCGGGCGATCGAATGCAAAGTCGATGTGTTGCCGCGCGTTCACGGCTCGGCCATGTTCCAACGTGGCGAAACGCAGTCGATGATCACGATCACGCTCGGCACCACACGCGACGAGCAACGGGTCGACGGCCTGATCGGCGAGTACAGCAAGAAGTTCATGCTCGACTATTACTTCCCGTGCTACTCGGTGGGCGAGTGTCGCCCGATCCGCGGCCCAGGTCGTCGTGAGATCGGTCACGGCGCACTCGCCGAGCGGAGTGTCAAGGCGGTGCTGCCTGATCCGGACGAGTTTCCATACACGATCCGCGTCATCAGCGACATTCTCGAATCGAACGGTTCGAGCTCGATGGCCAGCGTCTGCGGTGCGACCCTCGGCCTGATGGCGGCAGGCGTGCCGATCAGCAACCCAGTGGCGGGCATCTCGATCGGCTTGGTCAAAGAGAGCGCCGATCAATGGATGCTGCTCACCGACATCATCGGTGACGAAGATCACTACGGCGACATGGACTTTAAGGTGGCCGGCACTCAAAACGGCGTCACCGGCATCCAGCTCGACCTGAAGATCGACGGTATCAACAGCGAGATCATTCGCGGCACGCTCGCCCAAGCGCGCGAGGCCCGGATGCAAATCCTGCGTCACATGCTCTCGGCCATTGTTGAACCGCGGGCCGAAATTTCCGGATTTGCTCCGCGCCTGTTGCGCACAAGCATTCACCCGGAGAAGATCGGCCTGCTCATTGGCCCGGGCGGCAAGACGATCCGCGCCATTCAAGAATCGACCGGCGCGGTGATCGAAGTCGACGACGACGGCACGGTCATTATTTCCAGCAACGACTCAGCCGGAGCCCAAGCGGCTCTCCGTCGGGTCGAAGCTCTGACCGAGAGCGTCAAGGTCGGCAAGATCTACGACGGTCGCGTGACGAGCGTTAAGGACTTCGGTGCCTTCATCGAAATTCTGCCGGGCAAGGATGGCCTGTGCCACATCAGCGAGCTGGCCGACGGTTACGTCAACAGCGTGCATGACGTGTGCAAGGTCGGCGACGAGTTTCAGGTCAAGGTCATCGCGATCGACGACCAAGACCGCGTGAAGCTCAGCCGCAAGGCTGTGCTCCGCGAGGCTGCTGAACCGACGAAGGCCTAACGCCTCGTCAAGGTGTGTGTTTATTCTCAGCGGCGGTCGAGTGACGCTTCACTCGGCCGCCGCTGTTTTTGTTGCCACTCGCAGTACGTGCGCGACAGTCTATTCGGTGGCTGGTGGATTACTCAACTCGATTACCCGAGCGTCCCCTTGGTGCTGGGCACGTCGGTCAATCGGCCATCGAGTTCGATGGCCATCCGCAGCGCGCGAGCCGAGGCCTTGAAGATCGCCTCGCTGATGTGGTGACTGTTCCGGCCGTAATGCACGAGCACGTGTAAGTTCATGAGCGCGTTGGCGGCCACGGCCTGCCAAAAATCCTCGACCAATTCGCTGTCAAACTCGCCAATTTTTTCCGACGGAAATTCGGCCTTGAACACGAGGTAATATCGCCCGCTCAGGTCGAGGGCCACCGTGGCCAGCGTCTCTTCCATAGGCAGCGTGAAGTGACCGTAGCGACGGATGCCCGCCTTGTTGCCTAGCGCCTGCTTGATGGCTTGCCCGAGACAAATGCCGGTGTCTTCGACCGTGTGATGCTGATCGACGTGCAGATCCCCCTGCGCTCGAACGGTCAGGTCGAGCGCGCCGTGCTTGGCCAGCAGCGTGAGCATGTGATCGAAGAAGCCAACGCCCGTCTGTACATCGGCGCGGCCGGTGCCGTCCAGGTTCAGTTCGAGCGTGATGTTTGTCTCGGCCGTTTGCCGAGCGATTTGAGCTGTACGTGACATGCGGCAACTGCGTAGGAAAGAGTAACCAACCGAAACGAAGACACCTTCGCGAACCGATCGGTTCGCGGGTGTTGAGCCCCCCTCAATTATGCCACACGCCTGCGATATGAAAACCGGCTCCCGACGGGAGAAGGTGGCGAGCGGAGCCAGCCGGATGAGGGCTGGGCGGATTCAACCTGTTTATTCGGCCGAATCACGCTGCCCGCTGGCCCACACCCGGCCTTTGGCCTCTCTCTCCCAACGGGAGAGGGGCGAGTGAGTGCCCATAATCAACGAGCATTCATCAGCACAGCAATGCTGTCACAATCGGTACAGCCGGTCGGTTTTCTCCTCCGCTCAATCGGCTATGCCACGTAGATCGTCGGGCAATTCGTCCTGATCTCCCTTGCGCAGTTCGGCGAGCCGCTTGAGCATCTCGGCCGTGCGGGCGGGCTCTTGCGCGGCAAGGTTGGTGGTCTCGTAAGGGTCTGTCGTAATGCGGAACAATTCCACGGCATCGGTTGCGCCGGCGGCGGAGTCTCCCTCGCCCGAGGCGATCAACTTCCAATCGCCGTAGAACACCGCGCGTCGTTTGCGTAGGGGAATGTAGATCGTGCGTGGTTCGGGTTTTTCGATCGCCCCGGTCACGAGCGGCCAAATGTCTTGTCCATCGAGTGCGAGATCGCGAGTACTTTTCCAGCCGACGAGTTTTGTCAGGGTGGGCATCCAATCGGCAGCGTGCATCGGAGCGGTGACCTTACGAGGCGCGAGGGTTCCGCGCCAATGGGCGAAAGCCGAGACCCGCACGCCCCCTTCGTACAGTTGGGCCTTCTCGCCCCGCAAGGGCACGTTGCTGCTCAGAGCGGGGGTCGCCGCGACCGAGCCGACATACGGGTTGTCCCCCTTGGTCTTGCCCCCGTTGTCCGAGGTGAACAGGATCAGGGTGCGGTCACGCTGGCCGCGCTCGTCGATGGCCCCCACGAAGTCACCCACCTTGGCGTCGAGTTGCGCCACGAAGGCTGCCATGCGCCGCAATGACTCGTTCTTTTTCGGATCCGGATCGAACTGCGTCTCGGCCCAGGGGTGTTTGAACGAGTCGGGAGCGTCGATCGGAATGTGGACCGCGTGGAACGGCACGTAGACGAACCACGGCTCGGGGAGTGTTTTGATCCAACTCACCACTTCGCGCGCCACGAGTTCGGTGGCGTTCCCATCCTCGTGCAAAAATTTTTCGTTGCGGTGCCAAGTGTGTTGCCAGGGGCCCTTACGATATTGGTGGGTCCAGGGGTCGACCGCTCCCGTGAGCGAGCCGTAGCTATGGTCGAAGCCATAGTGATTGGGTCCCCACTCCGGACGCGAGCCAAGGTGCCACTTGCCGGCCACGCAAGTCACGTAGCCCGCTTCTCTCAGCGCCGACGCCAAGGTTGTGGTGCCCGGTGGAAAGGCGCGCAGGTTTGTGGGGCCCAGCACATGCGGACCAAACCGGCCTGTCCAGCGTCCGCTCATCAGCGCCGTGCGCGTGGGAGAGCAGACCGGCTGCACATAATGCCGATCTAGTTCGACGCCCTCGCGCACCAGGCGATCGAGCTGAGGTGTACGGAACTTCGAGTTATGCCAACCGACGTCGGCCCAGCCCAGATCGTCTGCCACCACCAATAAGATATTCGGCCGCGCGGCAGCTGCCTGTTCGACATCGACCGCCGACCAAGCCAATGCCACGCAACTCAGCAGTGCCATGCCACGAAAAAAACTCATTCGGTCACCCCAATTTAGAGACACGAACCTAACATCCGTACAAAAACACGTCGACCTCGGAGCCTCCTGGATAGCCTTCGCTGTCGGCACTCACCAGAACGAAGCCGTCTGCGCGCGTCGTGGAGCTCAAGATCGACGCGCCGCTAATCGCTAACGGCTCGGCCTCGTTCCCCACGATCTGCACGCGCGCGTAATCGACACGTCCGATGGTCGAGACGAGCTTTCGCGACAAGCGGAATCGCTCGCGTCGGTAGGGCCAATCTTTCGAGCGCCCGCCGAGGGCTCGAATCGCCCGACCGGCGAAAAAGTCGTACGCACATAAGCAGGAGACGGGATTACCGGGGAGCAGAAAGACCAATCGTCCTGCGAGTCGACCCATCCCAGCCGGACTACTCGGTCGCATCGCCACGCCATGCACGGCCAACTCACCCAGCTCGGCCAACAATCGGGGCACATGATCTTCTTGCCCGACGCTGGAGCCGCCCGACACGAGGATGACGTCGGCGGGAGATTGCAACGCGCGGCGAATGGCGTCGGGCAGATCGGGTATTAGACTCCAGGAATTGACTTCGCCACCGTCGCGTGTCACGAGCGCGGCGAGCATCGGGCCATTCGAGTCGGCGATGCGACAACCCGCCGGGGGCGTCCCGACGGGCAGTAACTCATTGCCGGTGACGACCAACTGCACACGCGGTCGACGGATGACTGAGACCTGAGCACATCCGACACTCGACAGGAGGCCGATGTCTTGGGGGCGCAGCGCGCGACCGGCTCGCACGACGATTTCTCCCGCGCGAAGATCTTCACCGATCTGGCCGACATGTTTGCCGATTGAGACGGTTCCTTGTGCGAAGAGCGTCATGTCAGCAACTTCGGTCTCTTCGACGGGCAACACAGCGTCCGCGCCCGAGGGTAACGGCGCGCCCGTCATAATTCGCACCGCCTCACCCGGAGCGAGCTGACCAGCAAACGGCTCGCCAGGCAAACAGGTGCCGAGGATCTTTAACGCGAGCGGGTTATAAGCGGTTGCTCCGTGTGTATCTTCACTGCGAACAGCAAAGCCATCCATCATCGAGCGGGCAAAACGGGGCACATTGAACTGGCTCGACACGTCTCGAGCCGCCACGCGGCCGAGCGCGTCTCGGAGCGGGACCTCCTCGGCTGCTGGTGAGTGCATGTCGTTCAGTGCCCCGTCGAGCCAGTGAATCGCCGCCTCGACGGTCGCACGCTGGGCAAAGCCCCGCATGCGAACATCGTGTGACGTGGGTTCCTCTCTGGGAGCGGTCATGAATCAGCGGTCGCGATAAAAAACAGAAGTTGCTCGGAGGCACGGATCGATCTATCATCGGACATTGTATCTTATTACGGACTGTGCCGTGAATGTGCCCCGCGAGGTGACCAACGGCAGCTTGGAGTTACTTGGCTTCACGGCTCTCGACGGTGGCCCATGCAAGTCGACGTCGAATTTTTTGGCATTCCGCGAGCCCGGGCCGCTACGGCTCGAACGACCGCGTGCGGTACGTGTCTCGGCGAGGTGTTGGCGGATCTCGCGCAGAGATATCCTGCCTTGGCTCTGACGTGTATCGAAGGCAATCGCTTGCGACCGCATTTCACGGTCAACTTGGGTGGTCGGCGATTCGTGACCGACCCCGCCACGCCGCTGATCGCGGGCGAGACCGTGTTGCTGCTGTCAGTCGATGCCGGAGGTTAACTCGCTGCACCTCATGACGTAAGGCACGTGCAACGTGCCAGGGATAAAGTAGTATGTCGGGTTCGCATAACGTGCCACTTACGTGAGCAAGGCACGTTGTACGAGTCCTGCTCGAAACGGGATGAAATGCTGACACCCCCTGCCGGATACCACAGCCGCTATCTGCGAATCGATCTGTCGCGCGGCGCGGCGGAGCGCGTGCCACTCGATGAGTCGTTCCTGCGAAGTCACATCGGCGGGAGCGGCCTGGGCACCGCTCTGCTATGGCAAGCAAACGGAGCGACCGTCGATCCGCTCGCCCCCGAGGCTACGCTGGCTTTTGTGTTCAGTCCACTCGTGGGGAGCCCATTGACCACGAGCGCGAAATTTGCCGTCGTGAGTAAAAGTCCTCTCACCGAGCGGATCAACGACTCGTTGGCCAGTAGTGGCTTTGCTCTGGCGGGCAAAAAGACCGGCCACGACGCTCTGCTCATCACCGGACGAGCCGCCGAACCGAGCATCGTGGTCATCGACGACGAGCACGTTCAGATCGAGCCCGCAGGCGATATCTGGGGGCTCACCAATCGCGCGGCGCAATCACGACTGCGTGAGCGTTATGGGCCCGAGTTCCAAATCGCCACGATCGGACCTGCCGGCGAGCAGTTGGTCCGCTATGCGACCATCTCGCACGACGGTCGACACGCGGGCCGAGGCGGTAGCGGCGCAGTCCTGGGCTCGAAGCAGATCAAAGCCCTCGTCGTCCGCGGCTCGCAACGCTGCACTTGGGCCGAGCCCGATCGGCTTATCTCGCTGGCCAAAGACTTGTCGGCCAAGTCGTTTGGCCCCGCGACCGCCAAGTATCGCGAGTTGGGCACGGCGACGAACCTGCTCACCTTCAACCGGCTGAACGTGTTGCCGACGCGCAATTTTCAGCAGGGGAGCTTTGCCGGCGCGGCCGCGATCTCGCCCGAGCAATTGAGCACCGCCCGGTCGCGAACCCGCGCGTCGTGCGCTGCCTGTACGATCGGTTGTGAGCATCTCTACAGCCTCGGCGAGGGGCAAAGCTCGGTCCGACTCGAGTACGAGAACCTATTTGCCCTCGGGCCACTCTGTGCGATCGACGATCCTGAAGTGGTCCTGCGCGCCTCGCAACTCTGCGATGATTGGGGAATCGATACGATTTCAACCGGCGGAACGATCGCCTTTGCGATGGAGTGTGTTGAGCGTGATTGGCTCGATGCTCCTTGGTTGCGGTTTGGCGATGGGGCTTCGCTCTTGCGGGCCATCGAGATGATCGGTCGCCGCGAAGGGGTGGGACATCAACTCGCCGAGGGGAGCCGTCGATTGGCGCTCGCGATTGGTCACGACTCGATTGACTTCGCGCCTCAAGTTAAAGGATTAGAAATTCCTGGCTACGATCCGCGAGGTTTACAGACAATGGCCCTTGGGTTTGCCGTGGGCACGCGTGGCGCTGACCATAATCGCTCGGGCGCCTATGAAGTCGATTTTTCCACGGCGGTCGACCGTCGCAACGTAGGACCCGAGGCGGCGGTGCTCGCCGTCGAGACTGAAGACAAGGCGGTGCTGATGGACTCGCTGATCTTGTGCAAGTTTCTCCGCGGCGTATTCAGCGACTTTCTCAACGAGGCGGCCGAGATGCTCCATCTCGTGACCGGTTGGGATGTGACGGCGGATGAGCTGCGGCAAACCGCGCGGCGAATCGTGACGCTTAAAAAACGATTTAACATCGCCGCGGGCTGGACAGCGGCCGAAGACACGTTGCCCAGCCGACTCTTAAGGCAACCGCTGCCCGAAGACCCGCAAGCGCACCTCACTGCCGATCGGCTGGCCAAGTTGGTGCAAGCTTACAACACCGCTCGTGGATGGACCCCCGATGGTTATTTACCGGAAGCGTGAGCAGTTTCCCTCGTGCAGGCGATGCGTCGATGGCGCATAATAAGGCCTGATTAAGAGTTCCGCCCTTCGCATCGATTATCGACGATGACTAATACGTTTATTCTCATTCCCGGCCGGACCAGCGATCAGGGGTGCGGCATCAGCGAGGGAAAGTTCCAAGATAAGTACCAACGCGAGATCAACTCGCTTCAGGTTGCCCCCGGCGACATGCAACGGCTGGGCTTGGTCGATGGAGACCGCGTGCGACTCAAGGCCGAGCAAGGGCAGGTCGACGTCTGTGTGACGACCGCCAAGAAAGACGAACTACCCGAAGGGCTGCTGTTCATCGCCTACGGGAATATCTCCAGTCAATTGATGAGCGGCGACACCCACGGCTCGGGGATGCCCACGAGCAAAGGGATCGACGTTGAACTGGAAGTGCTCAAAAACGACCCCTGATCGATGGGGTGCGACTTGACCGTTTTTTCCAAGTTTTCCGAAGAACTGTCATGTGCTTTGTGTCGAGCTGACGATCTCGATTGCGTCGAGATCGAAACACAGTCAGAATAAAGGTCCGCTTCGGGATATTTGCCCCTTTGCCGAACTGAGATATGGCCACAACCGCCGCCGCTGCCGAACCTGTTGTCCAGGGTGACTTGAAGATCATTCAGGATGCCACCTGCACGTTCTGTGGTTGCGTCTGCGACGATATCGATCTGACGGTCAAAGACAATCATATCACCGAGGCGAAACGGGCCTGTGTGCTGGGCAAAGCTTGGTTCTTGAACCACTCGATCGAAGATCGACCGAGCTGTCTGATCGATGGTCAGCCCGCCTCGGTCGAGGCCGGGTACGATCGCGCGGCTCAGATTTTAACGGCGGGCAAATATCCGATCATTTACGGCCTCAGCGATTCGCCGTGCGAGGCGCAGCGCGTGGCGGTCAGCATCGTCGATTGGATCAGCGGCACGATCGACACGACGACCAGCGTGTGCCACGGTCCCTCGGGCATGGCGTTTCAGGGGGTGGGTGAAGTGACCTGTTCGCTCGGCGAGGTGGCCAACCGCGGCGACTTCATCATGTTCTGGGGGTCGAACCCGGCCGAGAGCCATCCGCGCCACTTCACTAAGTACAGTCTGATGCCCAAGGGGATGTTTTTACCCAACGGACGCAAGGACCGCACCTGCGTCATGGTTGACGTACGTCGCACCAAGAGCGCCAAGGCCGCCGACATTTTTGTACAAATCAAGCCGCGCAAAGATTTTGAAGGGCTGTGGACCTTACGCGCCTTAGCCAAGGGGATCGAACTCGATCCGCAAGTCGTGCTCAACGAGACCGGCGTCGAGTTGGCCGTCTGGCAGGATTTGATGGATCGAATGAAAGCCGCGAAGTTCGGCGTCATTTTCTTCGGCATGGGCGTGACGATGACGCGCGGTAAACACGCCAACAGCGAAGCGCTCTTGGCGCTCACGCGCGACATGAACGCCTTTACGCGGTTCGTCGCCAAACCTAATCGGGGTCATGGTAACGTGACCGGAGCGGACAACGTCGTCGCGTGGCGCACCGGCTATCCCTTCGGCGTGAACCATGCCCGAGGCTATCCCCGTTTCAACCCGGGCGAGTACACGACAAGCGACGTGTTGGCCCGAGGCGAGGCCGACTGCGGCATGACGATCGCTTGCGATCCGATGGCCAATTTCTCGGAACCGGCTCGCAAGCATCTGGCTTCGATTCCGTTCATCGCGCTCGACGCCAAGGAGACGCCCACGACGCGAGCGGCTGCCGTGGCCTTCACGGTGGCCACGTATGGTATCAACACCGGCGGCACGGTGTACCGCATGGACGACGTGCCGATACCTCTGCGTCCCGCGTTCCCCTCGCCTCATCCGAGCGATTTCGAGGTGCTGAGCCAAATCGAACGGCGAGTTAAGAAGATTCTCGGAGTGACGGCCTAACGATGACCGCGTCCGATTTCACAAAAATTGTCGGCGGCACGATTTACGATCCGGCTAATGGCATTGATGGCCAGGTTCGCGATCTCTGGATCGAGCACGGTCGCATCGTCGCGGCGCCGAGCGATCCGAGCGTGCGCGCTAACCGCGAGATCGACGCCCGCGGCATGGTCGTCATGCCCGGCGGCATCGACATGCACTGCCACATTGCTGGCCCGAAGGTGAATGTCGCGCGCAAGATGCGACCCGAGGAGAAGCGCAAAGCCGCGCCGGTGTATCGCACGGCCAACACGCATAGCGGCACGATGGGGAGTGTCCCCAGCACGTTTGCCACGGGCTACAAGTATGCCGGTCTCGGCTACACGACCGCGTTCGATGCCGCGATTCCGCCGCTCGGCGCGCGACACGCGCACGAGGAATTCGACGACACTCCTTGTCTCGACAAGGGCTTTTACGTGCTGATGGGCAACAACCACTACGTCATGCAGTCGATTCGCGACAAAGAGCCGCAAAAGCTCAAGGCGTTCGTCGGCTGGTTGCTCTCGGCCACGAAAGGTTTCGCCCCCAAGCTCGTTAACCCCGGCGGCGTCGAGGTGTGGAAGAGCCACGCCTCGGGCAACGTCAGCGGTCTGGACTCGATCGTCGATCATTTCGAGGTCACCCCGCGACAGATCATTAGCGGCGTGGCGCAAGCCGCCGGCGAGCTGGCTCTTCCGCACAGTGTGCATATCCACTGCAACAACTTGGGGATGCCCGGCAACTGGTCCACGACGCTCGAAACGATGCAGGCGCTCGAAGGGCATCGGGGCCATATCACTCACGCGCAATTCCACAGCTACGGCGGCGGCGACGCTGACGAAAATACGTTCAACAGCAAGGTTGTGCCACTGGCCGACTACGTCAACGCCCACTCGAATGTCACGATCGACGTAGGTCAGGTGCTGTTTGGTGAAACGACGAGCATGACGGGCGATGGTCCGTTGGGCTACTTCCTCTCAAAAGTCTACGGCGGAAAATGGTTCAGCGGCGACACCGAAATGGAGTCGGGCTGCGGCATCACCCCCATCAAGTACAAGAACAAGTCGGCTGTCCACTCGCTGCAATGGGCCATCGGGCTGGAGTGGTATCTGCTCGTGAACGATCCGTGGCGAGTTGTGATGAGCACGGACCATCCCAACGGCGGCTCGTTCCTGGCCTATCCGCAAATCATCCGGCTGCTTATGGACCGGACGTATCGGCGGGACGTACTCAAGACATGCAATCCGTTGGTCCGCGAGCGTTCGACGCTTTATGACCTTGAACGCGAGTATACTCTGAACGAGATTGCGATCATCACGCGAGCCGGTCCGGCACGCATCTTGGGTCTCAAGAACAAGGGCCATTTGGGGCCCGGAGCCGATGCCGATATCACGATCTACACGCCGCACGACAACAAAGAGACCATGTTCGAGTTGCCGCGCGTCGTGATCAAGTCGGGCCGCGTGATCGTCGAGCAGGGCGAGATACGCGATGGGGCCAACGGCAAGACGCTGCATGTTGAACCCGACTACGACCGCGAACTCGAAGTCGATATCCAACAGTGGTTCGAGAAGTATTACTCGATTCGCTGGCGTAATTACCCCGTCGATGCCAGCTACCTGCACGAAGCAGAAGTGATCCAATAACGCGAGGATGCTCGCCAATCGCCATGACCACGCCGCCAGAATCTCCCGCCGACTTACAACTCAACGGCGTGTCGATCATCGACACATTTGCCGAGGCGTTTCCGATCAAAGCGGCCCGACTGGTGATTACGGCTGATACGCTCGATTGGGCTCGGACCGCCGCAACGGTCATGTGCGGCAATGCGACGAGCGTCATCGCTTGTGATGTCGAGGCGGCGATCGAACGTGAGGTCCCCGTGAGTGAAACGCCCGACGGTCGACCGGGTGTTGCGGTGCTCGTCTTTGCCTTTACGGTCGATGCTCTGGGCAAAGCGATTCCCAGTCGCGTTGGTCAGTGCGTGCTCACCAGCCCCACCAGCGCCTGCTACAACGGCATCTTCGACTGTCCTAAAGAGAAGCGTATTCGCGTCGGAGGCGCCATTCGTTATTTCGGCGATGGCTACCAACGCGCGAAGAAGATCGACGATCGACGCTTCTGGCGCATTCCGGTGATGGACGGCGAGTTTCTCTGCGAAGATTATTTTGGCACGGTCACCGGAGTCGCTGGCGGTAATCTGCTTATCGGCGCTACGCGTGTTGCGTCGGCTTTGAGGGCTGCCGAGGCGGCTGTTGCCGCGATCCGACAGGGGAGCGATGTCGCTCTGCCTTTTCCGGGAGGTATTGTCCGCTCGGGGAGCAAAGTCGGCTCGAAGTATGCCAAGCTCAAGGCCAGCACCAACGACGCCTATTGCCCCACGCTGCGTTGCGACACGGCGAGCGCGTTGCCCGCAGCGTGTCGAGCCGTGTACGAGATCGTCATCGACGGGCTCAGTTTCGAGGCAGTGCAGTCGGCCATGCGGCGCGGCTTGCACGCTGCCGCCGGTCAAGCTGACGTCGTGATGATTACGGCCGGCAATTATGGCGGTAAACTAGGCAAGCATCACTTCCACCTTCGGGACTTGCTGTAAGCGTCATGCTTGCTTCTTGAACGAGTGCCCGGTCTTGAGTCCGGCGACGAACAGCACCAGCGTCACCGCCCCGAGGAAGAAGACCGTGTCGCCGGGGACGCGCATCCAGCGGAACGTTTGCATGATCGGCGTCTGCATGAACTCGCTGCTTCGCGCGTACCAGTAGCCATGCTCGACCGAGGCCCAGGTTTGCATGAGGCCAACCGGCAGTAAGCTCAAGAGGCACATCGCCAACAAGCCTCCGTTGAGCGACCAGAACGAAAACTTCAACAGGCCTTCCTTCCATTCAACCCCCGGGATGAGTACGCGCAAGCAAACAAGCATCAGACCGATGCCGAGCATTCCGTAAACGCCAAACAGGGCGGCGTGACCATGCAACGGCGTGGTGTTGAGACCTTGCATATAGTACAGAGCGATGGGCGGATTGATCATGAAGCCGAATAGGCCCGCGCCGACCATGTTCCAAAAGGCTACCGCCACGAAAAAGTAGATAGGCCATTTATAACGTCCAACCCAGGGAGAGGTTCTCGACCGCCGCAGGTCATCCATCGCATCGAAGCCGACGAGCGTCAGCGGGACGACCTCGAGCGCGCTGAAGACCGATCCCCAGGCGAGCGCGACGGTCGGCGTGCCCGTGAAGTACAGATGATGACAGGTGCCGATGATGCCGCCGGACAGGAAGATCGTGGCCGACAGCAGCGCCGACGCGGCGGCGATACCGGGTCGCACCAAGTTCAATCGCATGAAAATGAAAGCGATGACGGTCGTGGCAAAGACCTCGAAGAAACCTTCGACCCAGAGATGCACGACCCACCAGCGCCAGTATTCGACCATCGAGAGATGGGTGTGTTGTCCCCAGGTCAAGCCCGCGCCATAAAATAGGGCGATAGCTCCCGTCGCAACGGTGAGTAGCGCCACGAGTTGTTTCTGTTCGCCATCTTTTCTGAGTGCGGGACGCACCGCGCGCACCATCAGGAACAGCCACAGCAATAGACCGACGAACAAAGCGATCTGCCAGGCACGTCCTAAATCGACATATTCATATCCTTGGTGTCCTAGGTAGAACGACACGGCGTCACTCAATTGATTATGGATACTCAGCCATTCGCCGGTGAGCGAGCCGACGACGACCAACAGCAGGGCGAGAAACAAAACGTTGACCCCCAACCGCTGTCCGGCCGGCTCCTGCTCGCTGACGAGCGGGCCAATAAAGAGCCCCGCCGCCAACCAAGCCGTGGCGATCCAGAACAGACCGAGCTGAATATGCCACGTGCGAGCCACGCTGTAGGGCAACCAGCGTGAGAGCGGAATGCCATAAAACCCATCCCCTTCGACGCCGTAATGGGCCACAATGACCCCCAACAGCATTTGCACGAGGATCAGAGCCGAAACGACCCAAAAGTATTTGACCGTGGCGCGTTGCGAGGGGGTGGCGGCCCAAGCTCCGAGCGGATCGCTCTTGGGCGCGGCGAGGGGTTCTTCGGCGTCGCGCCGCGAAGCGTGCCACCAAGCCATTGCCGAAATACCGGCCAGCAGCATCATGATGCTCACGCCGGTCCAGACGACCGCTTCGCCCGTGGGCCGGTTACCGACCAGTGGCTCGTACGGCCAGTTGTGCGTGTAGCTGATCGTGTCGTCTGGGCGGTTGGTCGAGGCGGCCCAAGCAGTCCAAAAGAAAAACGCGGACAGTTGCCGCAGACGATTCGAGTCGGTCATCGCGCCTGCGGGGATCGCATACGCCGTTCGTCCGTTGGTGAATACGTCGGTGTAATGTGCACGGTTCTCCTCAAATGCCGCGGCAACGAGCGGCGAGACCGTAATGGTTTTCGTCTGTGCATCGTAGGTGTTGGTTCGCAACAGCGTGGTCAACCGGCCACTCAACTGCGCCTGCTTCTCCGAATCGAGTTGGTTGAACGGCGTTTGATAATCGGCCGTGGCCCAGTGATCGAGGATATGCATGGCTTGTCGATGCAACCAATCGGCCGTCCAGTCTGGAGCGACATAACTGCCGTGCCCCCAGACCGAGCCCAGTTCCATGCCTCCGAGCGATTGCCAGACGTTCTGTCCGGCCGAGATGTCGCCTGCACCGACGATCACGGCACCATCGGTTGTCACAACCTTCTCAGCAATCGGTGGCGCCTCTTGATAAATTCGCGTACCGACCCAGCCCAGCACGGAAAACGACACGACCAAGACAGCCACAAACCCAATCCACAGTCGATTCATGATCCGCCTCTATATCTAAGTAACCAGGCTAAAACGATTCACCGATCGTTATTTTGTCTAGGATGTTTCCAAGGAGCGCGTCTTCAGCTCGACAAACAACGGACAGCTTGCCACGGTGCTTCGTTGCTCGCATTGAGCGGTGATTCGTTGCAGCGATTTCTTCATGGTCTTGAGAGAATCAATTCGTTCCTCGATCTCAGCGATCTTGGTTTGCGCCAACTTTCGCACCTCGCAACATTTGGTCCTCGGATCAAACCAGAGAGCCAACAGCTCTTTGATCTCCGTGAGCCGAAAGCCGAGTTCCTTCGCCCGCCGGATGAACTGCAGTCGGGCCACCACCGACTGATCGTACTGCCGATAGCCTGACGCCCTACGAGCTGGCTCCACCAACAGGCCGCGCCGTTCGTAAAACCGCACCGTCTCAACGCCAATATTCGCCAGCTGGGCAACCTCTCCGATGCGTAGCGATGCCATGCGAGTGTCCCTCATTGCGTGGACCGAGATTCTAAACTCTGTACCATACTACAGAGTCAAGCCGCTCGGCGTGCTACGGTTTCTCGATGTGCTAGAATGCCGGGCAAGGAGACCGTCTGATGAGCAAGCTTTGGCAGCGACGCAAGGCAATTTTGGCCTGGGTGAACATCGTGCCGTGGTGTGCGATCCCGCTCAGGGCCGACGAGCCTAAGGCTGATCCCTACAACCCCATGCCCTGGCATCTGGTCGATATCTGGTGGGACATCGGCCAAGATACACCTTTCGAGAGCTATAGCCGCGACCTACGGTCGGACTTGAATGTCTAGATTGCTCCGATCGGGCTTGGCCACTTGAGCAATGTCCCGTTCTACACCAAGGGGCTCGACCAGCAAGTCGTCATCACCGTTGGCCAGCAGGTCGACAATCGTAGCGAGCGACAGGTGAAGTTGTTACCGTAACCGGTTGCAGCACCAGAGCGACATCCCGAGAGTAAGTGCCTCGCAAGAAAGGAATCTTAAGCATGCTGAATCAACCCACGATTCGTGAGCCCGGCCAGGGCCGAACCATCGCCGTTGTTGGCGATGTATACCGATTCTTGGCAACGGGTGACGACACGCACGGCAAGTACGCGATGTGGGAAGCCCTTGTGCCGCCCGGCGGAGGACCTCCGCCGCATGTCCATCAGCGCGAGGAGGAAAGCTTTTATGTGCTCGAAGGGGAAATTGCCTTTCAAATCGGCGACCAGAAACTGGTCGCCCGTGCGGGCACGTTTGCCAACATGCCTGTCGGCACACCGCACTCATTCAAAAACGAGACTGGTCAGCCGGCCAGGATGATCATTTCGGTCGCGCCAGCCGGTTTAGAGCAGATGTTCTTCGAGGTCGGAGTACCGTTGAGCGACGGCGCGACGACGGCCTTGCCTCCCACAAAAGACGAGATCGCCAAGCTCCTGCAGATTGCACCGCACTACGGCATCGAGATTCGCTTACCGCATCACGATTGACGGTCGCTCGTCATCACGCGCGGCCCCAATTCATGGCCGTGATCGACAGTTGCAGCACGGTCGCGATCGAGACCCAAGTCAGGTATGGCGCCTGGGCCACGGCCACCCAGCGATAATGTCGCCAGACAGCCGCCATGATCCACAGGATCGAGCTCCACACGATGAGAATATCAACCGCCGCGAGTGGCAGGTTCCGCCATCCAAACTGAATGGGCGTAAAGATCAAATTGGCCACGAGGTTGATCGCGAACGGCAGCGCGACGCGCCACGGTACCCGCCCGCGAAAGGCCTGCACGAAGACAAATCCAAAACTGATCGCGATGATTGGATACAGGATTTGCCAGATCAAGCCGATCGTCGCCGGAGCCGGTGTCCAGCTCGGCTTGGCGAGCGTGTGATACCAATCCAGCCAATCCATTTCAATTCTCGTAGTGGACGATTGCTGACCCCGAGCGTTCAGCGGACAACGATGACTACCAACGCAACGGCTTCTGCCAAGCCTCTTTCAAGGCGTCGAGCGCGGCGTTGATGACGAGCGGAGCTTCGTCGGCTGACTGCTGACTGTCGTCGATCTCGACCGGGCCGGGTAGGCCGATGACCTCGAGTCGGCCGGTGTCGACCACTTCGCCGACCAGGGCACACGGCACGCCGGCGAGCACGGCCTCGAACGCGTCGGTGTGTTCGGGCGGAACCTCGACCAGGAACCGGCTATTCGACTCGCTGAAGAGCAACGAGCGCGTCGCGCCAGGGTCCCGCAGGTCGAGCGCATGTGGCGCTTGGGCCAAAAAGACTCGCGCGCCTAAACCGCCGGCGAAGGCCATCTCGGCCACGGTGACCGCAAGTCCCCCTTCGCTCATGTCGTGGCAGGCGCGAACCAACCCCGCCTTGATCGCCGCGTGCAATTGGATAAACGTGGCCTGCGCCGTTGCCGTGTCGACCGCGGGAACCTGCCCGCCGCTGAGTTTTTGTACCAGCGCGAAATGCGATCCGCCGAGTTCGTTCTTGGTGAGGCCGACCTGATAGAGAAAATTGCCGGAGTGCTTGAGATCCATCGTCACGGCCTGGCCAATGTCGTCGATCTGCCCGAGGGCGCTAATCAGTAGCGAGGGGGGAATCGCGATCGCTTGGCGTGAGCCGTCGGTGGCCGTGAACTTGAACTCGTTGTTCAGGCTGTCTTTGCCACTGATAAAGGGCATCGACCATGCGACCGCCAAGTCGTGGCAGGCGATCGCCGAGCGGACCAACGAGCCGAGCGTGTCGGGCTTTTCGCAATCGCCCCAGCAGAAGTTGTCGAGAATCGCGATCCGTCGTGGGTCGGCCCCGACGGCGACGCAATTGCGCACCGCCTCGTCGATCGCACTGGCGGCCATGTGATACGTGTCGAAATCGCCATAGCGCGGGTTCATGCCGCAGGCAATTACAATGCCGCGCCGCGAGTTGAGCACAGGCCGCACGACCGCCGCATCGCTGGGACCGTCGTTCGCGATGCCCACGAGTGGCTTGACGACCGAGCCACCCTGAACCTCGTGATCGTACTGGCGAATGACCCACTCCTTGCTCGCCACATTGAGCGAGCCGAGGATCGAGAGCAGCTCGGACGTGTAGTCCCAGGTGACCTTGTCGGGCAAAGCCTGTTCGGTGACTGGCTGGGGCGAGTAGGTCGCTTCGCGCACGACCGGCGGCCGGCCATCGTGTAGGAACTCCATCGACACGTCGGCTACGACATGCTCGTGATACTTGAGCTGCAATCGCCCGGTGGGTTGATAGATGCCGATGACCGTCGCTTCGACCCCTTCACTGGCACAGTGGCGGATAAACTCGTCGACCGTGTCGGTGCCGACGGCCAGGATCATGCGTTCCTGCGCTTCGCTGATCCAGGTTTCGGTATACGACAGCCCGTCGTATTTGACCGGAATGCGATCGAGCCAGACTTCGGCGCCGATCTCGGCCCCCATCTCGCCCACGGCGCTACTAAAGCCGCCGGCGCCACAGTCGGTAATGGCATGGTAGAGCCCGCGATCGCGGGCCGCGAGCACCACGTCGAGCAGCATCTTCTCGGTGATCGCGTTGCCAATTTGCACCGCGCCGCCGCTGAGGCTCTCGCTCTCGCTTGTCAACTCGGCCGATGAGAACGTCGCGCCGTGAATGCCATCGCGGCCTGTGCGACCGCCAACGGCGACAATCCGATCGCCGGGGAGCGCTTCCTTGAACGCCTTGTCGACCGGAATCAAACCCACGTTACCACAGTAGACCAGTGGGTTGCCCAGGTAACGCGGATCGAAATAGACCGCACCATTGACCGTGGGAATGCCCATCCGGTTACCGTAGTCGCGCACGCCACTTACGACGCCGTTCATCACGCGTTTCGGATGCAACACGCCCGCCGGGAGCGAGTCATGCGGCGTATCAGGCGGCGCAAAACAGAACACGTCGGTGTTGCAGACCGGTTTGGCCCCCATGCCTGTACCGAGCGGATCGCGAATCACACCGCCGAGGCCCGTGTTCGCGCCGCCATACGGTTCGAGCGCCGAGGGATGATTGTGCGTTTCGACTTTGAAGCACACGTGATACTCGTCGTTGAATGTGACGACACCGGCGTTGTCTTTGAACACACTCACACACCAATCATTCGCGCCCAACGACTGGCGAATCGTGTTGGTCGCCGCAAAAATCGTTTCCTTGAGCATGTTCTTAAAGAGTCGCTCGTGTTTCTCGTCGCGGTAGCGTACTCGACCGGCCAGGGTCTTGTGGCTGCAATGCTCGCTCCACGTTTGGGCAATCGTTTCCAACTCGGCGTCGGTCGGATCACGCTGCAACGAACGAAAATGTGCCTGGATCGTCTGCATCTCGACCAGGCTGAGATACAACTGCCCCTCACGGCTCAACTTGAGCAGCGCCGCGTCGTCGAGCGATAGCAGCGACACCGTCACCGGGCGAAATTCATACCGCGAGCCGAGCTCCAGATGCTTCCAACCCAGCGGGCCGACAATCACCTGCTCGATCGCGTCATTGGCCAAGACTTTGGAGCAAAGCGTTGTCAGCTTGTCGGCACTCAAGTCCGAGAGCCAGTACTTGGACATAGTCCGGACCTGATCGACGGAGAGCCCCAGATCGGCGATCGCCTTCTGCGCACTCTGGGCCACGGGGTCCATCACTCCCGCCTTGGGCAACACATGGACGGCGCTCTTGGTACCAGCCGGGGCTACGTTCAACAGCGGGTCGCCGCACGGCGCGATGCGCGGCGACTCGACCACGTGATCGACCAGCAGTTCTCGCGCGATACGCTCGACCTGCGCGCGATCGAGTTCGCCTTGCAGCAAAAACCCGTGGGCGGCCACGACGTGCAGGTTCGAGGCTAATCCCATGTCGGCCGCATTGCTGGCCACACGCTCAGCGGCTCGGTTGGGTCGTCCCGCCGCCGGATAAATGTCAACTTCCCAAAGCATCACGGGACAGCTTAGCCTCCTGGAGCAAATGGTCGAGCGTCGCCGGGTCGGCATGTTCCAACGCGGCGCGAAACGACGCGAGTACCTTTTCATAATGGCCAAGAGCCGTCAAGACACACGAGCGATTGTCGAGCAGAATCTGTCGCCACAGCAGCGGATCAGCCGCGGCAATTCGGGTCGTATCACGCCACCCCCCCGCCGCGAGACCCCGCTCAGCTTCACTAGTCACGGCCGCCAGAGCCGCCGCCGCCAGATGAGGCAAATGGCTGATGATCGCCACGGCGCGATCGTGTTCGTCCGGGGACATGCTGACCACACGGGCTCCCAGCGCGCTCCAAAAATCGACCACCGCGGCCACGTCGGCCGCCGAAGTCTGCTCGGTTGGCGTGACAATCGCCACGCGATCGACAAACAGATCGTGCGTCGCCGCGGCCGGGCCGCTCTTCTCGCTGCCGGCCATCGGATGACTCCCCACGAACCGGACCCCGGCCGGAAACTTGCCCTGCCGACGAGCGTCTTCGAGCGCCTGAACGATCGAGCCCTTGGTGCTACCGGCGTCGGTGATGAGCATGTCGCCCTGGGTAGCTTGCGCGGCGGCCAGTGCATCAGCCACGATCCGCTCGACGGGTGTGCAGACAACGATCAACTCGGCCCCCGTCACCCCCTCGGCCAAGTCAGTTGTACCGCGCGTGATGAGCTTCAATTGCTGCGCGAGCGCGAGCGACTCAGCGCGGCGACCGATCCCCACGACCTCGTCGGCCAAACCGCGACGCAACAGGTCGCCCCCGATCGAGCCCCCGATCAATCCGACCCCGATGATCGCGACGCGACGGTACCGCGGCATGGTCCAATAGCTGAGTTGCGTTTGGGGTGTACGAGGGGTCAACCGAACCGATGCGAGCATTCTAGCAAACGTGGCTCACACAGGTCAGGGGGCTGTCCCACACGTGGTTTCTCGAACATTCCGCGTGAGTGTGCCGGGCCGAGACATTATACTTGCAGGCCGTTTAGGGCTTGTTTTCAAGGCTTCACCCGTTATTGGCGAGTTTACATGATGAGCGGTTTTAGCTGGTCTCGATTCACCAAGCTCCTGGCGAGCATGGCTCTCCTCGGTCTGTTTTTCACCCCTTCGGCGATGGTCGCAGCCGATGAAGCCTTTGCGGCGCATCGCGTCGTCGGCAACACCTATTACGTCGGCTCAAAAGAGCTGGCGAGCTATCTCATCACCACGCCCGAGGGGCACATCCTCATCAACAGTAGCTTCGAGGAGACCGTCCCTTTGATCCGCGGGGCCGTCGAGTCGCTCGGCTTCAAGATGCGCGACATCAAAATTCTCCTGGCCAGTCACGCTCACAACGATCACGTCGCCGGTCATGCCCTGATGCAACAAGCGACCGGGGCTCAGGTGTTCGTGATGAAAGGGGACGACCGCGTGATTGCCTTGGGCGGCGAGGGACAGTACCTGTACACCGATCATCGCTGGCCGGCGTGCAAAGTTGATCGCGTGCTCAGCGATGGCGACAAGGTCAAGCTTGGCGACACGACCCTCATCGCGCGGCGGACACCCGGTCATACGCGCGGCTGCACCACCTGGACTTGGAAAGAGACCGTGGGTGATAAGCAACACTGGGTCGTTGTGATCGGCAGCCCCAATGTCAACCCAGGTTATCAACTTGTCGACAACCGTGACTATCCCGAGATCGTCGACGATTACACGACCACCTTCAAAATACTCCAGTCGCTGCCGTGCGAGGTGTTCCTCGGCGCCCATGGCAACTACTACGGCATGCTGGCCAAGTACGATCGCCTGCAGCGCAAGGATGGCTCGAATCCGTTTATCGATCCGCAGGGCTATCGCGACTACGTCGAGCTTAAAGATCAAGCCTTTCGCAAAAACCTCGCCGAACAGCGTGCCGCCGCCGGTAAGTAATTTCTTGGTAGGGTACGCACCCCGTGCGTACCTTTCTTAGCAACATAGAGTCTGACATGCGATTCATATCATGTTTGTTGTTTATTGTTTGGTGTTCGGCCGCGGCCTATGCTCAACCCGTGGGACCGCAGGCGTGGTGGCCTTCGGAGCCGACGCCGTTGCCCTTCGTCCACACATTGTTCACCGACGATATGGTGCTGCAACGTGATATCAAAGCGCCGATCTGGGGTTGGAGCACGCCGGGCGACTCGATCTCGATCTCCTTCGATGACCAGTCCGTCGGCAGTGCCACGGCCGGCGATGATGGCAAGTGGTTGACCCGGATCGGGCCATTCAAGGCGGGTGGGCCACATACGCTGACCATCTCCGGTCGTGACCGCAAGGTGACCCTCGGCAATGTGCTCTGCGGCGACGTATGGCTCTGTAGCGGACAATCGAACATGAACTGGCCAGTGCGGCTGTCGCAGAATGCCGAAGAGGAGGTGAAGAACGCGAACAACCCACAGATCCGTTCGTTCACGGTCAATTTCTTCCCGTCAATCGTGAAGATGAAATTGCCTCCCGCGGCGCGTTGGGAACAATGCGTGCCCGATCTGGCGAAGAATTTCACCGGCGTGGGTTACTTCTTTGCCCGCGAAATTCAGCAGACGCAAAAAATTCCCGTCGGCATTATTCACAGTTCCGTCGGGGCGACGGCGGCCGAGGTGTGGGTTAGCCCCGAGGCACTCGAGCGCTCGATGCCCTTCGATTTTCCACAGGAGTTGGCGGAGCTCAAAGAACGGGCCGGACCCAACCCCGAAGCGTTCGATTACTTTGCCGAGCTACAAAAGTGGACCGCGACCGTCGATCCCGAGAGTGCTCGACTGAAGTACAGCTCGAACTCCGATCTCGACACGAATTCGTGGCAGGACATTGAAGTCCCCAAGCCGTGGGAAGAGGCGGGGCTCGCCGACTTCGACGGGCTGGTGTGGTTCCGCCGCGAGTTTGACTTTCCGGCTCATTGGGCCAGCCAGGACTTGGCCCTGCATCTGTCGATCATCAACGACTACGACCTGGTGTGGTTCAACGGTCAACTGATCGGCGGTAAACAACTCCCCAAAACGATTCGCAACTATGTGCTCAAGGGCTCGACCGTTCGGCCGGGCAAGAACGTGCTCGTCGTGGCGATTTTGAACAGAGAGGGCCCCGGCGGATTTTGTTCCGCGCCCAACAACATGGCCCTCCGCCCCGTGAAAGACCCGAACGACAAGTCGATCAAGCTTGCCGGTACCTGGAAGGCGAAAATCGGCGCCAAGCTGAGCGATATCAAGCAACCTTACCCCGAGCCCAAGGTCGGCCACTACAAGACGATCTCGTCGATGTACAACGGCATGATCCACCCGCTCGAACCGTTCGCCATCAAAGGCGCACTCTGGTATCAGGGCGAAGCCAACGGCCCGCGCTGGCTTCAGTACCGCCGCCTCTTGCCCGCGTTGATCACGCACTGGCGCGAGCAATTTCAGGTCGGCGATTTTCCCTTTTTGATCGTCTCGTTAGCCAACTACAACCCCGTGCAGAAGCAGCCCGTCGAGCCCGGCTGGGCCGAGATTCGCGAGTCGATGATGCGCACGGTGCAGCGTGTTGCGAACACGGGCATCTCGAACACGATCGACATCGGCGGCCTCGATATTCATCCGCGCAACAAGCAGGAAGTTGGCCGACGACTGTCGCTCGTGGCTCGTCATTTGACATACGGCGAGAAAGATCTGATTCACTCGGGTCCCGTGTTCAGCGAGATGCAGATCGAGCCACCCAAGGGGGATCGTATTCGCCTGTACTTTAAGCATCTCGGCGGCGGACTCATGATCCGACCGGGCGACGAGAAATTGCAAGGCTTTGTCGTCGCGGGGCCTGACAAGAACTTCGTCTGGGCCGACGCCGTGATCGAAGGGGACACGATCGTGGTTTCTTCGCCCGAGGTGCCTACGCCCAAGTACGTGCGTTACGGTTGGGCTTGGAACCCGACGGTGAATCTTTACAACAAGGCGGGACTGCCCGCCTTTACATTCCGAACGGATGAGTAAATACGAGACGATCATGTCGCTGAAAATATCCGCCTTTCCCAAGTGTTATCTCGACGCGATTTGGGAACGCAAGATGAGCGTCTTCGAGTGGATCGAGATGGCTCGATCGCTTGATGCCGATGGGCTCGAGATGTACGAAGGCTTCTTCACGAGCCTCGACGATGCGTATATCGACCGCGTGGGGGCCGCCATTCAGGACGCGGGCTTTGTGGTGCCGATGCTCTGCTGCTCGCCCGACTTCACGAATCCGGATCGGGCCGCTAGGCAGCGCGCGGTCGAGCATCATGCGAAAATGATCGCTGTGACCAAGCGACTGGGCGGGGCCCGCGCCGTGTGCCGCGTCTTGAGCGGCCAGCGTTATCCCGAAGTGAGCCGCGAGCAGGGCCTGGCTTGGGTCGTCGAGTGCATCGAGCAGTCGCTCATCGTGGCTCGCGAGCACGACATCGTGTTGGGATTGGAGAACCACTACAAGGACGGGGTGTGGAAGTATCCGGAGTTTGCCCAGAAACAAGACGTGTTCTTGGAATTACTCGCCGCGATCAGCGATCGGCAGCATTTTGGTGTGCAGTACGATCCGTCGAACGCGATCGTAGCGGGTGATGATCCGATCGAATTGCTCAAGGCGGTCGCGCCGCGCGTGGTGAGCATGCACGCCAGCGATCGTTATCTGGCCGACGGGACAACCATCGCCGAGTTGCGGCAAGCCGATGGCACGCTCGGCTACAGTCCCAACCTGCGTCACGGAGTCACGGGCAAAGGGTTGAACGATTATCCCACGATCTTCCGCATTCTGGCCGAGCACAACTATCGCGGCTGGGTGAGTATCGAAGACGGCATGAATGGCCTGGGCGAGATAGCCGAGTCGCTGGCCTTTTTACGCGCGATGGGCGAGCAGTTCTTTCCCTCATAAAGCCGCGACCGCCGGTCGCGGCTTTATGGATTCAGTTGATTCACCAACTCATGCACCTTCTTGATGATCCGCTCTTCGACATCGAGCTTAAAGTTCATGCCGTTCTCGTATCCCCCTTCGACAGCGACCCGCCGACTGGGAATGTAGCCGACCATCTCGTTTGAGTACCCGGCGATCCAGACCGCCGGCGACTTGATCTCCTGCTTCAATCGCAATGAGTAATCGACCACGGTCTCGCTCCCCAGGGCGACGAGCGTGAGCGAGTCGCCGAGTCGCATGGCTTGGAGAAGATACGAATGGTCGGGCTTCCCTTCGTTTCGTTCGAGCACGACATCGCCGGTCACGGCGCGAATGCCACCGGCGATCGGACGCGAGCCTCCATTCATCCCCGCAACCACGGCCGTGGCGAGTGACTTGCCATGCTGCTCGGCCATGTCGAGCGGCAGCTTGCCGGGGAACTCGCCGTTGCGAGGGTACGGGTTCTGATCACCACTACAGCCGTTGACGAACAACGCCACCGCGTCGCCATACGCTTGCTCGAGCGCCTGTTGCGCGTAGCCTGGGTAGTCGCCGTTGAACATAAAGGTCGGCGCGGCGGGCGGCAGCGTGGTCGAGTAGACCGTGGTCGCATGACAAGCGTAACCAAACGCCAAGGCCAGCACTTTTTTCTCCGCACTTTGCACCATGAGCACCGGGACTTCATGATCGACCGGGCCCGCATACGTCGGTTGGTTCTGGTAGCCCTTTTCGGTCGGACGACGCCGATTCATCGCAAAACCGCAGCGACCTTGCGAGAACGTGACCCGGGCTGGCGCGAGCCGCTCGACGGCTTGGCCAATGATTTTCACCAGCGTGTTTTCGAGTTCGATGCGATATTGCTTGACCTGTTCTTCCATCCCTTCTTGATTACTAAGCGACGGACCACAATGCGTGTGCGAAGCGTTGAAGAGCAGGAAGTCCCCTTTGAGCTGATAGTCGCTCTGGCATCGGGCCACGACCGCCTCGCGCAGCGAGCGACCCACTCCGATGAAGTCGAGCGTGACGATGACAGCACGCTGTCCCGCGTGATCTTCGAGTGCGAGCGCCTTGGCGAACAGGTCTTGAGCGGTGCCGTCGGCGGGTTTTTTACGCGCGGCGTAGCCAGCCATCCAGAGCTTGCTCTTGGGCGTGATCGCGGCCTTGGCCGCCCCCGCCTTCCAAACGATCGGCGCCTCGGGATTCGTCGTCGACTGTGCAGCCGCGATGGTTGCAAGGCTTAGGACAAGCATGAATGAACAAGAAGCTAACCGTGTCATGGCGAGCACTCGGGTGTTGAATGGCGAACAGGGCTGAAGTGCGACCCTATCGACGATAGAGTATTTCGGCGGCGTCGACAATCAACTGCACTCGACAAAGCTTTTCACTTTGTCTGCTGACAATGCTAAGATAGCCCTCGATGGCCGCGATGATCGTCATCGAAGCTCTTTGCGCAGGGCTTGTTTCTTTTCATAGCAGTAGAGACTCACATCATGTTGTTCGCCCGGGTGTTCATTCTATGCATGTTCATATCGCGGGCCGCGATCGCGGCCGAAACGCGCGATTTAATTCTGATCGCCGGACAGTCGAACGCCGTGGGCTACGACGCCAGGCCGAGCGAGTTGCCCGCGGACGTTGGTGACCGCGAGGTCATGTTCTGGTGGCGGTGCGGCGACCCACCGCCAGATGAGTTCGACTCGACGAGCGGCGGCAAATGGACCTTCTTACAACCGCAGCCCAAGGGGATGCCCAACAAGACACCCCGCGTGGCGAGACAATATGGAAACTTCGCTCAAGCCGACGGCGGCTTTGGTCCCGAGATCGGTCTGGCACGCACGTTGCGAGCGCAAGAGCGAAAGCCGTTGGCCATCGTCAAGGCGGCATTCAGCGGCACCGCGCTGGCCCAGGATTGGAACCATGCTGACCCGGGAGAGCATGGCTCGAGTTACCGCGCGCTCGTGAGCGAGACCCAACAGGCGATCGCGGCCGCTAAGGAAAAGGACGTTACGCTTCGCTTGCGGGCCCTCGTGTGGGTCCAGGGTGAGAGCGACGCGAACGCTGGCGCGGCGCCGAAATATGAGCAGGCGCTGGGCGACATGATTGCCGCGCTCCGCAAGGACCTGGCGGCACCCGAGCTGATCGCGCTCATCGCGGTGAACACGCGTTTCGGTGGCGGCAAGAACATGTTTATGCCCAAGATTGTCGAAGCGCAGCAGTCCTTGGCCTCGAAGCTGCCACGCTGTGCGTACGTCGACACGGCGACGGCCACGATTGCCAACGGCGCTCATTACGACACCGCCGGCACGCTTGATGTCGGCAAGCGTTTTGCCGAGGCGCTCTTGCAACTTGAAGCCAAGAAGTAACGCACGCGCCTCACTCTAGTTTTTATGGATCAGCCGTTATGCACTACGATCACTTGCGTCGCTCGCGTGTCAGCCGCAGGGGCGTGCTTGCCGCCAGCGTGAGTGCCGCTGCCCTCTCGGCGACTTCGTATGCTCGTGTGCTCGGTGCGAATGATCGGATCGGTATCGGTTACATCGGCTTCGGGCTGATCGGTAAGCGGCATGTGCTCGACTTTCAAGCACAACGAGACGTTCAGGGCGTGGCCATGTGCGAGGTTCACCAGGGCCGCCTCGAAGAGGGACGGGCCTTGATTGGCTCAGGCGCTCGAGGCTACCGCGACTTTCGTCATCTGCTCGACGATCGCGCGGTCGACGCCGTCGTGATTTCAACGCCCGACCACTGGCATGCCCTGATGACGATGCTCGCCTGCGCGGCACTCAAGGACGTGTATGTCGAGAAGCCGTTGTCGCTGTTCGTGCGCGAAGGACGCTGGATGGTCGATGTCGCTTCGCGCACCAAGCGAGTCGTGCAGGTCGGCACCCAGCAGCGGAGCGGGCTGCATTATCAGCGGGCACGTGAGCTGATCCGGAGCGGAGCGATTGGACAAGTTCATGCCGTCCGCATGGACGTGCATCGCAACGTGATGCCTGGCTTCGGCAAGCCTGTTGATTGTGATCCGCCCGCCGATCTGGATTGGGATCTGTTCCTCGGCCCGGCTCCACGACGGCCGTACAATGCGAATCGCGCGCTGTATCACTTTCGCTGGTTCTGGGATTACTCGGGCGGGCAGATGACGAACCTCGGCCATCATGGGCTCGACATCGTCTATTGGTGCCTCGGCGGCGAACCACGCTCGGTCGCGAGTGTCGGCGGTCGCTGGGCATTGCAGGACAACGGCGAAACGCCCGATACGCAGGATGCGCTCTACGACATGCACCGTCGCGCGAACGACACGAGCGCGGCGCACGACCCGCTCGGCCTGCGTTACACGACCTCCTGGCATCATCGCGAGGCGTCGGCGGGAGTCGCTGGCCGAGGACTCGAGTTTTTCGGCACCAAAGGCTCGCTGACGATTAACCGCTTGGGCTACACGATTGTGGGGGACAAAAAAGTTCCCCCCGAGAGTCGACTACCGCAGTTCGCGGGTCATCCGGTAGGAGGCCCCCAAGCGAAACCGGCGACGGGACCGGTCGAATGGTGGACCGAGAATGTCGAGGACCGTAGCGGCATAGAGCAGGAGCAATTTACCTTGCACGCGCGAAACTTTCTCGACTGCGTCAAGTCGCGCGCCACGCCCATCTCTGATCTGGAGAGCGCGCAGCGCGTGAGCACACACTGCCATTTGGCGAACATCTCGTTGCGGCTCGGTCGCGCCGTGCGCTGGGACGCCACGTCCGAATCGATCGTCGACGACGCCGAGGCCAACGCTCAGCTTGTGCGACCGTACCGCGCGCCCTGGGATGCTCAACGACGAGCATTGAACGTTTCGTAACCCCTCACTCGATCAACGATCATGAAACTGCAACGTCGTGAACTGCTTCAGGCCCTGGCTCTGTCACCGCTCGCGCTCGCGGCCGGAGAGACACTCGCCGCCGACTCGACTCCCGCACGGCACAAACTTGGTCTCGTGATCCACTCCTACTGGGTGCGACAGGGTCGACCGCTGCCCCCCGAGTTCGGTCCGATCGCCGATGCCCGCGCGTTTGTCGAGTACGCGGCCACGATTGGCGCGCCGGGCGTGCAGACCAAAATCCCCGTCGGTGACACTGCCGACTTAAAAGCCCTGCGCGACACGCTCGAGCGGCACAACATGTACATCGAGGGGACCATCGCTTTGCCTAAGACCGAAGCCGACGTGAGCCGGTTCGAGGCCGAGCTGTTGGCAGCCAAGCAGGTGGGGGCAACCGTGATACGCACCGTCTGCGTGAGTGGCCGACGCTACGAGGTTTATGACTCGGCCGAGCAGTTTGCCGCATTCACTCAAACGAGTTGGGAGGCGCTCACGCGCGCCGAGCCGATCGCCAAGCGGCATGCGATGCGGTTGGCGATCGAGAATCACAAGGATTGGCGAGTCGACGAGCTCGTCGGAGTGTTGCGCCGCATGAGCAGCGAGTTCGTCGGCGTCTGTCTCGACACGGGCAACAGCCTCGCGCTGCTCGAACAACCATATGCGGTCGTCGAGGCCTATGCGCCTTGGACGATGACCACGCATCTGAAGGACATGGCGGTTGCCGAGAGCGATGACGGCTTCTTGCTGGCCGAGGTGCCGTTCGGTGCGGGGATCGTCGATCAACGCCGCGTTGTTGAGCTGGTGCGCAAATCGCGCCCTGACGTGCGACTGAATTTGGAGATGATTACCCGCGACCCGCTTCGCATTCCCTGTTTAACCCGCAAGTATTGGGCAACTCTGTCTCAGGTCAAAGGCAGCGAGTTGGCGACGATGTTGGCTCTCGTCCGACAACAGCAATCCAAGCCCCCTCTGCCGCGGATCAGTACCCTGTCGCACGTCGAGCAACTGCGGGCCGAGGCGGATAATATTCTCACGTGCATCCGCTACGCACGTGAGCATTTCCATTGACGACTGCGCTGCGAATGAGCCAGGGCGACCAACGGAAGCCCGGTGTTTTCCGGCTTCGCGATGCTCGCCTAGGCCCATTAGCTGCGCATACTTCAATAAGGCACTCTGCGGGGCTTGTGTATTGCGGCCCGCGAGCTCGTCGACCTACAATAGAGATTTGCTCTCCAACCGCCAGTTTGCTTGCCGATGTGCCGCATGAATCGCTTTGTTCGAAGCACCGTGTTCGTTATGTTGCTCTGTGCTGTGACTCGGCTGGCTCAGGCTCAACACGCGACAGACACGCTGACGCGCGCGGTCAAGCCGCTCGTGTCGGTACACTGTCTCGACTGTCATGGACCCGACACGCAACAAGCCGGTTTGCGGCTCGACACACTGGTGAGCGATTTGCGCGACGAACGGACGCTGGCCACCTGGGTCCGAGTTCACGACAAGCTCAAGGCGGGCGAGATGCCCCCCGACTCGTCACCGCGTCCGCCGCAAGCCGATGTCGATCGCACGGTCAACTCGCTCCGGCAGCAATTGCATGCCGCGTCGCTCGAACGGCAACAGACGCAAGGGCGCGTCGTGGTCCGGCGACTGAATGGGACCGAATACGAAAACACGCTCCGCGATCTGTTGCAGACTCGTATGTCGGTCAAGGATCTGTTGCCCGACGACAACAGCGCGGCGGGGTTCGACAACGTGAGCGCGGCGCTCGAGGTGTCGGCGACCCATTTGCTGATGTATCAGGAGGCGGCCGAGCGGGCGATCATGTCGGCTATTCCGGCTCATCCGCCTATTCCGTTCAGTGATCGCCGCACGGGTCGCGAGATCTCCGAGAAGGGTCCCAATTTTCGTCAGACACTCACGCGCAGTTGTCGTCTCGAAGGGGATGGTCTGATCATCTACAGCAAGTTGCCCCGATATGGCTTGTGCTCGACGGCTCCGGTGACCACGGCGGGGCGCTATCGCGTGCGGATGTCGATTGGCGCGGTGGGTGAGAGCAAGCAGTCGGTCCCGGCCGCGTTCATGGTCGTCGAGTCGAGCGGTCGCGAAGATGCCGTTGTACGAGAGTTGCGCGACATCCCTCATGGTCCGCCGCAGGTCGTCGAGTTCGAAATCGATCTCCAGCGGCGGCAGCAATTCGTCGTCAACTTTCTCAACCTGTGGGACATTCGCGCGTTCAAGAAGCCAATCGAGGAGTACACCGGCCCGGGCTTGCATGTCGAGTGGCTTCAGATCGATGGCCCGATCAACGTCTACCCGCCGCCGAGTTACGAGACCGTGTTTGCCGGTGTGCCGCTGAAGGCCCGCTCGGTAGCCGAGGCCGAAAGTGAGGGGAAGAAACCGCCGACGATTCAGGCCAATCGAACCGAACAGAGCTGGTTGTCTGATCCACTCGTGCCCGTCTCGACACAGCCCAAGCAGGACGCCGAGCGGTTGATTCGAGATTTTCTGCCTCGGGCTTTTCGTCGCCCGGTGAGCGCGGAGTTGCAGCGGAAATACGTGCAGCGCGTGCATGCCAAGCTCGACGAGCAATACTCGTTCCTCGACGCCATGCTGTACGGCTACAAGTCGATTCTGTCATCGCCCCATTTTCTGCTCATGCTCGAATCGAGCGCCGCGGCGCCGACGACCAATAAGGCGCTTCCGGCCACGCAGTTGGACGACTACGCGCTGGCATCGCGATTGTCGTACTTTCTGTGGTCGACCTTGCCGGATGCCGAGTTGTTGGGGCTCGCGTTTCGGGGAGAACTGCGCCAACAGAAGGTTTTGCACGCTCAGGTCGAGCGGCTGCTGAATGACCCTCGCGCGGAACGCTTCACGCAGAACTTCGTAGGTCAGTGGCTCGACCTGCGCAAGATTGACGCCACGATCCCCGATCCACAATTGTATGGCGATTTCGACGGCACGCTGCTTTGGGCGATGCCCCGCGAAACGTATTCGTTTTTCGACGAAGTGCTCCGCAACGATCGGAGCGTGCTGGAGTTTGTCGACTCGGATTGGACGATACTCAACGAGCGATTGGCTCGGCACTATGGCATAGCGGGCGTGAGTGGCAACGCGCTGCGCAAGGTGACGCTGCCTGAGGGCTCGCATCGCGGCGGCGTGATGACCCATGCCAGCGTGCTCAAGGTAACGGCCGATGGCACGCGCACCTCGCCGGTGTTGCGTGGCAAGTGGGTGTTGGAGCGGATCGTGGGCAAGCCCCCCGCGCCTCCGCCTCCGGACGTCCCGGCGATCGAGCCCGATATTCGCGGCGCGACGACCATTCGCGAGCAGCTCGATAAGCACCGCAACGTCGCGGCCTGCGCCTCATGTCATAAGCACATTGACCCACCAGGCTTCGCGCTCGAGTCGTTCGACCCCATTGGTGGCTGGCGAGAATTTTATCGGGCCTCGGCACGAACGCCGGGCGGCATTGTGCAGTTGCCCAACTACACGGGTCGCGCGTTCTATCGTGGCCCGGACGTCGAAAAAGGGGGCATCACCTACGATGGGCAGAAGTTTGACGACATCGATCAGTTCAAAAAGTTGCTGCTGATCGACAAGGACCAACTCGCACGCAGTCTGTCTGAAAAACTGCTGATCTACGCCACGGGGGCCGATATCCAGTTTGCTGACCGCGAGGTCGTCGAACAGATCGTGGACACCGTGAAACGCAAGAATTACGGCCTCCGCACGCTCGTCCACGAGGTCGTGCAAAGCCGAGCGTTTTTGAATAAATAACCCCTCGAAATTTACTGCCCGGAGCGCGTCATGCCCTACAAGCCACTCGATCGCCGAATGTTTCTCCGCTCGTCGGGCGTGGCCATAGCCCTGCCGTTGCTCGATGCCATGACGCCGGCCATCGTCGCCCGAGCCAACGCGGCCACGGCGTCACCCAAGCGATTGGTGCTCGTCGGCCAACCGTTGGGTATGTACGGGCCAAACTTTTTTCCGGAGAAAGCGGGCCGCGATTACGAACCGAGCCGGTATATGAAGCTACTCGAGCCGCACCGTGAACAGTTCACGGTCTTCTCGGGCATGTCGCATCGTTACGCCGCCGGACACTTCGCAGAGTGCGCGCTGCTCACGGGCGTGAGTCCCGACAATATTCGCCCGAACGAAATTCGCAATGGCATCTCGCTCGACCAGGAGGTCGCATCTCGCATCGGCAGCGAAACTCGCTTCGCGTCGTTGGTACTCGGCGGGGGTGACGTGGCCTGGAACCGACGCGGTGTCCGCATCCCCGCACAGCAGCGGGCCTCGCAGGTCTTCAAACAGCTGTTTATTCGCGGTACCCCCAAAGAGGAAGCCCGAGAAATGCGGCGTGTGCGTGATGGCCAGAGCATCCTCGACGACGTGCGCGATCAAGTGCAGTCGATCAGCGGCAAGCTGAGCGACGACGACCGTCATCGGTTGGATTTGTATCTGTCGTCGGTTCGTGAGGCCGAGCAGCGATTGCAGCAGGACGAACGTTGGGGAAAAACGCCCAAGCCTCAGGTCGACGTACCAGTCCCGACGGTCGATTATGGCGGTCCGCAATTGTTGCAGCGTTCGCGACAGTGGTACGATATCGTACACTTGGCATTGCAAACCGACTCGACGCGAGTCATCTCGTTGTGGCTCGGTTCGCAGGAGCGTCCTGAGATCGACGGCGTCACGATCGCGCATCACGATGCCTCGCACCACGGTCAAGAGCCCAGCAAGCTCGAGCAGCTCGCGCTCATCGAGGAGGCTGAGATCCGTCTCTTCGGAGAGTTCCTTGAGAAGCTCAAACAGAGCACCGAGCGCGATCATCACCTGCTCGGTCAGACGGCCGTGTTTTACGCCAGCAACCTGGGTAACTCGTCGTCGCACGACAACAACAACCTGCCGATCATCCTGGCCGGCGGCCAGTTCAAGCATCAAGGGCATGTCGCTTACGATCGCTTGCACAACAAGTTATTGTCGAATTTATACGTTCGCATGATGCAGCAACTCGGCATCGAGGCCGACACGTTCGGCGCGAGCAACGGAATCGTCAGCGAAGTGTAATATGAATCCCAAAATTGCTATCGTGACTGGCGCGGGCTCGGGCATCGGTCGGGCCGTCGCCTTGCAGTTGCTCGGCGAGGGGTACGCAGTCGCCTTGGCGGGTCGACGCGCCGAGACGCTACGCGAAACGGCCACGCTGTCAGGCGCGGCGGCCGAGCGAACGCTGGCGGTGCCCACCGATGTGGCCGACCCCGACGCGGTGCGAGCGCTCTTCGATGCGACGCTCAATAAGTTCGGTCGGCTCGACCTGCTCTTTAACAATGCGGGGATGGGGGCGCCTGCGGTGCCGCTCGATGAGCTGTCGATCGAGCAGTGGCGGCGCGTCGTCGACGTGAATCTGTCGGGCGCGTTCTACTGCCTTCGGGAGGCGTTTCGGGTCATGAAGGCCCAGTCGCCGCGCGGCGGACGAATCATCAACAACGGCTCGATCTCGGCCCAAACGCCGCGACCCGACTCGGCCCCTTACACCTCGACGAAGCATGCGATCTCGGGGCTCACCAAGTCGGCGGCGCTCGATGGCCGACCGTGGGACATTGCCTGCGGTCAGATCGACATCGGCAACGCGGCCACCGAACTGACCGAGCGAATGAAGAGCGGCGTGCGACAAGCCAACGGTACGCTCGCCCCGGAACCGACGATGGACGTCACGAACGTCGCTCGCGCCGTGAGCACCATGGCCAGTTTGCCGCTCGATGCCAACGTGCTATTCCTCACCGTGATGGCGACCAAGATGCCGCTCGTCGGGCGAGGTTGAGTACCGGAAATAATGCTTCCACTTTTTGCTCAACTTGCGGATATCGGCGACGCAAGTGTCTGGATGACTGTTATAGCTGGTACATTATGCTGCCCATTGCTTGGGTATATCGGCAATTGGTGGTTTTGGAAGCCGTTGAATCGATCTGAACGATGGCGATGGATAGTCCTTTATTACTTCTTGGCGTTAGTCTCGTGCGTCATGTTACCCTTTCGCGAGGAATCAATCTTTTTGATCCTTGCATTGATACTTACTGGTCCAATACTCGGCGCTGTCATATTATTCAGTGGTCGTCGAGTGCCCTGAACTGAACTTTCGTGTGTGATGAACTGTGCGTGTATCGCACCTGACTTATTTCAAATCAAAAGATTATTTTTCACAAAGCCCAGCCATGATCGATCCGCCGCAAATTGTTTTGACCGTGCCGCAACCAATGGCGTTCATCCATTTGATTGTGCCGCATACCGAGATCATGAAGGTCATGGGACCCGGACTCAATGAGTTGGTCGCCACACTGGCCGCGCAGGGGGTGAAGCCCGTTGGACCGTGGTTCACGTATCATCTGCACAAGCCAACCGAGACGTTCAACTACAAGATTTGTGTGGCGGTCGACAAGCCGGTGACCCCCGCGGGGCGCATGCAGTGCGGAGAGTTGCCTGCGACGACCGTGGCTCGCACGGTCTTTCGTGGCTCGTATGAATCACTTGGCGCGGCTTGGGAGGTGCTCGAGACCTGGATTAGCGGCGTCGGACGCAAGCCCGCAGTCGAGCTGTGGGAGCGTTATCTGGTAGGGCCGGGGGACAGTCCGAATCCGGCCGATTGGCGTACCGAACTGAATCGACCGCTGATCGCATAGCCGCTTTTCAGATGCTCGTTTGCTGCTTGGGAGGTCATGGCCATGCGTGCAACATGCTCACGCCGAGCCGTGAGCATGGCACCCGATGGTTACGTGACGATTGCTTAGGTGAGCATTACCAACTACTTGCCACTCGTGAGCTCGATGCACACGACGCGGTCGGCCCCACGCACGTAGAGTAGACCGTGCGAGAGAATCGGTGCAGCCCAGGCTGGGTAGCGGAGCAGCTTGGCGCGCTTGCCGTCGGGGCCCTCGGGCGGAGCATTGAGCGAAATCTGGCCGATCGGATCGAACTTTTGTGGATTAGCGTGCATCACAAACAGATCGCCATACTCGGTCAGACAGAAAAACTTTCCCTCGACTTCGAGCAAGCTGCTGCGGGTCAACTCGGGCCGCGACCACATCACCTTACCGGTCTTCCATTCGACGCAACGCAACTCGGCATTCTCGGTGTGTCGGCCACTGCTCCCGTAGACGTAGCCGTCATGGTAGACGGGGGTGTTCCAGTGGGTTTGCAAAATCTTCTCGCGGCTGCGGGTCTCGTCCTTCCACACGACCTCGTAACCGCCGGGCTTCACACGCAGTAGTGCAGCCCCGGGGCCGTAGGTCTCGCTGATCAGCACCTCGTTGCCGACGACGACGGGATTGCTGGCGTTGACGCTCTCTAAAATGCCGCTGCGCCAGGGGAAGTGGAAGTCCTGCTTGCCGGTCGTGGGGTCGAAGCCGATCAGACCACCGCGCGCGAAGATAAAACACCACCGCCGACCAGCGATCGTTGCCAGCGTCGGGCTCGCATAGCTTGCCAACTCGTCGCTGAATTGGTAGCGGACCTTGCCCGTTAACTTGTCGAACGCGACCACGCCCGAAGCGTTACCCTTGACGCGATCGAGTTGTCCCGGCGGGACACTCTTGCTCTCCTCGGGCGAGCCGCCAATGTTGGCGATCAGCAAGTCTCCTTCGATGACCGGCGTCGAGCCGACACCGAAAAAGTTTTGGATCACGCCAAAGTCGCTGGTCGTATCGACCTTCCAAAGCACCGAGCCATCAACCACCTTGAGGCAATGCAGCATTCCTTCTGCGCCGAAAATGTACACGCGATCATCGTCGACGACTGGACAGCAGCGTGGCCCGTTGTCGTAGCCGTACAGGTCTTCGTAGCTGGTGGGGTATTCAAACTTCCAGATTTGCTCGCCCGTCTCGGACTTGAGGCATTCGAGCTGAGCTTGTCGGCCGAAGCGAGTGAACTGAAAGAGCCGACCGCGACTGATCGAGGGCATGCTGTAGCCGGTGCCGACGCGATGTTGCCAGAGCACCTTGACGCCGCGCAGGCCGGTGTCGGTGAAGAAGCCTTTTTCGGGGCTCTTGCTGTCGCCGCGGGGACCCAAAAAGCCGGGCCAGTCGACGCCCGTTTTTCGCTCGCGCAGGTCAGGCACCTCGCCCCACACGTCGGACGACGGTAACAGCATCATGCACAGCACAACCAACAACACACGCATGGTCGGCGGTCTCCGGATAACGCCTCGATTCGAGCAATGCAATTATGAGGAGCATAGCATGAATGAGCCGGTGTTGATACTTGAGTGCGGGCGACGAACGTTTTGATCATCGCCTTCCGAACCGGGAGCGTCAGCCCTCGGAGAAGTACGCACGCGTAGAGCCTCTTTTTCGCTGGGCGATGTTATCCGGGGACTCATGTCTCCGGCTCTGAGGAGGTCAGTCCCCAGCCGAGCATGCGCTCGCGCTTGAACTCGACGAACCGATCCTGTTCGATCGCCGCGCGGGCATCGGCAAGCAGCCGTTGATAGTAGGTCAGGTTATGAATCGTGAGCAGGATTGGGCCGAGCATCTCGCCCGCCGCGAACATGTGCCGAATCACACCCCGGCTGTACTTGCAGGCTAGGCAAGGGCAATGCGCTTCGAGCGGACGATCGTCGCGCTCGTATTGAGCGTTGCGCAAGCGCAACGGTCCCATGTCGCTGAAAGCGAGCGCGTTTCGGCCGTTGCGGCTGGGCATGACACAGTCGAACAAGTCGATGCCGCGCTCGACCGCCTCGAGCAAATCCTGCGGTCGGCCGACTCCCATCAGGTAGCGTGGTCGATCGGCCGGCAGGACCGGAACCGTGCAGTCGAGCACTCGATACATTTCGCTCGGTTCTTCACCCACACTCAAGCCGCCGACGGCATAGCCGGGGAAGTCGAGCTTCACGAGCTCTTCGGCGCAACGCTGGCGTAGTGCGCTGTCGAGTCCCCCTTGCACGATGCCGAACTGCGCCTGATCGGAGCGCTTGGCCGCGTCTCGACATCGTTGCGCCCAGCGAATGGTGCGCTCCATTGCGTCGACGACGGCCTCGCGCTCGGCCGGCAACGAGATGACGTGATCGAGCACCATCGCCACGTCGCTCCCCAGGGCTTCTTGAATGGCGATGGCCCGTTCGGGCGACAACTCGACGAGCGAACCGTCGATGTGCGAACGAAACACGGCGCTCGTCTCGGTCACTTTGGTCCGTTCAGCCAGACTGAAGACCTGAAAGCCGCCGCTGTCGGTCAGGATGGGGCCATCCCAGTGCATGAATGAGTGTAGGCCGCCGAGATCGCGGACCACATCCTCGCCGGGGCGTAAGCTGAGATGGTACGTGTTGCTCAACACCATCTCGGCGCCGGTCAAGCGGAGGTGGTCAAACGTCAGCCCTTTGACGGTCCCTTGAGTGCCGACGGGCATAAACGCGGGCATCTCGACCGAGCCGTGCGGGGTCGAGAACGTGCCACGCCGCGCGCCACTGTGTGCGTCGAGGTGATGCAAGCGATAGCCGAACATGGGCGACGCGCTCCGCGACGGATCGTGATGTCAGCTCAGCGCGCTTAGTCGCCTCGGAGACGCAGCCCTTGAACGGTGAGCTTCTCGCGCACTTCGTTCAAGCTGGTGACGCCGAAGTTCTTGCACTCGAGCAATTCGTCGCCGGTCTTTCGCACGAGCTCGCCGACGGTTATGATGCCAAGTCGCATCATGCACTTGCGGGCACGCACCGAGAGGTTCAAGTCGGCGATCGGCTTATTGAGCAGCGCTTGCTCGTCGGGGGACATCATCGTCGGTTCGAAGACGGGCTCGGGGGTCGACCGCTCGTGGGCAAACTGCCCTAGTTCGAGGCCGCGCGAAGCCATCATCTCGCGAATTTCAACCAGCGACGTCTCGCCAAAGTTCTTGCTGTTGAGCAGTTCGGCTTCGGTCGTACGGGTCAGATCGCCCAGCGTATGAATGCCCATCTTCTGCAGGCAGTTGCGGCTGCGCACCGACAATTCGAAGTCGGTGACCGGAATGTTGAGCACTTGACTGAGGCGATCGCGACGACGCTTCTCGTCTTCGTCGAAGACCATGTCGCTCGAAGCGGTGGCGTCTTTGTAGAACAGTCGGGCACGACCGTCGTTTGGGTAGACGTCGAGGATGCGCGAGTAGCAGGCCCGCGCCCGATCGAACTGCAAGCGATCTTCATACAGGATGCCCAGGTTGAGCAGCGCGCCGTAGTGTGACGGGAATCGCAACGCGGCCTTTTGATACAAATCGAGGGCCATCTCGTCGTTGCCGCGGCGATCATTTTCGAGCGCCAGTCCGAAGAGCGCGCCGGCATGTTTGGGGTCGGCTTCGACAGCTCGCTCGTACAGCGCGACGACCTCGACGGGGCTACCCCCCTCGGCGGCCAGTGTGGCGCCACGTTGATACAAGTACTCGGCCGATGATGTGACCGATCCCGACAAGCCGTTGAGCAATTGCAGAGCGCCTTCGAGGTTGCTCGCATAGCGGAGACACTCGACTCGGGCGAGCGTGCAGATATCGGCTTCATAGCCGGCCTTGGCGGCGGCCTCGAAATGGCGAATCGATTCGACGTAGTCTTGTCGCGCGAACAGAGTCTTGCCCAGATAGAACTGTGCCATCGCGCCGCCGTCGGCGGTCGACAGCGCCTCGGTCGCCAAGCGGTACTTGCCGAGCAAGTAGTAGCAAACGCCCAAACGGACTTTGCCAGCCGGGCTCGGGTCCCCCTTCATTTCCAACTCTTGGACCGCTTCGTTGAGCAATCGATAGTTGGCGAAGTCGGCCCCGATGATCTGAGTGATCTGTCGAACTTCTTGAGGGCCAAACGGACTATTCGAGAGCACCAACATCTTGAGCGACTGATCGAGCACAGCAGCCATCCGCATTTCTCCTTGCCCGAGCATCGGGCCACATCTGATCGCAAAGCCGGAGGAAGACGCTGACAAAGCGCAGCAGAGAGAGCCAGCCGCGGGAGTCGAACCCGCAACCCCCGCATTACGAATGCGGTGCTCTGC
>CAYLYE010000021.1:0-41966 GCA_964387325.1 uncultured Planctomycetaceae bacterium
CCCTGCGCTCTTGCTTAAACCCTGCGCTCTTGCTTAAACCCTGCGCTCTTGCTTAGACCAAGCCAGGAATGACCCGGCCGCCGTTGACGATCGGCACGGGACGGCCGAGCGGCGTGTAGTAGGTCTTTGTGGTGTCGACCCCCAGTTGATGGAAGATCGTGCAGATCACGTCTTCGACGCCGTATGGGTCGGTCGTCGGATACGCACAACGCTTGTCGGTCGCACCCAGCACTTGGCCGGCCTTCACGCCGCCGCCGGCCCAGAGCACGGTTTGGGTCATCGACCAGTGATCGCGACCAGCCCGATTGTTGATCTGCGGCGTCCGACCCATCTCGCCCATCATGATGACAAGCGTGCTGTCGAGCATGCCGCGCTGTTCCAAGTCGGTGACCAGCGCACTGAACGCGCGATCGGCCGACGGGATCAGGTCTTCCTTCAAGCTCGGGAACTGCGAGAAGTGTGTGTCCCAAGAGCCGTTGTCGATGCCGACGAAACGCGAGCCGGCCTCGACCAGCCGTCGGGCCAAGAGCGCACATTGACCGAGCGACGTGTAGCCGTACCGCTCACGGGTCTTGTCACTCTCTTTGGTGATGTCGAACGCGGCTCGCGCCTCAGGAGCCGTGATCATCTGGTAGGCTTTTTCGTAGTACGTCGACATGACGCCAGGGCGATTGCGGGCCGAAGTCCCCTCGGCTTTCTCGACGACGCTCAACAACTGACGGCGGCGATCGAGTCGCTCGTTGGTCACGCCGCCCGGCAGACGCAGGTCGCGGACCTCGAAGTCGGGCTGCACGGGATCGGTTTCGAGCACGAACGGCGCATGCTCGGGGCCATAAAAACCGGGGCCGCCCGACTCCATCGGATCAGGCAAGTTGATGTAGCACGGTATATTGCCGCGCGGGCCCAACTCGCGCGAGACAATCGACCCGAGCGAGGGGAAGAGCAGGTTGTTCGGGGTGCCACCGGCTTGACCGTCGGCGAACGCGGCCTTGTAGCCGGTCATGCAGTAGTGGTAACCGGTGTTGTGGCCGTTGTCTTTGTGACTGTGCGAGCGAAGCATCGTGAACTTGTCGCAAATTTGCGCCGTGAGTGGGCAGTGCTCACCCACGAGGGTGCCGGGCACGTTGGTCGAGATCGGCTGATAGGGTCCGCGAATCTCGGCAGGCGCATCGGGCTTGAGGTCCCACATGTCGATCGTGCTGGGTCCCCCTTCCAAGAACAAGAAGATGATGCTCTTGGCCTTGGCCGGCTTACCGCTGGCGGCAACCGCTTCGAGTTCCAGTAGCCGCGGCAGGGTGAGCCCGCCGATGAGGCCGACTGAACCCAGTCGCAAAGCCCGCCGCCGAGTGATCTGATCGCAGTATTTGTCGTGCATGATGTTCTCAACTACCGTGACAAGAAAGTGCCAGGGCCGATCGATCCGCGTACGGATCGGCAGCGATTAATGATTATAGAGGAATTCTTTGCTATTGAGCAAAGCCCAGAGAATATCTTCGGCTGACTCACGTCGGTCGCGACCGTTAAAAACCCCGAGAGCGGCATTCTTTTCCGCATCGCTGGGATACCGTGAAAAGGCCGTCAAAAAGAGCTCTTCGATCACTTTTTCGGGCGAATCTGCCGAGTCGGCGAGTCGGGCCGAGCGACCCTGACGGTCGCGAATTTTTTCCATTATTTCGGGCGAGTTCATGAGGTGCAGCGCCTGGGCGATGCTCGGCTCGTTGCTCCGTTCGCACTCGCACACGGTCGCTCGTACCGGGCGACCAAAGATGCGGAAGAAATAGTGCGGCAGCTTGTTGTCCCAGAGTTGGATCGCCCGATAGCCGCTGGGCCAACCCTGGAATGTGTCGGGCACGCCGGTCACTTGGCCAATCGCGTCGAGCAACACCTCGGCGTTCATCGCCTTGTGCTGGGCATGCGAGAAGTTCTGGTCATCGCTGGCGTTGCTCGCCGTGGTGACGGTGCTCAACTGATACAGCCGCGAAGCCATCAGCGTACGCGTGAACGCCTTGAGGTCGTATTTCACCTTGCGCATGTGCTGGGCCAACTCGGCCAGCAGCGGCTCGTTCGTCGCCGGATTGGTCGTGCGCAGGTCGTCGATCTGCTCGACCAAGCCGCGGCCGAAGTAGTGAGCCCAGATGCGATTGGCAATCATTGTGGCGAAAAACGGATTCGACTCGGCTGTCATCCACTGAGCCAAGAACACGCGGCGGTCGTCATAGGGTCCGAACTCGACAGGCTCGCCACCGAGTGGCCGGGCCGGAACAAGCTGCCCGGTACGTGGATGTTTCAGATCGGTGGCCAGTGCGGGAACGACCGACTCGCCACCGTCGGCGAGCTTTTTGCGAGTGACTCCGCTGAACAGACCGGCCATCGCGAAGTAGTCTTCCTGGCCCCAGCGGTCGCTCGGGTGATGATGACACTGCGCACACTCGATACGCACGCCGAGAAACACTTGGCTCACGCCTCGGGCCATGAGCTCTGGGGTGTCGAGCGCCTTGAAGTACGCGGCCGGCCCTTCGGCTTTGACGTTCCCCTTGGCTGTTATCAACTCGTGGACCATCTGGTCATACGGACGATTCTCGCCAAACTGACGACGCAACCAACGGGTGATCGCCACCGCGCCGGCGGGCGTGATCTTCGTCTGATCGACCCGTAACAGGTCGCTGAACCGCAGTGTCCAGTAATCGGCGTATTCGGGTCGAGCGAGCAGATGATCGACGAGCTTGGCGCGCTTGTTGGCTGTTTTGTCGGCGAGGAACGCGCGGGCCTCGTCGGCCGTGGGCAGGGTGCCGATCACGTCGAGGAACGCCCGACGGAGGAAGGTCGCGTCGTCACAAATGTCGCTGGGCTCGATACCAAGTCGGTCGAGCTTGTTCCAGGCGAGGGCGTCGATGAAGTTCAACTCCGGTGGCCGGGTGAACTTTACGCCCGGCCGAGGCAACGTGACGCGGCAGATGGCCACATGACCAAGATACTTGGCCAAGATGGCCGCTTCGCCCGGGATGTCGCTTGCTTGCACGAAGCCGCGACCGTCGACACCGGCGATCGTCGCGGCGTTCGATTCATACTCAGCCTCGGTCGTTACACAGCGACGGCCACCGTCGGCGTCGACAGCCCAAACGCGAATCTGACGATTCTCGCTGGCGAACAACACGGCGTCGGCCGGTTCGACTTCGATTCGCACAACGTCGGGTGCGTCGTCGGTAATGTACTGAGCCCCCTCGGCGACCCAGCGGCGCAAGCGTCGGTAGCGCAGACTGTCGTACTCGATGCGAGCGCCACCGCCGTGCGGCTCGGCGGCCGTCGCTTTACGCAAGAGCAAGCTGTGATCGGGTGACGCGATCGAGATGCGTCGCGAGCGGCCCAGCCGCGCGATCGACTCATGATCGCCCAGCGGATCGAACCCGAACACGCTGAGCTTGAAACCGTTTTGTCCCTCGGCCTTGCCATGGCAGCCGCCGATATTGCAGCCCGCCTTGGTCAAGATCGGGATGATCTCGCGATGGAAGGACAAGGGGACAGGCTGATCGACTCCCTGCACGGTGACCGCCACGCGCTGCGATTGTCCGCCGTGCTCGACGACTACCTGGGTCTTGCCATCTTTCAGCGGACGGACGAGGCCCAACTCGTCGACCTCGGCAATCTTGGGATCTTCGACTCGATATTTGGCGAGCCGGGTGAGGTCGATCGCCCGACCGTCAGCGGACTGTCCCGTCACCAATAGCTGTTGCGTTTCTTCAGGGTGATCGAGGACGGTCGTGGCGGGGGTCACTGCCAGTGGAGCAGCCAGCAGGCTGTCCGACGAAAATGAAGCTAGGAGCAACCAAGCTCCGGCGACACAAACCATTCGGCGATAGCAGCCGAGATCTGACGGCATGCTGGCACTCGTCTTTGTTGATAAGGCGGGGGACAATCGAACGCAACGGTCTAAGGCGGGATGGGGATATTGAAGTATGTGCAGCTTATGAGCCTAGGCGATCAACACGAAGCCGGCAAAGACCGGACTTCCGCTGGGCACCCTGGTTCATGAGCCACACAACGGTCAAGAAAACCCACTTGTCTATTGTGATGGATCGACGCCGTCTCGTAAAGATCGGGAGCGAATTTCGGGGGATTATGTGCCACCCAAGACTCAGGTGGTCTGACAACCTACTCGACTTCAGGTCGATCGAGCGAGAGGTTCACCGTCGTGGATCTAACCGTCGTCAGGGTTCGATGAACACGACGACTCGCTGACGGTATGGAGAGCGGCTCGCGAAAAAAGTCCGTGCCAGCTAGTTTTGCGGTAGCGAAACGCTAGGGTGCCGCAAGACGTCGATCAGGTCGGGAATGGCTTCCTTCGCGGCGGGGCCAATCTGTCCCAAGGCACGGGCCGCGTTGCGACGCACGTCTTCGTCCGAGTCTTTGAGCAATCGCTGGAGATGCGGGACGGCCGGAGCTGCCAGGGGGCCGACGACTGCCAAAGCCCGAGCCGAGAAGGCACGCACGTTCGGATCGCGATCGCTCAGGGCGTCGATGAGTCGGGGGACCGAATCGATCCCGATGCGACCGAGTGCGTCGGCCGCCGTATCTTGCGACGTCCAAGCGCGGGTCTGCAACTCGGGTTGGCCGGACACGATGGGGCGAAACAGCGTGATGCTCTCGGCAGCCTTGAGTTCGGCTCGCTCGTCGCTCGTCAGTTCACGCAGTTGATGGGAACCTCGCGTGCTGCAACTGGTCACCAAGCCAACGGTCAACAAGCCTGTCACGGCCAGCGAGCGACGTGCAAGGGACGAGGAACCCATGATCGGGAACTCGAATGAGGATGAAGTTCAGAACGTGCCTGATCACACTACCTTCAAGCATGGGTTTGCCTAACCGCAGTGTCTATAGTCAAAACGGAAATGAAAGCAAAATATCGGGTCATCTCCGCTGCTAAAGGTGGATCGCCCGGCAGAGTTTTCCAGCCGCGCGGTGTCGATCAATCGCAAGGTAACGATTACGCCGGCCTCGTTGAGATTGAGTTGACGTGATGTCGCGGGGCAGAGTGCTCCGGATTACTCACGTTAAGCGGATCAGAGTGTTGATGGCGACGGTATGCTGGTTCGACCACGTTGGTGTGTTACAATCGGCAAACTTCACTCGAAAGGAACTTCGCGATGGCCGAGAAAATCAACGTGGCGGTGCTCACCGATGCAGGTGGAGCCCATCTGAGTAGTTACTTCGAAGCACTGGCAAAGATCGAGTCGGTCGGCTCGGTCGTGCTGGGGGATCCCAGCGGGGCCAGCGAGTCGTCGGCCCGCGCGGTGCTTAAAGACAAGCTCACGCGTGTTGAACGGAATCATCGCGAGTTGCTTGCGGCCGAGAAGCCACCGTTGGCGCTGGTCTCGGTCGAGAGTGTCCAAGGGCCGGCAGTGGTGAGAACCGCTTTGGAGGCCGGCTGTCATGTGATGGCCGAGAAACCGTCGTGCGTTACGGCAGACGACTTCGCGGACTTGGTGAAGTTGGCCGACTCGAAACACAGGCAACTCATGCTCGCCCTGGCCAATCGGGTGCGCGGCACCGCGAGGCAAGCGCGCAAACTCATCCAGAGCGGCGCGATTGGCAAACCGTATGGGCTCGAGCTGCACATCATCGCCGATCAGACGCGGCTTACGAAACCGGCGTATCATAAATCGTGGTTCGCTGACAAAAGCCGCTCCGGCGGCGGGCATCTGATGTGGCTCGGCATTCACTGGCTCGATCTGGTGATGTACCTCACCGGCTCGCCGATCGTCGAGGTCGCGGCGTTCACGGGGAACGTCGGCGGACAGCCGCTGTCGGTCGAAGACTCGGCCGCGGCCGTGTTACGGTTTCGCGAAAATTTCTTCGGCACGATCACGAGCGGCTACTATCTGGATCGTGGCTACCACTCACATGTCAAGATTTGGGGGTCACAAGGTTGGCTCCAGCTTGAGCCGCACGGCGCGCCGCAGTTGCAGTGGTACACAAACCAGGAAGCCAAGGTGACCCGCTACGAAGGGCCATCCGAGTCGGCCAGCTACACGCCGTTTATCGACGAGGTGGTGCGATTCGCGGCCGAGAACGCTCTACCGCCGATCACCAGTCAAGAGAGCCTACGGGCCATTCAGAGCGTATTTGCCTGTTATCAGGCAGCTGAAACCAAACGGACGCAGAGTGTAGGGTAACTGGCTCGGGAGATCGTCAACCGCTACAAAAAATCGTGCAGGTGGTACTCGCCGCACTGCGCGTCGCCATTTACCATAGTGACCTACCCCTCAGACACAACATCTAGAACCGATAAGGAACTCCGCGATGGCATTGGGCTTTGGCATTATTGGCTGCGGCATGATCGCCAACTTTCATGCGAAGGCAATCGCCGACGTGAAAGGGGCCAAGCTGGTCGCCTGCTTCGATACGTTCAGCGCCTCGGCCGATCGTCTGGCCGCCGCGACCGGTTGCAAAGCGTATCACAAGCTCGAAGACATGCTCGCCGACCCCAAGGTGGATGTGGTCACGATCGGCACGCCGAGCGGGGCGCACATGGATCCGGGCGTCATGGCGGCCCAGGCGGGGAAACACGTGATCGTCGAGAAGCCGCTTGAAATCACCTTAAAAAAGTGCGATGCCCTGATTAATGCCAGTAAGAAAGCGGGCATCAAACTCGGCACCATCTTCCCCTCACACTTTCACGATTCGAGCATCAAGATCAAGCAGGCAATCGAACACGGCCGGTTCGGCAAGCTGACGATGGGAGACGCCTACGTGAAATGGTGGCGCACGCAACAATATTACGACAGCGGCGCGTGGCGCGGCACCTGGGAACTCGACGGTGGCGGCGCGCTCATGAACCAGGCGATCCACAGTGTCGATTTGCTCATGTGGCTAATGGGGCCCGTCGTCGAGATTCGCGCACAAACGGCGACGCTGGCCCATGAGCGGATCGCGGTCGAGGACACCGCCGTGGCGACGCTCCGTTTTGCCAATGGAGCCCTGGGCGTGATCGAGGCCAGCACGGCGACCTTCCCGGGCTATCTCAAGCGGCTCGAAATTCACGGCGACAGTGGCTCGGCCGTGATGGAAGAAGAGGATCTGGTGAAATGGGACTTTGCTAAGCCCGACAAGAAAGACCAGGCCATTCAGGCCGCGATGGCTCAGCGCAAGAGTGGCGGCGGCGGGGCCAGTGACCCGGCCGCGATCGGCCATCACGGACACGCCAAGCAATTTCAGGATTTTGTCGACGCGATCCGCAAGGATCGCAAGCCAGCGGTCGACGGGCTCGATGGCCGCCGCAGCGTCGAGATCATTCTGGGCATTTACAAAGCGGCTGAGACCGGCAAGAGCGTGACCTTGCCACTGGCCGGCGATCCGACGCTGAAAGCCCGCAAGATCAAGGCTAAGTAGCCATGCAGACGCGCTCGCGATCGAGTTGTCGGACGTTGGCAAACTCGGCTCCGCGCATCACGCTGACTTCGCCGACCCAGGCAATACAGGCGTAGTGCTCGAAGAAGTTGTGCGACACGTACGTCAGGATTTTCTTGGCGACCTCGTCGCTGCAAACAATTTCGATGCGCACATTGGAGCCCGCCAGACTGGCGTTGCGCGCGTCACGCGAGCCATTGCCGAACGACTCGGTGCAGGTATAGCCCGTCGCACCGAGTTCGCTGGCTCGTTCGCAAATTTTCTTGGTCAATACTGCTTCAGCAATAACGGTGACCAGCTTCAAAGAGAATAACTGCATGATCGGTTTCCTCGACAAGTGTTTTGGAACAATCGCACTCAGCTTGTGGTGTGTGATCGACATAAAAGGTTACGGCACGGTGCCGATCCATTGAGCCATTTGGTAGTAAATCGGAACACCCAGGGCGATATTAAACGGAAACGTGATCGCCAATGCGGCGGTGATCGAGAGCGTGGGGTTGGCCTCGGGCAGGGTGAGTCGCACGGCCGGTGGCGCGGCGATATACGAGGCACTGGAGACAATCGCCGCGAAGATCGTACAGCCACCGAGGTTCAAGCCGGCCAAGTGCCCCAGGTAGGCGCCTGCGAAACCATGCAGTAACGGAACGAACACGCCAAAGGCGACCAGGAAGGGACCGACCTTGAGCAAGTCCCCCAGTCGTTCGCCGGCAACCAAGCCCATCTCGAGCAAGAAAATGCAGAGCGCCCCGCGAAAGATCATGCCTTTGGCAAAAAAGAATTCGTGAAAGGGGGCAAAGCCCTTGGGGTCCATGAACTGAGTACTGATGAAGCCGATGGCCATTAACCCAGCCATCAGCATGATCGACTGGCCGGTGAGCACTTCGTAGAGCGCTTCGCCCAGATTGCTCTGGCGTTCGAGGCCTGCGCGAGCGTGGTGAGCCCGTTCCTTGGCCATCAGCGCTGCTCCGAGCGCGAGCGCGATGGCAATGCCGGGGCACTCCAACAGAGTCACGAGGGTTGGCAGGAATCCATTGGGATCATGCCCTTGCTGGCGGACAAAAGCGTCAGCCACGGCGTAGGTGACCGCCGAGGTCGAGCCGTAGTGGGCCGCGATGCCCGCCGAGTCGGCGGTCGACATTCGTCCCAAATAGCGTAGCAGTAAGAAGGCCGAGAGAGGCGTAGCACAGCCGAGGAGCAGCGTGACTGCGGCCGGCATCATGATCGTCGAGACGCCGTGCTCTTGGAATTCCAGCGACAATTCGTGTCCGCCGATGAACCCGATCGACATCAGCAGGAAGATCGAGATCGAGTAATACAACTCCTTGGGAATCTTGATCCCGCCGTGGATCAGCTTGCAGAGGATGCCCAGCGCAAAGCACAGTGGAATGGGGGTCAGCAGATTACTGGCCAACGAGCGCAGCGCGTCCATGGATGGAAAGGTCCTAGCTAGTCGGCGCGGGGCAAACTCGCGCTCATCATTCGGCGATTACACCGAGGCGGCCCACCACAGGACAAGCACCGTGCTCGATCACAATGGCTTCCAATAAATAGGCCATGCGCAGCGGTACACCAAGTTGGCCGAGGATTACAAATCCGTATAGGCGCGGAACACGGCCACGAACGCCACAGATTCGGCATAGCCGTTACGATCGTTACGAGGCCGACTTCACGTAGTCGTTGCCACCGAGCACGCCGACATCGCTCACCCACAGAATGCAGGCGTAGTTCTTGAAGAAGGCTTGTGCCATGTACTCGACAATGCGTTGCGCGACCTCCTCGGGACAGGCGACCTCGATGCGCATGTTGCTGCCGGGCAGGCTGTCGCTACGTACGGATCGAGACCCCGACCCATGCACCTCGTAAGAGGTAAAACCGGTCGCGCCGAGCGTGAGGCACTTGTCACAAATCTTTTTGGCGAGAATGCCTTCGGTAATGATGGTGACCAATTTCATGGGTTGAAACGGCATGAGCGGCATCTCCCGGCTATGATCGTCGTATCGAAGGCAATATCTGTGCGCCGTGCGGAAGCAGTCCGAAATGGCGGTCGAGTGACTCGGCGAATCGCCCCTCCGTCGAACGACCCAGTCGTCCATCAAGCTTCATGGTAAGCACGCGGCATGCGCCAAGCGAGCGCCTTCTGTTGTCCCGCGTGATTCTTTTCAGCGCGAGGTCGTTACAGTCGCGCCAATCCATCCCAACGGAAAGCGAAAGACGATTGGACGTTGAACAATCACCGGTCCCGATGACTTAGCGTTTCGCTAGTTTTCTTGCGGCCAAGGGGTGGCTCGACAAGGAACGATGCCCTTCAATGCCGGCAATGACCAGCTCGCTGCCGTGGGTCTCAAACTCACGCTGTAACTCATGCAGTTTGGTGAACACCGTGTGATCAACAAGCCGCGCCTTTGACAGGTCGAGGATGACTTTCTTTTCGTCCTTCAACGACAGTAATTGTCGTTTCAAGGCGATCCAGTTGCTGAACACTGCGGAATGGTGTACCCATACGGTCACTTCTCCGTCATTCAGCTGCGTGACGTCGATTTGCGTCTTGAAAAAAGAATGCAGCGGCACGCCATTGATCAGGTGGATCACCAGTTTGACGAGCACGCCGATTGCGATGCCCATGAGTAAATCGGTTGCCAATACCCCGACGACTGTCGTGGCAAAGATGATGAACTGCTCCCGGCCAATGTGATACATGTGGAAGAATTCTCGCGGCGAAGCTAGGCGAAAACCGGTGTAGACCAGCATGGCCGCGAGTGCCGCCAAGGGGATCTCGTGGATCAGCCATGGCGCGCACGCCAACGAGAGCAGCAGAAATATCCCATGTGCGGCTCCTGCCAGGCGCGAACGCGCGCCGCTATCGATATTCGCTTTGCTTCGCACGATCTCGGAGATCATCGGTAGTCCGCCAATCGTGGCGCACAGCGTGTTGGCCACCCCCACGGCGAGCAAGTCGCGATCAAAATTGGTTTTCCGCCGCCAAGGATCAATCAGATCAATGGCCTTGGCGCTCAGCAACGACTCGATACTGCCGATGAGCGCGAACATCATGGTCCATTTGACGCCGGCATACGTAGTCACGCCGGAAAAATCCGGGAAGGTCAGGGCCTGAAAAAGGTTGTCCGTTACAGTGACCAGGAAGTTAGGGCCCAGGCCATAAATATGACCACCAAATGTGTAGGTGTGCTCATGCAAAAGATCAAAGTGCAAACCCAGGGGGACCGCAAACAAGATTACCAACATCTGTGCAGGAATCGCCCGTAACCATTTCGATTGTACTCGTGGCAAGGCGATCAATAAGAACAGGCTCAAGGCGCCAATCAACGTGATCTGTGGATTCCAATTCGCTATCGAATGCGGGATCTCCACCAGCAACCCAATCGGATCACGGGCAACAGGTTTGACACCGAGAAGCGTATGGGCCTGCTTAGAGAAAATAATCACACCGATGGCGGCCAGCATGCCGTGGACGACCGAGGTGGGAAAAAACTCGCTGAGTGTGCCAAATCGAAGCAGTGCGAAGACGACCTGGAGCACGCCCGCCGCCACCCCCACCCCCAACGCCAAACGATAGGCTTGCAGATCGGCCGCAGGATTCTCGCCGCCGGTGAAACCAAAATCCGTGACCGTCCCCAACACAATGACAATCATCCCCGCGGCCGGCCCCTTGATCGTCAGCTCCGAGTTGCTCAGGACGCAACAGACCAGACTGCCCACCACGGCCGTAAAAATACCCGCCACCGCCGGATAGCCGCTCGCAATCGAGATGCCCAGGCACAACGGCAACGCAATCAAAAATACCAGGAAGCCGGAAACCGCATCCTGCTTCCAGTGCTGCCACACTCCCGTTGGCATGTCCGGTAATGTCCCTGGCTCGGCGGGGCGATCAGGTTCCATGTTCGATGCACCTTAGAAGACAGGATCTAATTTGATCTCAATCTCCCAATCATACCGATCGATCGACTCCAACTTCAGTACATGGTTCGGTTAAACATTCGTAAGAATACGACGATCGCGCCTGGGGCTTGTCGATCGAATTTGACCGATGAAACTCGGATGTTTCATCGCGACGACTCAGCGCGTCGCGCAGCCGCACGGAGTCATCGAGCGATGCGGACAAAAGGCTCGACCGACTCAGGGAGTGACGTATTACGAGGGAGTTATCGCAAGGCTTTTCGTGCCGCCCACTCGACCGGGCAATGACACTCGCTCTCCGAGCGTGTAGAATGCGATTCAACCTCACTCTGACATCTTTCCTTTCTTTCTCGGTCGTTGTTCCATGTCACACGCTGCTCCCGCACCTGCTCACGGTCACTCCCACGGTCATGCTCCTGCCGCCGAGAGCCAAGAGATTTCGCTCCAGCCCACCCACGGCTGGCATTGCTCGCACTTATACTACCAATTCGATCGAAACATCCTGCGTCAGTTGTCGAGCAACGAAATCTCGAATGGCCGCGATGCGATCGGTACGATTTTGGACCCCAAAGGGAGCGAAGCCCCGCAGCGATTGCAGACCTCGATCGTGTCGGGGCACAAAGCGGATTTCTCACTGATGTTGCTCGACCCCTGCCCGCTCAAGTTGGATAGCGTCCATCAGCGGTTGCTCAGCAGTCCGCTCGGAGCAGCCCTGCGACCGACCTACTCGTTTGTTTCGATCACGGAAGTGTCGGAGTATGTTCCCAGCGTTGAGCAATACGGCAAGCGACTCGTCGAGGAAGGGGAAGACCCGAACGGCCCGGCCTATGCGGCCAAGCTCAAGGCCTACGAGACACGCGAAGAAATGATGCGCCGTCAACGCTTGTTCCCCGAGTTCCCCGCCTGGCCCGCCACCTGTTTCTACCCGATGAACAAAAAGCGCGAGGTGGGAGAAAATTGGTTCGCACTCCCGTTCGACGAACGCAACCGTATGATGGCCGAGCATGGCCGCAGCGGAATGAAGTTCGGCGGCAAGGTGACTCAGCTGATCACGGTGAGCGTCGGACTCGACGACTGGGAATGGGGCGTCACGCTCTGGGCCCGTAACCCCGAGTTCCTCAAAGAGATCGTCTACAAAATGCGGTTCGACGAAGCGAGCGCCCGCTACGCACAATTCGGTCCGTTCTACACGAGCTATGTCGCGTCGCCGATCGAGATGCTCAAACACTGCCGCGTGTAAACGCACGGCTTGTGGTCGACGTTTTGCAAGAACGGATACCGATCGTAACGATTATTTGGCCCGACGTTCACGCTCAATAAGCCGTCCTGGTTCAAGCAGAAATGCTATATCTACCGTAGCGAAGGTGCTTGTCCTGTACTGACTTTATTGAACGGTGTCCTGCCCATCATGAGCCTTGGAAACACGAGCGTGACCGAATCGGCCCTGTACGACTCATTGCGTCAGTTCGGTCAGACCCATTTGCTCCAATACTGGGACGAGCTCAGCTCGAGCGAACAGCTCCGCTTCGAGCAACAGCTTCGCGAGGTCGATTTTGCCTTAATGCGGCGACTGTTCGAGCACGGGGGCTCGAGCGAGTCTCCTGTCGAGTTAGCCGCCCGCGCCGTCGCTCCTCCGGCGTTTCGCTTACATGCCACCAACTCGATCGATGCGGCCGAGGCACGTATCGAGGGGGCCAAAGCCCTGCGGGCAGGGCGCGTAGGAACGGTCCTCGTCGCTGGCGGTCAAGGCACACGGCTCGGCTTCGATCATCCGAAGGGAATGTTTCCCGTGGGCCCCGTCTCGAACGCCACGCTCTTTCAGATTCTGTTTGAGAAGGTGCTGGCCGTCGGCGAGCGCTACGGCGTGCGGCTCCCGATCTATCTCATGACCAGCCCCGCCACGCATCGCGAAACGATCGACTTTCTCGCGGCCCACGAACGATTCGGACTGGCGAGTGAAGATGTGTTTGTTTTTTGCCAAGGCACGATGCCGGCCGTCGATCAACACACCGGCCGACTCTTGCTCTCCGGCAAAGGTGAGCTGTTCACGAGCCCCAATGGACACGGCGGCATGCTCGCCGCGCTCGACCGCAGCGGAGCACTCGACGATATTCATCATCGCGGCATCGAACACTTGTTCTACTTTCAGGTCGACAATCCGTTGGTTCGTGTCGCCGACGAAACGTTTCTCGGCTACCACCTGCTGAGCGGCTCGGAACTTTCGACCCAGGTCGTTTCTAAACAAGCGCCGCTCGATAAAGTGGGCAACGTCGTGAGCGTCGACGGTCAGGTTCGCGTTATCGAATACAGTGACCTGCCCACGACCGCGGCCGAGCGGCGACGCGACGACGGATCGCTCGAACTGTGGGCGGGCAACATCGCCGTCCATCTATTCGATGTCCCCTTCCTCGATCGCATGCGCAACGATGAGCAGCGGCTCCCCTTTCACATCGCTCACAAAGCGGTGCCGCATCTCAACGAACAAGGGGAACGAGTCGAGCCGGCCAGCCCCAATGCGATCAAATACGAACGGTTCATTTTTGATCTTTTGCCCGCCGCACAACGTCCGATTGTCGTGGAAGTCGATCCCGCGACGACATTTGCTCCGGTCAAAAACGCCACGGGAGCCGATCGAGATACGCCCGAATCGGTTCGCGAGCAGATACTCACACTCCATCGCAGCTGGCTCGCCGAGGTGGGGGCGATCGTCGATCCAGGGGTCGCCGTCGAGATCAGCCCACGCTATGCTGTCGACGTCGACGCCTTGCGTCAGCGTTGGAAGTCGGCCCTGCATTTCCAACGCCCCACTTATTTAACGCCCGACGAGTAACTCGCCGCGGCGACTCGGACCGCTAGGACCCCGTCACGGACGATGAGCGCCACGCTACGCACCTTTATAGCAGTCGAAGTGAGTGGCGATGTGCGCGCCCGAGCCCAACGGCTCATTCGTGACCTCACGCCCCTCTCGCCCGACGTGAATTGGGTCGTGCCGCAAAATTTACATCTCACGCTCAATTTTCTGGGCGAAACCGACCTGCTCGAAGTTCCCCAACTCTGCGAGCTAATGACCTCGGCCGTGTCTCCGCTGCCGCCGTTTGATCTGCAAGTCATGGGCGCCGGTGCCTTTCCGTCACTCGATCGCCCCCGGACCATTTGGCTCGGCATGGGCGAGGGTTCTGAAGAACTCGTGCAGTTGCAACAGTGCATCTCGAAGGGGCTCGTTAAGCTCGGCTTTCGTTGTGAACAACGGCCGTTTCGCCCACACCTGACGATTGGTCGCGTCAAAGGACAATCGATCCGCGGGCTCAGCGAACTGGCTGCCGAGTTAGCGGCCCAGCGCGATTACAATGGCGGCGCTTGCGACGTGAGCGAGGTTGTGCTGTTCTCTAGCGAGATCAGCCGGCGCGGACCAACTTACGAATCGCTCTGTGTCGCGCCGCTCGACGGCTTTTGACCGCAACCCCAGGGCCTTTCGATTCTCAATACTGGAAATGCCTACGCGGGGGTGATACCTTCGTGGCGATGTCGATCAACCCACTATCTAATAGCCCATCAGGAGGGACACGTTCGGAGCGGCAAAAAAAGTGGAAAAATCTCTTGCCAGGACACGTGTACGTCGATACAGTATCCATGCGTTCACTAATGGAAATTGAAATCGACCCGTGCGTGATGGTCACGGGCAACATTGGCCCCACCAGCCCAAAGAGGATTCTCTGCTATGGTCACCGCCACTGCTCCTAAGTCCAATCAGCGTATGGCAAAAAAAGAATCAGACCCCGCCAAGCCGGCAGTCAAGTCCGCCTCCAAGAAGGGGCGTGATCACCTTGAAATGCTCCAGTCGAACCCCCATCTCAAGAACACGCTGGCTCAAATCGAGAAAGAGTTCGGTGAAGGGGCCATCATGCCCCTTGGCAGCGACCAAACCACGCGCATCGAGGGAATTCCGACGGGTAGCCTTTCGGTGGATCTCGCCTTGGGCGGAATGGGAATTCCGCGCGGTAGAATTGCCGAGGTTTTTGGCCCTGAATCGAGCGGTAAAACAACGCTGGCTCTGCACGTGATTGCTCAAGCCCAAAAAATCGGTGGCATTGCCGCGTTCATCGACGCCGAACACGCTTTGGACCCCAGTTGGGCGAAAAAGCTGGGAGTCGAGTTAGAAACGCTGCTGGTCAGTCAACCCAGTAGCGGCGAAGAGGCCATGCATATCACTGAAATGCTCATCAAAAGCAACGCCGTCGATGTGATCGTCATCGACTCGGTCGCGGCACTGGTCCCGCAAAAAGAACTCGACGGCGAGATGGGAGATTCCTTCGTCGGCCTGCAAGCCCGTTTGATGAGTCAGGCCATGCGTAAACTGACCGGCGCTATCTCCAAAAGTAAAACAGCCGTCATCTTCATCAACCAGATTCGTGAGAAGATCGGCGTCATGTTCGGCAGCCCCGAGACGACCCCGGGCGGTCGAGCACTCAAGTTCTATAGCTCGGTCCGGGTCGACGTTCGCCGCATTGGTCAGATCAAAGAAGGAGAAATGGTCATTGGTCAGCGGGTGCGCTGCAAGATTGTGAAAAACAAGGTTGCGCCCCCCTTCCGAGTGGCCGAATTTGATATGATGCATGCCAATGGCATTAGCTACGAAGCTGATATCATTGACCTTGCGATCCTGCACAAGGTTATTGTCCGTAGTGGGGCTTGGTTCCGTTACGGCGATTTGCAACTTGGCCAAGGTAAAGAAAAAACCCGTCAATATCTGATCGAACATCCAGAACTGACGGAAGAGCTGAAGCAAAAGATCGTCGCCTCGGGCGTCGTTGCCACCGCAGACGGTGGTGGCGATTCCGCAGGAGACGAGTAGTCCGGCAGCCGTTGCACAATTCACGGCCTCGACGAGGTACGGGTGGGCTCCAACTGCCGGTGGGATCAGTCCCTCCATACAGGTAATAGTCCATGCGTATTTCGTCGATGTCGTCCGTGTACGGCCTGTTGCTGCTAGTAGTTGCCATGCTGAGCGGGATTTCCGGGGCTCAAGAACCGACCGGCATACAAGCCGCGATGGCTCTCGAAGTGGCGATGACGAAGACCATCGCCACTTGTGAAAAGTCCTTGGTCAGTATTGCCCGTATTGCCAAACAAGAGAACAACGAGGCGGGAGTCGAGTTTCTGCCCGGTGTGCCCGGTCAGCTACGTCCCCGATCGAACGACCCTCGTGACCCGAGTTTCGTGCCCAAGGAGTTTGCCACGGGAGTGGTGATAGACGCCAAGGGATACATCCTGACCAACTTCCATGTGGTCAACAAAGATGATCTCCATTTGGTGACGACGATCAACAAGCGGGTTTTTCGCACGGTGATCGTTGCGGCCGACCCACGTAGCGATCTGGCGGTGCTTAAAGTAGCCCCTAACGAAAGCGTCGCCGACGACGACTTTGCTCCGATCAAGTTTGGCGACTCCAAGTCGCTCAAGAAGGGGCAAATTGTCATTTCTCTGGGCAACCCGTATGGCATTGCCCGTGATGGACAGGTTAGCGCCTCGTGGGGCATTATTTCAAATTTGTCGCGAAAACTCTCGCCGCGCAATCAAGGGGAAGAACCCACACTGCATCAGTTCGGCACGCTGATTCAAACCGACGCCCGTTTAAATTGGGGGACCAGTGGTGGCGCGCTCATTAATCTCAAGGGGGAAATGATCGGGCTAACGACCTCGTTGGCCGCGACCAGTGGCTTCGAGCAAGCTGCCGGCTACGCCATCCCGATCGACCCTGCCTTTCTCCGAATTATTAATACGCTCAAGGAAGGACGCGAAGTCGAGTATGGTTTTTTGGGCATTAGCCCCGCCGAGTCATTCGATCAACTGCATGGTTCACGACGCGCTGGACTCATCGTCGGTCATGTGGGTCGCGGCACCCCGGCCGCTGCCGCGGGATTACGCGACAAAGCGATGTTTCAGGCCCCGAGTCTAATTACCCATATCGGTGGCGAAGTGGTCAACGACTTTGACGACCTGCGGCTGCAAGTGGGCAAGCTTCAGGCTGGCGCTCGCACCTCGATCACTTTCGAGCAAGACGGCCAAGTGTTGGTCCGCGATTTGGTTGTGGCCAAATATCGCCCTTCGGCCGTGCTCAAGTCGCTGAAACCGATCGTGTCGGTTCGTGATCCTGATTGGCGCGGGTTGAGGGTTGATTTTTCTTCGGCCGTTGTCGGGGTGCGCATTGGCACCAGTGATGCTTTGGTGACTCCGGTGGCCGTGTCTGAGGTCGAGGCCAACAGCCTCGCTGCCAAGGCTGGGCTCGCGCCGGGCATGTTCGTCAAATCTGTCGATGGCACCCTGATCGAGACCCCTGATGATTTTCGTCGCGAGGTCGCCAAAGTGAATAAAGCCGTGACGATCAAGGTGATCGACTTCGCCACCGGTTTCTTTGGTAAAGACGTGGTCATTTCCGCGGCCGAGTAAGGCTCAGTCCACGCCTATCATGCCCTTGAAGTCCGCTTCGCTGATCACCGGCACTCCGAGCGATTGAGCTTTCTCCAGCTTGCTCCCCGCATCTTGACCGGCGACGACGTAGTCGGTCTTCTTCGAGACACTCGTTGCCGTTCGGCCACCATGTTGCACGATCAGGGATTGAATCTCGTCGCGGGTGTATTTCTCCAGCGTCCCGGTGACGACCAATGTTTTACCCGTGAGTGCTCCGTTCACAGCCATTCGTTTTTCGGCTGTCATCAAGATGCCGGCTTGGTGCAACTCGCATATGACCTGCTGACCAAACTCGCCGTGCAGATAATCGTACACGCTCTGGGCAATAATCGGGCCCACCTCGGAAACTTCGCCTAACTGTTCGACCGATGCCCCCTGCAAAGCCTCGATCGAGCCAAAATGCTCGGCCAGAATGGTGGCCACGCGCTGTCCGACATGGCGGATCGATAGCGCATTGAGCAACCGTATCAGGCCCCGATCCTTGCTCTTGGCAATTTCATGCACCAAGTTGTCGGCCGACTTGTGCCCCATCCGTTCTAGCGCGGTCAGCTGTTCGACCGTCAGCTTATAGAGATCGGCGTAACCGAGGACCAGCTTTTCGCTAACGAGTTGGTCGACCAACTTGTCTCCCAAACCTTCGATGTCCATCGCGTTGCGGCTGGCATAATAACGTAGCCGCTCTTTCCATTGCGCCGGACACTGCATATTGGGGCAGCGAATGTAGACTCCCCCCTCGTCTTGCACCAATTGTTCTTGGCACTCGGGACATTGCGTGGGGAACTCGAACGGACTTAGTGCTTCGCTCCGGCGATGCTTTTCGACTCGTACGACATGCGGGATGATCTTGCCTGCCTTTTCGACCACGACATAATCGCCGACCCGCACGTCTTTGCGGCGAATTTCCTCGGCGTTGTGCAAACTCGCGCGCGAGACCATGGTCTGCGCCAATTCGACGGGTTCCAAATCGGCGACCGGCGTGATGGCACCGGTCTTGCCAATCTGTACACGGATGCCGAGCAACTTGGTGACCGCTTCGTACTTTTCAAACTTGTAGGCCACGACCCAACGAGGGGCTTTCGATGTCGCTCCGAGTCGTTCGCGTTGGTCGAATCGATTAACCTTGAGCACTAAACCGTCGATCTCGAAGTCGAGTTCGTGCAGGTGTTCAGTGACCTGCTCGCAGTGTGCCAGCGCGGACTCGAAACTTGTGAACACCTCGGTGAGCGGCGCGCGAGGCAAACCCCAACGGGCAATATCGCGCAAAAAATCGCAGTGCGTATGACTCGAAAGCCCGACGGTGCTGCCGACCCCGTGACAAAAGAATCGCAGCCGACGCCGCGCGCACTCGCGCGGATCGAGTAGCCGGATTGCCCCTGCGGATCCGTTGCGAGTATTGGCCAATACGGGCTCGTTACGCGCGCTCTCATCGGCATTGAATTCGACCAAATCCGAATTGGTCATATAAACTTCGCCTCGCACGTCGAGCAGGGCCGGCACATCGTCTCCCAACAACCTGAGCGGAACGCTATCGAGCGTCCGAACGTTATGGGTCACGTCATCGCCGACACGGCCATTGCCGCGTGTCACGCCGCGCGTCAGCACGCCATGCTCATACGTGAGCGACATGGCGACGCCGTCGACCTTGAGTTCAACGACCCATTCGATCGGTTCGTTATCGAGGAGCTTGGCGACGCGCTGTCCGAAGCTGCGCAGCTCGGCGATATTATAGGTGTTATCGATCGAGAGCATCGGCACGCGATGCTCGACCTGGTTGAGATACTCGACCGGCGCGTCCCCGACTCGCTGCGTGGGACTATCGGCCGTGATCAGCTCGGGGTGCATTGCTTCGAGCTGCTTAAGGTCGTCGATCAAACGATCGTACTCGCGATCGCTGATCTCGGGTGCTGCCTCGACGTAATATTTGCGGTCGTGATAACGAATCTGCTCGCGAAGTTTCTCCGCCTGAGCGTGTAATTCAGTCGTCATGCCATGCTCCGTCGGACAGGACTCACGTTACGAGGGGCGGATGGACGAGTCGTCGGGTGGCTTGGGAGCAGCAGCGCGTTGGTCGCTCATGATCGCGCCGATCGTAGCCAGAGCGAGCATGAGCACCTCTCCCAGCAGCAGCTTCTCGCCATGAAGCGATAAAAATGCGAGCAAGCTCGACTTTTGCACGTCGATTTCGGCGGGGCCCCGCAACGACAAAAACGCCAGCACGCCATACGCACATGCGGTCACGCAAAACAGGGCTCCGACCAGAGTCAGCAGCATGTAGAACGGATTGAACGACGAACGCATGACCACTCTCGCAGTGAATCGCGCAAGAAAAAACCTCGAGGATACGACTCCCAGCGCCGTAGAAATACTCCCACAAGGAGCCTTCACAGCCGTCGGCCTCGAGGTCTTGGCGAGTTGCAGAGCAGCCCGCCACGCATCACTCTATCGAACCTCGTAGAGTCTGACAAGGGATTCACGGTCGTACAACCGATCGAGTTACGGTTTCGATTCACTGGCTTGCTCTGCGAGGATGGCGTCGCGCGCCGCGAGCACGTCATGCAGTATCGACTGCATATGTTCTTCGTCGGTGAATGGCGAGAGAACATACGACTTGAGCGCTGCGATCGGATGACCGAAGTCGCTATGCCTGTAACAGTCGGTCATCGACAACACAACGGCCTGGCCTTGCAGCGCTGCGGAGTGTACGCGTTGAAACACGCGCCGGTTCAGCTCGTTATACTCGAGCAGCTTGTCCTGAAACGCCGCTTCGGAGCGTTCGCGATCCTTAACGCTGAAGGTGTCGACCCCGCTGGGGTACACTCGAAACAACGTGACGGGACCGACATTGTCGCCGTTGAGCACGGTCAAATCGGGATGTGCTTCCAGCCCTTCGCGCAAGACCTCGGCCATCTCGACGACATGCCCCAGCATGGTGCGCAGGCCTTCTTTGCCAAACATCAGCAAGTTGGCGAGCGCGGCCATGGGGCCACATCCACTACGGCTCGTTTCGAGCGTAAACATTGCCGGATGATGCTCGCCCGACTGGAACAGATAGGGCATGGCTTGGCGTGGACGTTCGATATATTTGAGGTCGGAGCGATTGCGAAAGAGGACCAGCGAGGAAATGTATGGAGCATAGCCGGTCTTATGAAAGTCGATCGCCAGCGAGTCGGCGAGCGACAAGGCGCTGACGCGCCGATGGGCCGCGGCCAGCGCGCGAACCGTTCGGCCCCGAAAGCCCATTTCGTTGCGAATAAAATCGTAGTCGTTGAATACTGACCAAGCCCAGCCAATCACTGCGTCGGCGTGAATATGTGGCTTGTAGGGGAGCTGGAACTCACGGACCAGCTGCTCGCGCAGCTCGTAGATGCCGCGCAGATCGTCGAGCCCGAAGGCATCGGTGGTCCCCATCGTGGCAATGAACGCGGCAATTCGTTGGCCTGAATGAAGTGCTTCGCGCGCCGCCTTGCCTAGTTCGTCGAGTTTAATTGAGTTATCGAGATGTGTGGGAACGCGAATCACCTGATCTTGTCCAATCCCCAGCCAACCGGCCACATTCAACGCGCAGTAATGGCTCTGCATCGAACACAAGATTACGGCTGGCTCTCGGAGTCCGTTTTTCATGGTACCCGGGCAGGCTTTCTCTAAGCCCACCTTGACGCCATAGAGCATGCAACCTGTGCCGCCGAACGTGAACACACCCGAGGCGAGTTGCGGATCGTAGCCAACAAGCTGCGCGGCGATGGTCGCGGCTCGGGCCTCGGCCGCGCTCACGCCATGACCACTTTCTTCACTACACAGATTGGGATTGAACGTGCTGCTGAGCACGACACCAATCACGCTGGCGATCGTGGGATGGGTGATGACGTTGAGTTGACTGTGTGGATGTCCCCAGATGAACATTCCTTCGAGACACTTGACCAATTCAGGGATGACCTGTTCGAGCGACAACCCCTGATCGGCCAGTCGCGCGGCCAAGGCGCTGCGGAAGTCGGGCTCACGCGGAGAACCCAGCAAGGGGGTCTGCGACTTGAGTGCGTCGACTTCGTTAAGCGCCCGAAGAATCGAGAACACGACGTAGGCGTCGTGGACCGGATCGCTGACAGGTTGCGGAAACTGACCGCGCAACTGCTCAAGGTGCTGCCGATAGCGAGGCGGCGGAGAAAGAGAGCGAGGCGACGAAGTGTTCATAAGACGTGGGCTGGTCTACGGGTGATTTATGATTGAGGAATGCGCAGCTATCGAACCTCAGATCATCGGCCTGATAACTTCATTACCTGAACCTCAATCATGGGCTTGGGCGAGCAACGCGAAGCCTGAAAATACCGGGCTTCCGATGGTCGCCCTGGTTCATTCACCGCGCAGTCGTCCATCGAAGGCTCTGCTATTGAAATCTTATCGGCCTCGGGAAGCCTCCACTAGGAGAATTCAGACAGCTAAAAATCGTAGCAATCTCGCTGCCAGCCGAAGATTTGCCTGTTACAATCGTCGCTGATCGAATTCAGTTTGCTGCACGATCCGAATAACGCACACCCGAATTTTGGAAACGGACACCATGATGCGCTTTGCGATGACTTATCGAGCCCTGTTGATCGGGAGTTTGATCATGCTGGGGTTTACGCACCAAGCAGCGGCCGCCGTGCAGGTATCGGGCCCCAGCGAGTTTGGCCGCACCGCCGATGGCCAGAAGGTCGAACTCTACACGCTCAGCAACAAAAATGGCGTGGTTGCAAAGATCATGACGCGCGGCGCGACGCTGACGCAGTTGTTGACGCCCGATCGACAGGGCACATCGGCCGACATTGTGCTGGGGTTCGACACCGTAGCGGGCTATGAAAGCGACGACAATCAGTTCTTTGGATGCACCACCGGACGGGTTGCGAATCGAATTGCCAAAGGGCGTTTCACACTCGATGGGCAGGAATATAAGCTGGCCGTGAATAACGGACCCAATCACTTGCATGGCGGTGTTAAACGTAATCTCGACAAAGTGATTTGGCAGGCCGTCGCCAACAGCGATCAAGGGAGCGTTCGGTTCACCTACACCAGCCCAGATGGCGAGGAAGGTTACCCTGGCAGCTTGAAAGTCGCCGTGACCTATTCGCTCAACGACCACAATGAACTGAAGCTCGACTATTGGGCTCAGACGGACAAGGCGACGCCGGTCAACTTGACCAACCACACTTATTTCAATCTTGGCGGCGCGGGTGCGGCGACCGTCTTGGACCATGAACTCGAATTAGCGGCCGACCGCTACACCCCCACCGACGACACGCTGATCCCGAACGGCGAAATCGCCAGCGTGATGGGCACGCCGCTCGATTTTACCAAGCGGACGCGACTCGGCGCCCGGATCGATCAACTGACCAGCACGGCAGCGCTTGGTTACGACCACAATTTTGTCCTACGTGATCGCCAAGCCGCACCGACCTTGGCCGCGCGACTACGTGACCCCGCCTCGGGACGCACGATGGCCGTACTCGCGAATCAACCGGCGATTCAGCTTTACTCGGGCAATTTCCTGAAAGGGCAAGTAGGCAAAGCGGGGCGTGTGTATCCACAGCGCAGCGCGATGTGCCTCGAAACGCAGCACTACCCTGACAGTGTGAATCACGCGAAATTCCCTTCGACGATTCTGCGTCCTGGACAAACGTATCAATACGCCACCGTCTTTGTGTTTGGCGCGGAATAGCTCTGCCAATCACACCCTGGGCGCTTAACCGTATCGTTCGAGCAGTTTGTCGACCCCCCAAGGGCAAAGTCGATTGAGCCACACAAGCCATTGGCCGCGTAAGTTCGGCACGATCTCGTGTCGTCGCCGCTTGATGGCTCGCCAGGTGGCGGTGGCAACGCGCGCGACCGGTACCCCACGCTGCTGAGCCCATTGGGTCTTGCCAGACTGCTCGACCACATGATCAAAGAAGTCGGTATCGGTCGTGCCGGGGCTGACCACGAGCACATGCAAGCCGTCGCGTGCCAGTTCTGCCCGCAACGCTTCACTGAACCCTTGGAGAGCAAATTTGCTCGCGCAGTATTCGCTGCTGCGGGGCACTCCACGATGGCCGAGGATCGAGCTGATGTTGACGATTGTCGGCCGTGAACCTTTGCGTAGCAAGGGGAGTGCAAGGCGAGTCAGTTCGACCGCGGCGAAGAAGTTCACTTCCATCACACGACGCAACGTACTGAGGCTTGAGGTATCGAAACGACCAAGCGCTCCGACCCCCGCGTTGTTGACGAGCACATCGAGCGTGCCCCAGCGTTTGCCCGCGTGATCGATGAGTCGTTCGCGCACGCTTGGCTCGGTAATGTCACCTGCAATGTAAGTAACGCCCGAGCCGAGTTGTTGTTCAAGCTGTGCGAGCGTATCGCCACGGCGTGCGTTGAGAATCAACTCACACGAGTCGGCCGCCATGACTGTGGCCAACTCGCGACCGATCCCGCTTGAAGCTCCGGTGATGATCGTTCGCATGGGGCGGCTTTGCACCGAGGCCGGGCGTGTTAATTCTGCAACGCTCGCGCGGCCTCGGTGCCCGACGTGGCCAGTCTCGACCCTGGGATCGGCACAGACCTGCTGACAGACGGAGCGTACTCGGCGAGAACTAGCTCGACTTGTTTTTCCAGCGCGATGAGCTGCTGAAGCACATCGTCCTGCCGGGTTTCAAGTTCCTTGAGCAAATCTAGTCGCGAGAGATCGACGCTCATCGTGGTCAACAGATTCCGTAGCTGCGATTTTCGAGGGGAGGCCATCAGCCAACAGATAGTCCCATCGACCGATACGAGCCGTATATTCAGCCGACCACCCGAGACGGGGTGCGAATCGTAAGGGTCCGGCGAGTGTGTTAAGACGCGGTGAGTTTGCCGATGGGCTGATAACCCGCAGAGCTTCACTAGAGTACCTACGAGTCATCTGTGGCATCGCCGGAAGTAATGTGCTTGACGTAGCTCCGCGGCGTGTTCATGGTATGAACACAGGAACAATCGTTTGCTCTATCTCGATAAAGTATCGCCATGATAGTTCGCTCGCACCTCGCTTCTCAATCGATTAGAGTGGCCATGTTTTTTGCTCTGCTACTCGCGGGAGGGCTGCAACTACGCTCAGACGAGCTGGACGATCTGCGCGTAAAGGCCGAACAAGGGGACGCCGCGGCTCAATATGAGGTCGCCCGACGTTATGCGGGGGGCGTCGGTGTTGAACGAAACGACGAACTCGCGCGGCAGTGGTTTCTCAAAGCTGCCGAGCGCGACTATGGCAAGGCGTATGTCAGCTTGGGCTCGATCTACTCGCATGGCTTTGGCGTGCCGCAAGATTGGGCCGAGTCGATTCGCTGGTTCCGCAAGGGTGCGTTGCAGGGGGATCGAGTTGCCCAGCACAACTTAGGACTCGACTACAACTATGGCCACGGTGTCGAACGTGATTACGGCGAGGCCGCACGCTGGTTCCGTCTCGGTGCCGAACAAGGACAGCCTCGTTGCCAGTTCAACCTGGGACAACTCTACGAGTCTGGCCAAGGTTTTGAGAAAAACCCATTCGAGGCGTTCGTACTCTATAGCCTCGCATCCGCACATGAGAATCAGGAGCACATCTTCGGCGCGGCCAAGGCCAAGGAGTTGCTCGAACGACGCGATCGGATCGCAGGTCAACTCTCTGCGTCCGATTTGGATCGTGCTCGACTGCGCATCGCCAATTTTCAAGCCGATGTGGCCATACATCCACGGCAGTTCGGCGCACCAGGGACCAGTGTGGGCTTGTCTCGCGGTTGGTTCATCTGGCAGCGATTTGATCCGCAGACCTGGGAAGCCGAGGTGAGCCGCGAAGACCTGACCGAAACATGGAAAGTCCGCGTCCTTCCTTGGTGTACCACCTATCGCTACCTCAACTACGGTGTGCGCCCTGATGAATTGCTCGTCGGCGAGCGGGTGAACATGTTCTTCAATCCCGATGGCCAGCAGCGTCGCGGTTACCTAGTTCACTTTCAAGACGAGATCTGTCAGATGAAAGGACACGGTCATTACTGGCAGGTGCAAAGCGTCGAGGGCCAAAAGTTCTTTGCGCGAGTCATGGCGGGCGATCAGATCTTTGAGCAAGTGCCGCGAGCGTTCGTGCTTGCCCCCGAGTGTCGCGTGTGGAGAAATGGCCAGCAGGTCAACCGTGCGTCGCTTGCTATCAACGATCGGATCTATCTCACCTGGCGGCAGCAAGCACAGGAGCGCGTCGTGGTGCTCGTGAGTGATGACGCCAGTCTCGACGCGATCAAAAAGCAAGAGGCTGATCGTCTGCAACGAGAAATTGCCTCACAAGGAATCGCAGGTCGGCTCGAAAGCATTAACGGCAAGCAAGCACACTTGATGGTGTTCGGTACGCATTGGTCGCAAGCTGGGCAGTTTAAGGTCGGGCAATCGGTGCGTATCGTTGCGGCCGGGACTGGGTTTCGTCCGCAAGGCGAGTCGATAACGGCCTCGCTGACGTTTCGTAAGAATCGTGGCCAGTATGGCTCCGGTGTCAGCGATCTGCTGTTGGATGTGACGGACGACTCCGCCACGAAACGCCTGCGTGCGTTACTCGATGCACCCGTGGTACGGTTGATCGCCGACAACGCCCCATGATCAAAGCACTCAGGTTCATATGAGTGAATCTCAAAAAAGCATCGTGCAGCGCGCTAAAAGCGTCCGCGACGGCAAGACACCGGAGTTGATCTTTGTCGAAGGGGTTCGGCTGGGCGAAGAGGCGCTGCGAGCCTTGACGCTCGACTCGGTCCTCTACTCGCCCAAGCTACTGCGACAGCCACGAGGCGAACAAATGCTCGTCGAATGTGCGGGACGCGGTTGCACCCCGGTCGAAGTTAAAGAGTCGATGTTGGATGCAGCCGCCGACACAAAAACCTCGCAAGGGGTGATCATTCTGGCGCAACGTCCGCGAACCGGTTCTGACTTTCTGACCGAGCGCCTCGGCGCAGCGCCTCTGATCGTGATCGCGCATCGACTCAACAATCCCTCAAACGCCGGAGCCCTCGTGCGCGTCGCCGAGGCGGCGGGCGCCAGTGGCCTGATCGCGACCGTCGGGTCGGTCGACATGTTCGCTCCCAAGGCATTGCGTGGCGGTATGGGATCGCACTTCCGCCTGCCAATGTGGACCGACGTGCCTTTCTCCGACGCGCTGGCGTGGTGTGCCGCTCGCGGTATTCAAACGGTGAGTACCGACCTGCATGCGACTCAAACTCACACCTCGGTCGACTGGCGTCAGCCACGCGCCGTCATTTTGGGACCTGAGTCGGGCGGGCTCAGCGCCAGCGAGATTGCCGCAGCCGGTGAGCATATTCGCATTCCGATGCACGCTCCGGTCGAAAGTCTTAACGCGGCCGTGGCGTTGGCGGTCGTGCTCTACGAGGCCGCGCGACAGCGTGGCACCGATGGCACAGCTTTACCCGTGTGAATTCTGGGCAAAAGCCTCGCTGTGAGCGAATCGAATCGCCATAATCATGCGATACATTCACTCTCCGCTCACTTTCCTTTCGACGTTCGACGAAGCCCTTATGTATGTAATCAACCGGCGTCGCCTTGCGCGACTCAGCTTGCTGCTCTCTTTCATGTCGCTTGTCGCATCGAAGACGTTGGCGGATGGACCTCAATGGATCGTCCCCAGGGCACCCACATTGAATCGCTTTCAATCCTCGATCGAACTGAATCTGGAGCAATCGATACAGACGGCCGAGCTTCGATTCGCCGCCGATGGTTGTCATGCCCAAGTCGTTATCAACGAACCGGTCTTATACGTCGAGCCCCATGCGCCGACACAGCAACTTGATGTTACGCGGTCGTTGCGTCGCGGAGTGAATCGAGTGACGATCGAAGGCCGACCTACGCGCGGGCCGCTGGCGGTAGCACTGACATTGACGATCCTCAACAAAGATGGCTCGAAGCGCGTACTTCACAGCGATGAGTCATGGAGTGGCGCGAAGTCCTTGGGCCCGGTGCGAGGTGAGTTGTGGGGACTCGACCGCCGAGCGGCGATTGTCTCGCCGCTGGAAGATTATGAGCAATGGAAGCAGTCGATCGATGCAAAGGCTGCGCGGCCGGCACGATTGTGGACCGTGCCGGGCTTTGAAATCACGCCGGTCCGAGTCGCTCAAAGTGACGAAGGTTCGTGGATTTCACTGGCGTTTGATCCTCAAGGTCGAGCAGTCATCTCGCGCGAAGACGCGGGGTTGCTCCGCATGACGCTCGATGAGCAGCGAGCCCGAGTGACGAAAGTCGAGCCGCTCGCGGCGGAATTAAAAGAGGTTCGCGGTCTCGTCTTCGCGAACGATCGACTCTATGCGAGCGCTAATAACTCGCTGGCCCATTATCAACTGCGGTTAGACGCTACAGGGCAAGTCAGCGAATTGAAAAAGATTCATGAATTCGCCGGAAAAACCGGTCACGGACGCAATGACCTCACGCAGGACAACCACGACGGGCTGTATGCCATTTTTGGAGATTCGGTCTCCGCACCTGAGTTCTCGCTACGTGAACGGACCTCGCCGCTGCGTGAGTCGCGCAGGGTGGCCCCGCGGCGCGAAGGTTTTTTAATGCACTTCGATCGCAATGGCCAAAACGGCGAGTTGATCTGTTCCGGGTTGCGTAATCCGTATGGCGTGGCGGTCAATCGCGTCGGCGATGTCTTCACCTACGATGCCGACAACGAGTACGACATGGGGACCCCTTGGTACCGTCCCACGCGGATGGTGCAACTCGTGTCGGGGGCGGACTACGGCTATCGTGACGCGACGGGCTCATGGCCGCCGAACTTTCCTGACCATCCGGGCAATGGCCCGCGATTGATGGATGTCGGACGCGGCTCGCCGACGGCCGTGATGTTTGGTTACAACCTGAAGTTTCCCCAGCCGTATCGAGACGCCTTGTTCGTGCTCGACTGGTCTTACGGCCGCGTGTTGGCGCTGCATCTATCGCCGCGCGGGGCGCGCTATCGCAGCGCGCTCGAATTATTTCTGCAAGGACAGCCGCTCAACGTCACCGATCTGGCCGCAGGACCCGACGGTGCGTTGTACTTGATCACCGGCGGACGCAAGACGCAGTCGACGTTATATCGTGTCAGCTTCACGGGAGCGGCACCGACCAACGACTCGACCGAACCCTTTGAGCAAGTATCGGCTCAAGACGCTGTCGACCAACGTCGCACGCTCCAGATGCTGGACTCGTTTCACGGTCGTGAAGACGCCCAAGCGATCGACTCTGCATGGCCTTACTTGGGGAGTGCCGATCCGGTCATACGACATGCCGCGCGGATCGCGATCGAACAGCAATCGCCAGCAAAGTGGCTACCACGAGCACTCGCCAAGATCGGCGAAGAGGCGACCGGCGATGAGTTGCGGACCGAGCAATTCACGCTCGCGTTGAGCGTCATGCAACTGCGAGACGCGACACACATTGGCTCGATCGTGCAGTTCTTGCAACGACAAACTCCGGTCGATCTCGATGTCACCCAGGCCCTGTCGCTCGTTTATCTTTATCAGCAGCTTTGGACAATCGACCCGAAAGCGATCGAGTCGCAGCGATCGGTCATTGTGGCGCAGTTGATTCGCTTGGCGCCGCCGCTCGGCGCTCCGCTGCGCGTTGGGCAGTTTGGCGCGAGCGACGAGTTGCGGCGACGCATCGCCTATTTGCTCGGCGACTTGCAATCGGCCGAGGCGGTGACGCTCGTCGTCACCACGTTGCTCGCCAGTACGGTGCAGGAAGACCGACTCGCGGGACTATTCGCGCTCCGCCACCAAACGGCGGGAATGACGACGAATTCGCGGCGACAATTTCTCACGACACTGCATGACACGCGTCACATGGTTGGCGGTCAGGGAATGCCCACCATCGCCGATCAGTTACGCAAGAACTTTCTCGCGACTCTGACTCCACAAGACCAGACCGAACTGGCCGACGTGCTCGAACCGCCACCAGTTCAAGACGAGCCCTTGGAGCCGCCACGACCTATTGTGCAGCGTTGGACCTTAGCCGATTTGACGACATTGTCTGCCTCGGGAGCGAGCGCCGGGAACGTCGAGCGGGGTGCGGTCGTGTTTCGTGCCGCTTTGTGTAGTCGTTGCCATCGCAGTGGCGCGAACGGCCCCGCGGTTGGCCCTGACCTGACGTTCGTGGCCCGACGCTTTAGCCGCCGTGACATGCTCGAATCGATTCTGACACCGTCGCTGGCGGTGGCCGAGAACTACCGCAACGTGCAAGTCGTTACCACCTCCGGTGTCATTCATACAGGACGGATTGTCAGCGAGGGAGACTTCCGCAAGCCGGTACTGAAATTGAACACCGATCCTTTACATCCCAGCCAGTCGGTTGAGATCGGCAAACGCGAGATCGAGGAGTCTCGCATCCTCGATACCTCGCCCATGCCGCAGAATCTGCTCGACTCCTTCACGCTTGCCGAGATCAACGATCTGCTGGCGTATCTGGAATCGGGCGCGATTCGTTGATGACGACAGCGTTACTCGCTACTTGCGCACGTTAATGTTGGCCAGTGAGACCGCAGCTGTCCCGGCTCGCCAGCCGATGGCACGCTGCGCGGAAACGTTGTCGGCGAGCGAGACTGTCTTGGCTTCGCCTCCGAGTGGAGTCACGGTCACGCTCTTGCCGCGGACACGAATCGTGTAGCGAGTCCACTTGCCCGTTGGACTGTCGAGCGGAATCGCCTGATTGCCTGCGGCCGAGCCGATGAGCAGAGAAGGGACGGTAGCCGCGTCGCCACTCGGCTTGGCAGGGTTGCAGTCGAACAGCAGTTCAAAGTCGCCGTAGGTTGCGTCGCTCCAGAGAGCCACGTCTCCCGCGGCGCCTTTCAACTGCCAGTCACCCACGGTCCAACTGGTCGAGCTGGCCGAGGTGTCGCTCTTCCAGCCGCTCAAGTCGACGCCGTTGTAAATCGAGCGCCAGCCTTCATCCTCGGGGGCGACCTCTTCTCCGTTCGCATTCGTCGAGGGGAGTTCCTTGATACGCAGCTTGCGCCACTCGGTTGGCGCGCCCTCGCTTTCCAATGCCAAGTAACCTTTGCGGTAGACACATTCGTCGCCGCCAGATACTTCTTTGCCGTTGACACTCAGACGGATCGAGCCGTTGTTGGCCACAATGCGATAATGGTTCCACTCGGGCGATGGCTTGCTGCGTTCTTCGCTCGGAAAGCAACGCATACCCTTCCCCTGGTGCATGGGTTTCATCGTCGCGCCATGAATCGGAAACACGTCTCCGTGCGTGGTGTACCATTCGTTCTTTCCTTTGACATTGAAGCCGTTGTCGAGCACCTGCACCTCAATACCGCGAAGAAACGGTACTCCTGGTGCGGCGATCGGCGTACCCCAGACGAACACGCCAGCATTACCTCCCGGGCTGAGGTGTCGCCATTCGACTTCGAGTTCGAAGTTCTCGTACATCCGTGGCGTGCGCATCGCTCCGGTGGGTTTGCCAGTGCAACGGACGACGTCGTCGCCGACGCTCCAAGTCTCGGGCGCGCCATTCACGTTGATCCAGTTCGACAGGTCGCGGCCGTTAAAGAGTTCAACCCAACCATCCTGGGCGCTGGCCAGCGAGGCGGCGAGCGTGAGCCAAACGAGACTAGCGAGCGTGACGGGCTTCATGATGCGTTATCCTGTGGAGGTGAAAGGCGAAGTTATGAGCGGGTGCTAGGCGAGCACTTCTTTGATCACACGTTGCGGCTCGACACCGGTTAACCGTTGATCGAGTCCTTGAAACATGTACGAAAACCGTTCGTGATCGATGCCCAGGCAGTGCAAGATGGTCGCGTTGATGTCGTTGATATGGGCCGGGTTCTCGACGACGTTGTAGCTGAAATCGTCGGTTTGTCCATACACCGTGCCGCCGCGAATGCCGCCGCCGGCGAGCCACATGCAGAAGTTGCGTGGATGGTGGTCGCGACCGTAGTTGGTTTTGCTCAGCGTTCCTTGTGAGTACACTGTGCGGCCGAACTCGCCTCCCCAGACAACGAGTGTTTCGTCGAGCAGACCGAGCCGCCGGAGGTCACCCAGCAGCGCGCCGATCGGGCGATCGGTATCTTCACACTGCAATCGCAAATCGCTGGGCAGATTGCCATGCTGATCCCAGCCGCGATGCAAAACCTGAACGACTCGCACGCCACGCTCGATCATCCGTCGGGCGAGTAGCGCGCTCGACGCGAACGTGCCGGGCTTGGTCACGTCCGGGCCATACGCCTCGATCGTCGCCGCACTCTCGTTCGTAACGTCAACCAGTTTCGGCACGCTCGACTGCATGCGAAACGCCATCTCGTACTGGGCGATCCGGGTGCGAATTTCCGGGTCGCCGTATTCGCTCAGTGTCCGTTCGTTGAGTTGGCCAAGTGTGTCGAGCATGGCGCGGCGGTGTCGCGCGTCGACGCCGCTCGGGTTCTGGATGTACAACACCGGGTCGCCGACGCTTCGCAGCGCTACGCCACTGTACGTAGTCGGCAAGAAGCCGCTGCTCCACATTCGCGTGAAGATCGCTTGAGCGGCCGACTTCGATTTCCAGTTCGGAGTCAACACGACGAATGCAGGCAAGTCGTTGCTCTCGCTTCCTAGGCCGTAGGACAACCACGAGCCGAGACTCGGCTTGCCGGGGACCTCGCTGCCGGTCATCACATAGGTGCAGGCCGGGTCATGATTGATCGCGTTTGTGTGAACCGTGCGGACCACCGCGATGTCATCGACATACTTGGCGGTGTGTGGAAGCAATTCGCTGACCCAGGTGCCGCACTTACCATGCTGGGCGAACTTAAACATCGACGGCGCGACCGGTAGCCGCGACTGGCCGCTCGTCATCGTCGTGATGCGTTGCCCACGACGGACGCTGTCGGGCAAATCCTTGTCGAAATACTCGGCCAATTGCGGCTTATAGTCCCATAGATCCATTTGAGCCGGGCCGCCGTTCATGTGCAGATAGATCAGCGCCTTGGCCTTGGGCTTAAAATGCGGCAGGCTCGACAAACCACTCTGCAATCGCTCGGCAGCGTGGGCAGCGGGCTGCTGCGCGAGCGCCATGGCGAGCGGACCTAAGCTCAGACCGGCCGCGCCGAAGAACTGCCGGCGGGTGAGTTGCTGCGCGTATTCGAGTGCGGGATGCATGAATGACTCAGTTCCGTGTGATGGTCTCGTCCAGATTCAGCAGTAAGTTGGCAATCAATGTCCAGGCGGCCGTTTCGACCACAGGAGCCACGCCTCGCGGTTTGGACTCGCCCACTTCGATCGTCCGCGTGGCCGCGGCCGGGTCGGCGGCGAACAGCGCATACTGGGTCTCGTAGGCCTTTGCGATCAGTCGACGTTCTTCGACGGTCGGCCCGCGCGCAAGCAGCGTGCGATACAGAAACGTGATCCGCTCGTCGGTCTTCGTGGCTGAGGCAAGCGTGCGTTCCGCCAGGGCTCGAGCGGCCTCGAAATGCTGCACGTCGTTCATCAACTGCAAGGCTTGCAGCGGCGTGTTGCTACGTTCGCGTCGGGTACAAAACTGTTCCCGATTCGGCGCGTCGAAGTTGCTCATGAACGGCGGCGGGGCTGTCCGCTTGAGAAACGTATACAGGCTGCGACGATACAAGGCCGACCCATGATCTTGTAGGTAATAGCGCGTGTTACTGTCGCTGTAGCCGACGGGCTCCCAGATGTTGGGAGGCTGGTAGCTCTTGACGCCAGGCCCCCCCATTTTCCGTTCGAGTAACCCACTCACGGCCAGCGCGTTGTCGCGCAAGGGTTCGGCATCGAGCCGAAAGCGCGGCCCGCGCGCGTACAGTCGATTTTCGCTGTCACGTTGTCGCAACTCGTCGGTCACATTCGAGCGTTGTCGAAACGTCGACGATTGAAGCAGCAGCCGCACAAAATCCTTAATCCGCCAGCCTCGCTGCACGAACTCATGGCCCAAGTAATCGAGCAGTTCTGGATGGCTGGGAGGGTCCCCCTGGGTGCCAAAGTCGAAACTGGTTTTGACCAGCCCCGTGCCAAAGAACTGCTGCCAGAAACGGTTTGCCGTCACGCGCGCCGTCAGCGGATGGTCAGGCTCGACGAGCCAACGAGCCAAGTCGAGACGTGTCGCCCGATCGCTCGTTGATTGCGTTTTAAGCGCCGGCAATATGGCAGGCACGCCCGGCTGGACACCGTCACCCGGCTTGTCGTATTGTCCGCGCAGCATTACGTAGGCGTCGCGCGGTTTCGTCAGATCACGGAAAATCATCGTGCCGCCAATCGCATCTTCGATCGCCATTCGCTCTGCGCGGGCTTGCTCCCAGTCGTGGCGATGCTGATCGAGCGAATCGTCGTATGGGCGAGCCACCTGGGCTAAATAAAAATGTCGCAGTTTCTGCAGCAGTTCTGGCGCGTGGTCTCCTTTCGGAGACGTGACGATCTTCTGCAACTCATCGGGCACTTCGGCCGGCGCCTTGCTGCCGACCGAATTCCACCACGCGCTCAGCGAGGCGAGCGGATCGATCGCCGGAGACAACTCGCCCGATAGTGACAGTGTATCCCACCAGGTAATGCCACCAACTTGTTGCAAGGCGATCGAAGTGATCCGCTGGCCGGGCGTGACTTGAAGTTCGTCCAGCGAAAAGGTCAGTTGTGTCCACTCGCCCGACTTAGGCAATGCACCGCGATGAACGCTCTTAGCCATATTGCCGACGAGTCGTGCTTCGGTCTCCGCAGCGCCCCACCACACGCGGCGATTGCCACTCGAGTTGACCACCAGCGAGACCGCGTCGGGGGTGTCGCGTTCGTCGAGTCGCACCCAGACCGAGATTTGACCTCCGTAGGGAGCGACCACCGACGCGAGTTGGAACTGCACCACATCTTCAAAGAAGTATGCGCTTTGCTGACGCAAAACGCGACGGCCGCTCTTGGCGCCAAACGTTGGACGGTCGTCCCAGGTCGATGCGTTTCGCGACGTATTGCGAATACTCGAGCCAAACGGAAAAAAATCGTCGACGAGCACATCGCGAATGTCTCGTGGGGCGACAGCGACACCGTACACGGACGGGTCCACGTACTCGGCGAGCGTCGCCGCGCGTTGCAAAGGGGGTAGCGACGAACGCTCTTGGTCGATTGCTGACTGGAGCGCGCGCTGCTCGGTTGGTGCGGGGAGCTTTAAAAAAGGCTCGGTATCTTTAGCGTTACGATCCATCGCGGGGTCGGCCGCACTGTAGAAGAACGCGTACAGCGAGTAAAACTCCCGCATCGAGAGCGGGTCGTATTTGTGATCGTGACAAACTGCGCAGCCACCGGTGAGGCCCAGCCACGTTTCGATGAGTGTGCTGGTCCGATCAACAGCGTAACGGTACAGAAACTCTTCGGCGATCGAGCCCCCTTCGCTTGTGGTCACATTACAGCGATTGAAGCCCGTGGCGGTGAGTTGTTCGTTCGTCGGATTAGGTAGCAAATCCCCTGCCAGTTGCCAAATCGTAAACTGATCGAAGGGCAGATCGTCGTTCAAGGCTTTGACGACCCAGTCGCGGTACGGCCACATCTGCCGCTCGTTGTCCAGATGCAGGCCATGCGTGTCGGCGTACCGGGCGACGTCGAGCCAGTGTCTCGCCATCTCCTCGCCATAGGCCGGCGAGGAAAGGTAGCGGTCGACCATTTGCTCATAGGCGTCCGACGAGTTGTCGGCCAAATAGCGGTCGACCTCGGCAATCGTTGGAGGGAGGCCGGTGAGGGCGAAGGCGACCCGACGGATTAGGACCTCGCGACTCGCCTCGCCCTGCGGCTGCAGACCTTCACGCTCCAGCCGTTGCAAAATGAAATGGTCGATACCGCTGCGTGCCCAACGGCTGTTTTTGACCACAGGTAAGGTCGGTTTTCTTGGCGGCTCAAAGGCCCAATGCTTCTCGTAGCGCGCCCCTTGCTCGATCCAGCGGCGAATTAATTCTTTTTGAGCAGCGGTCAGCTTTTTGTGGCTCGTTGGGGGCGGCATCTGCAAATCGGCGTCGGTGGCCATGATCCGCTGCCACAACTCGCTTTGTTCAAGGTTGCCGGGCTTGATCGCTTGCCGACCATCATGCGATCTCAATGCACTCTGCGACTCATCGAGCCGCAAATCGCCCTGTCGCTTCTTGGAATCGAAACCGTGACAGGCAAAGCAGTTCTGCGAGAGGATCGGGCGAATATCCCGGTTGAACTCGATCGAATCAGGTGGAGCGGCCTGGGCAAGCTCAGCGATCCCCAAGCGAAATACGACGGTTAGCCAGCAGGCAAGTAGGCGGGTGTTCATGGGACACATTGTAAGTGCTCGGACCGAACACTTCAAAATTGGTTGATGGACAAAAACGGTATGGCGGCCAAAAGCATAAGCAAATACGCATGCATAACGGTGTTGCAATGGACATAATGGTGAATATAGTCAATTCAGGTTGAATGGGAGTAAAAAGAAGATTAAGAAGAACATCCGCAATTACCGGAATATCGCTAAATCGCAGCAAACTCGCTTCGATCAACCGCCATCCCAGGATGCTTACGTCATGCTTCGCGCACCGCATACGTCACCAGAAGAAATTTCACAACACATGCAGCTGTAACGTGATCCGCAATCTGAGTGATAGCCTCGTGTACGACGACAACCCATCGCTGGCGGGAGAATTATTCCGCGCGGCTTGGATGGGGCGCTGGCGGCTTGCGCTCTTCGTGTTGTTCGGTACCCTGCTGGGCGTTGCATACTGGCAACTCGGACCGCGCGAGTACGAGTCAGAAGCTCACGTGCTTGTCTTATCTAAACGCCCCAACATGATGGCCGAGGGGGGGATGGCTCCGGCTCACTTTGATGACTACGTGGCTGTGCATCGCGTGCTTATCGAGAGCCCGATGATTATTGAGCAAGCGATTCGTGAGCACCAGTTGAACGAGCTGAAGAGCCTCAGAGACAACAACAGCCGCTCGAATGTCGAGACCATCATCGAAGGGCTAACCATCCGCCGAGGGCATCGCGACCTAGGCACGCACAGCGACAACATCGTCACGCTGACCTATCGATCGACCGTGGCAGAAGATTGTCAGCAGATTATTGATGCTGTGTTGGAATGCTACCTGAAGTTCCTGCACGACACGTTCCAGAATCTCAGCGGCAGCACCGTACAGTTGATGACCACGGAGCGCGATGTGCTACGTGACGAATTGGCCAAGCAAGAGGCCGACTATCAAGCCTTTCGTGGATCTTCGCCGATGCTCTGGCAAGGGACCGAGGAGTTGAACCCTCGGCGAAATCGGCTCGTCAAGATCGAGTCGCAACGGGCCGCGTTGCTGCTGCGTCGCTCGCAGTTGGAGTTGCAGCGTAAGTCACTGACCGATGCGATCTCCCGAGGGCGGAGCAGCGAAGAGATTGCCCAGCTCGTTTATGAGTTGGCCAGCAAGGCCGCGCCCGAGGACCCTGGCAGCACGACGAGCGTAAGCTTGCCAGCGCAACTGTTGCCACTCGTGATCGAGCAACAACGGCTTCCCAAAGAGTACGGACCAAACCATCCGCAGATGGTCTCGATTCGCCGCCGGATCGATGCGGTGCGACGGTTTTTTTCAGTGCCGTTGGCCACATCATCCCGGCGAATCGACATCGCGCAGACCGACGATGGCAACGACGGCGAGTTGCCTGAGCTAGGGGCAACCTATCTGGCCTACCTAGAACAAGAACTCGAACATAATCACGACGAAGAGCGTTCGCTCGATACGTTCTTCGAGCAGGAAATGACCGCTGCTCGTCAATTGACTCGCTACCAATTGCAGGACAACGAGTTCCGCACGGCCATCACCCGCACACGCGAACAATTCGACCACGTGCGCAAACGTGTCCAGGATGCGCAACTCGTACAGAGTTACGGCGGATACGAAGCTCGCGTGATCGCGCCCGCTCAAATGGGCAAAAAGGTCGCCCCCAGCTTACTGCGGTCGCTGATCTTGGGTGTGATGGCCGGAGCGATCGCTGGCTTGGTGTGGGTCTGTCCCACGGCGTTTAACGCTCAACTGAGCGAGAAAGCGCAGGCGGCCACATGATTCGTTCATTGTCTACGATGTCGGCAGCGTCGACGGTTAATACGACGACACGATCACACACACGCTGGGGTATATGGCTCCGCCAAGGCGCGCGAACGATCGTCCATCTGCTCGCATTTGCGGCCGTTTACGCTACCGCCTTCGCACTACGATACGACTTCGCCATCCCTGCTGAGTCAGTTACAGTCCTCTATCGCAGCATCGTCTGGGTCGCGCTGCTAAAGCTGGCCGTGTTCTATGCCACGGGCAGTTATCACGGTTCGTGGCGTTATGTGACCTTCGCCGATTTGCTGAGCCTTTTTAACGCCACGTTCATCGCGAGTCTGACGATTTGGGCCGTCGACACGTTCATCGTCGATGCGTATCGCGTTTCACGAGCCATTGTTTTGCTGGACGGTGCGCTGACATGTTTGGCACTTGGCGGGCTTCGCTGTCTGTGGCGGCTCGGCAACGAACCTTGGCTCGTGCAGCGGCACTCGGGTGAGCGGCGCGTGTTGATCGTCGGGGCCGATCCCGCCAGCGCCGTGCTCGCACAACAAGTACTTCGGCAGCTACGGCCTCAGGTCCACATCGTAGGTTTTGTCGATCGTCATGCTAGCCGCGTAGGAACTTATCTGGCCGGTATCCCTGTGTTGGGACACTTTGACGACCTGATTCATGTCGCCGAGCGCGCCGGTGTTCAAGAACTCCTTGTGCTCGATGGCAATTTACCGGGCGACGAGCTGCGCGCTCTGATGGATTGCACACATGACACGGATTTGACCTGGAAAGCTCTGCCGACGCTCGCCGATCTGCTCAGCGGCAAGTCCCGTCAGCCGCTCCGCGATGTCGACATCAATGACCTGCTCCGTCGCGAGCCAGTCACGCTCGACCTGGGCGCAATCGGACAATCGCTCGCGGGTCGTGTCGTGCTGGTTACGGGCGCCGGAGGAAGTATCGGTAGCGAAATCTGTCGCCAAGTGCTCCGTTTTCGCCCTGCAACACTCGTGCTTGTCGAGAAAGGGGAGAACAGCCTGTTCCATCTCGAACGAGAGTTGCTCGCCTCGTTTGCACAAATCCCCATTCGGGCTTGCGTGGCCGACGTGCTCGACACCTCGCGCATGGAAAGCATCTTCTCTGAATATCGACCGCACGCGGTTTTTCATGCCGCGGCACACAAGCACGTGCCACTCATGGAGCTGAACCCGGGCGAGGCGATTAAAAACAATGTGCTCGGCACGAAATGCGTGGCCGATCTAGCCCATCGTCACGCGGCCCAGCGGTTCGTGCTCATTTCGACCGACAAGGCCGTGAATCCGACGAGCGTGATGGGAGCCACCAAACGACTGGCCGAACGCTATATCCATGCCCTCGCGCAGTCGTCTCCCACGCGCCTTGTGGTGGTCCGGTTTGGCAACGTGCTGGGATCAAACGGCAGCGTTGTCCCCATCTTTCAAGAGCAAATTCGTCGCGGCGGACCCGTTTGCATCACCCATCCGGCCATGCGCCGTTTCTTCATGACCATCCCCGAGGCCTCGCAACTCGTGCTGCAGGCTGCCGCGATGGGGCGCGGCGGCGAGATCTTTGTGCTCGACATGGGACAGCAGGTCCGCATTGTCGATCTGGCCCGCGACTTGATTCGACTTAGCGGCTTAAATGCGCGTGACGTCGAGATTCGCTTCACAGGCATCCGTCCAGGCGAAAAACTGTACGAGGAATTACACGACGAACACGAGCATCGCCTGCCGACAGCTCACCCCAAAGTGTTCTCTGCCTACCATCCTCCGGAGCCGCTGCTGGATGTTGAGCGATCGCTCGAACAATTGCTCCGACGCTGCGACGAGTCGCCCGAGGTCGTGCGCCGCGCACTGCAAGAGCTGATTCCGAGTTACACACCGACGATGACCGCTGAGCCTTTGGTGACGACTGAGGAATCGGCTGGTCTCGAATCCGCGGCAATCCCATCGGTCGCGTATATCAGCACACAGAACGAAGGCGTGAACTAACCATGTCCACTCGAATTGCCGTCGTGCTGGGAGGGGCCGGGTTCATCGGCTCGCATACGGTCGATGCACTGCTCGCGCGGGGCTATCACGTGCGGGTCGTCGACTCGTTGACCCCGAAAATTCATCCACGCGGTAAGCCCGGTTATCTTGCAAGCGAGGTCGAGTTCATTCAGGCCGATGTGCTCGATCGCCACGCGCTCGGCGCGGCGGTTCATGGCGCCGAGTGCGTGTTCCATTTGGCGGCCTATCAAGATTATCTGCCCGATTTCAGTACGTTTCTGCATGTCAACACGGTAAGCACAGCCCTGCTGTACGAGGTGCTCGTCGAGCAGCGTGAAGCCGTCAAGAAGGTCGTCGTCGCCTCGTCGCAGGCCGCATATGGCGAAGGTCGCTACCATTGTCCGCACGATGGCGTGGTCTATCCCAACTTGCGTAGCAAGGCGCAGCTTGAACGCGCCGATTGGGAGCCACCGTGCCCTCGGTGCGGTGGCGCGATCACCTCGCAACTCACCGACGAATCGCATGTCAACCCGCAGAATGCCTACGCGCTCTCGAAATATTCGCAAGAAATGGTGGCGCTGGCCCTCGGACGCCGCTACGACATGCCGACGGTCGCGATGCGGTACTCGATCGTACAAGGCCCGCGACAGTCACTGTACAACGCCTACAGTGGCGCGTGTCGCATCTTTTGCTTAAGTTTGCATTTCGATCAGCCACCGCTCGTGTACGAAGATGGTCTGCAACAGCGCGACTTCGTCAACATTCATGATGTGGTCGACGCGAACATGCTCGTGCTCGAAGATCCGCGTGCCGACGGCCAGATGTTCAACGTCGGCGGTGGCCGCGCCTATACCGTGATCGAGTTTGCACAGCTCGCCGCGCGCGTGTTCAACAAGCCCCTCGAGCCCTCACTGCCGGGGCTCTTTCGATTCGGCGATACGCGACACATCCACAGCGACATTCGCCGACTGCAAGCCCTTGGTTGGACTCCGCGTCGCACGGCCGAAGATAGCGTCCGTGAATATCTGTCATGGCTCCAAGATCAAGAGCAGGTCGAGGACGTGTTGCAATACGCGCAGCGTCACATGCGTCACCTCAACGTCGTGTGCGAGGTCAAGGGCTAACTCATGAAAGCATTCTTACTGGCCGCCGGCTGTGGAACACGATTGCGCCCCCTCACGCTACGGATGCCCAAGTGTTTGGTGCCGATCGCGGGCCGGCCGCTCCTCGACTGGTGGTGCGATTTACTCGCGACGCATGGCGTGACCGACGTGCTCATCAACAGCCACTATTTGCACGAGCAACTCGTCGAGCACGTGGCCTGCTATCGCGGACCGCTCGACATGCATCTCGTTTACGAGCCCACCCTGCTCGGCAGTGCCGGGACACTTCGCGCGAACCGATCGTTCATCGATCGCGACGAAGACTTCTTCGTCCTCTATGCCGATAACCTGACGAACGTCGATCTGAGTCACTTACTCGATTCGCACCGTCGTCGCGATCACCTGGCGACCCTCGGATTGTTCCACGCTTCGCGACCGTGCGAATGTGGCATCGTGCAACTCGACGACCACGACACGATCGTGGAGTTTGAAGAAAAACCTCAGCAACCGCGAGGCGACTTGGCGTTTGCTGGCCTGATCGTAGCTTCCTCCGCGCTGCTCGATGAATTGCCTCACGATGTGCCTTGCGACTTGGGACGCGAGGTGCTGCCGCAACTGGTCGGACGGATTGGTGGCTGGCGAATGGACGGATACCTGCGCGACATCGGCACTCCGGAGAGTTACGAGGCGGCGCAGCGTGAAGCCCTCTTGCTTTCGACAGGTGCCCCATGATCATCACACAAACGCCGCTGCGCGTGAGTTTTGCGGGAGGGGGCTCGGACCTGCCCGACTACTATCAACTCCACGAGGGGTACGTGGTCAGCGCCGCGATCGACAAGTATGTCTCGGTGATCGTAACGGCCCGGTACGACGACAAAATCTACGTGAACTATTCGCGTAAAGAGATCGTCGATCGGGTCGACATGATCGAGCACGAGTTGGTCCGCGAGGCGATGCGGCTCACCGGCGTAACCGGCGGCGTCGAGGTGACTATGCTCTCCGACATTCCGGCCGAAGGGTCGGGGCTCGCCTCGTCGAGCAGTTTTACCGTCGGTCTGCTGAACGCCTTCCATGTCTATCAG